>JBBRFU010000017.1:0-41390 GCA_038241315.1 Acidimicrobiales bacterium | reverse complement strand
GCTTCGACCGCCAGGTGGTCGTGCCGCTCCCCGAGCACGAGGAGCGCCTGGCCATCTTGCGGGTGCACGCCAAGAGCAA
The DNA here is from genome assembly GCA_038241315.1 of Acidimicrobiales bacterium. GTDB lineage: Bacteria > Actinomycetota > Acidimicrobiia > Acidimicrobiales > Iamiaceae > Aquihabitans. Next base: position 41,311 of record JBBRFU010000017.1, on the reverse strand, counting down.
GCGCATCAGCCCCGACGTCGACCTCGGCGTCGTGGCCCGGGGCACCCCCGGCATGAGCGGTGCCGAGCTGGCCAACCTGGTCAACGAGGCCGCCCTGCACGCCGTGCGCCGCGGCGGCGAGATGATCACCCGAGACGACTTCGAGTACGCCCGTGACCGCGTGCTCATGGGCCAGCGACGCGAGTCGATGGCCCTGTCCGAGAAGGAGAAGGAACTCACCGCCTACCACGAGGCCGGCCACGCCGTGGCCGCCACCGTGCTGGAGGAGGCCGATCCGGTCCACAAGGTGACCATCCTCCCGATGGGCATGGCGTTGGGCGTCACCCAGCAGCTGCCCCAGGAGGACAAGCACTCCTACAACCGCGACTACCTCGACGCCTCCATCGTGGTGGCCATGGGCGGGCGCATCGCCGAGAAGCTGATCTTCGGCGTGGTGTCCACCGGGGCCAACAACGACCTCGTGGTGTCCACCGAACGGGCCCGAAAGATGGTCCGCGAGTGGGGCATGAGCGATCGCATCGGGCCCATGGCCTGGGGCTCGCAGGGCCAGGTGTTCCTCGGCGAGGACCTCATGGGCAACGCCCGCGACTACTCCGACGAGACGGCCCGGGTCATCGACGAGGAGGTCGAGAAGATCCTGCGGGCCAACGAGACGCGCTGCGAGGAGCTCCTCACCGAGCACCGCAACGGCCTCGACCTGGTGGCTCGCGGCCTGCTCGAGCACGAGACGCTCGATGGTGCCGAGGTCCAGCGCCTGGTGAACCTGGCCGCGGGAGCCCCGGCTCCCGCCCTCCGTGAGGACGCACCCGTCACCACCGAGGACTGAGCGCCGGCCCTTCGGGCCACCACCGCACTCCCCCAGCCGTCGGCTCCGGCCGGCGGCTGGGTCGCGTCCGGGGTCGTGTCCGGGACGCCTCCCGGGTCGTGTCCGGGGTCCCGACCCGACCGGTCGGGCCGCACCCCCTCAGTCGTGCGTGCAGGAGGGGGGCACGCTGCCCGGCTCGCGCAGCTCGGCCAGCGCGGCCCACAGGTCGGTGGCGGTGGGCGGGCCCACGAAGGAGCGGACGACCCGCCCCTCGGCATCGGCCACCAGCACCATCGGGACGGCGTCCACCTGGTAGCGCTCGTGGAGGTCGCGCCGCTCCACCGCCTCCACCTGCTGGACCGCCACCTCGTCGGAGGCCAGCAGCTCGGCCTTGGCCCAGGTGCCCTGGCACGACAGGCAGGTGGCCGAGGAGAAGACGGTGACGAGCCACGGGGCGGTGGGCCGCTCGAAGTCCTGGCGGTCGAGCTGGGTGGGCACCGCCCACGACGGGCCCTGCTCGGGCGCATCGGCCCCCCGCCGCCGCAGGAGGGCCGCCACCCCGACGGCAAGGGCGCCGAGGACGAGCACGACGAGGATCGAGGCCACGACCCCAGTGTGGCGCACCGGTGCGCCGGTGCCTCAGCCCGAGACCCGTCCGAGATCGGTCGGAGATCGGTCGGAGATCAGTCGGGCAGGCGCACCACGGACTCGGGCGTGGGCGTGGCCAGGGCGTGGGCGATGCCGGGGCCCTCGGCCACCGCCACCACCTGGGCCACCACCACGGGGCCGCTGGCCCGCACCACCAGGGTGGCGTTGGCGGTGGCGTCGGCGAGCTCGAGCACCCGGCGGTCGCCCGCCGGGATCTCCACGGTGGCCCCCTCGATCGCCGTGCGGGAGCCGGAGGCGACCTCGCTGACCAGGACGGTCACCGACCGCGCCCCCGGGTTGGCCACCACCACCGCGGCGGTGCGGCTGCCCGGATCGCCCTTGCTGGCCAGCACCCACTCGCGCGCCGCCACCGGGCTGCCGGGCACCGCGGCGAAGCCGGTGACCGCCTCGGGGGCCTCCTCGGCCTCCTCCTCGGGCGGGGCCTCCTCGGCCTCGCCCTCCTCCTCGTCGGGCCCGGTGCCCTCCGACTCCTCGGCCGGGGCAGGCGGCGGCCCGGCCAGGGGCACCGCGCCGTGCACCAGCTGCTCGGCAACCACGGGCACGTCGTCGAGCGAGCGGACGTCGATGGTGTACGGGGTGTCGAGCTCCAGCCCGCCCTGGGCGGTGAGGTCGACGACGGCCTCGTCGCCGGCTCGGATGGTGAGTTGGATCGGCTCGAGCTCCGGGAAGAGGCCGGGACGCTCGTAGGTGAGCACCACGTCGATCTCGGCGTCCTCGGAACCGGGGTTGTAGATGCCCACCTGCGTGCGGGTGCCCGCCTGCTCGACGCCGGCCAGGAACAGCCAGCGCGGCGACGTGGCCGGGATGGCCGCGGTGGCCGCCAGGCCGATCGCCGGGTCGGTGGCGGGGCCCCCGCCCTCGCCGCCCCCGAGCGGGTCCCCGGTGCCGTCGAAGGTCTGCACGCGGTCCACCACGAGGCGGCCGGTGCGGGCGATCACCCGGGTGGCCAGCTCGGGCCGGGCGTCGGGCAGCAGGTCGGGCGGGACCACCCGGACCGAGCGGGCCGGCACCGAGAACCCCTGCAGGGCCACCGGCGCCCGCCGGCCGGCGTCGGTGGCGAAGGAGATGTCGACGCTGGAGGCGTCGGGGAACGGGTTGTAGAGCACGAGGTGCTCCGTGGCGCCCTGCACGGTGGATCCCGACGGGACGTACCAGCGCGAGGACGCGGCGCTCGAGCACGGGCTGACGTCGATGCCCTGCGGCCCGACCACCTGGCGGGCGACGGTGGCCCGGCCACCGAGCACCTCGACGGTCACGCCGACCCAGGCCGACGACAGCAGGTCGGTGCCCGGCACCAGCGTGCGGCCGTTGGCGGGGACGAGCACGGTGGTCCGCCGTCGCTCGCCGTTGGAGCCGGTGACCACCAGCTCGGCGGAGGTGCCCCGCTCGGACAGGTTGGCGATGACCACGGCCAGCTCGGCCGCGCCGCCCTCGCCGCGGGCCGTGCCGGTGCAGTACCAGGCGCTCGACAGCGCGCCCGGCGCCGCGGTGACGGGCAGCACGCCCGACGGCGCGGCCACGGTGGTGGGGGGCGGCTCGGGGTCCGACGACTGGGCGGTGACCACGACGGCACCGGCGATGACGGCCAGCAGGGCGAGGAACGGGAGCCAGCGGCGCGGGGTGACGCGGGTGCTGCGGCGGGTGTGGCGACCGCCACGACGACGGGCCATCACGACCGGGCCGATCGGGCCGCGGGGCGGCGCTCGGCGTTGCGGGCCCGGCGGCGGACCACGATGACCACGACCCAGAGGAGGACCTGGCCGCCGGTGGCGAGCTGTCGGGCCAACGGCGTGTCGTAGTCGAGGGTGGCCGTGCCCTCGCGGGTGGCGGCGAACCGGTTGGCCCAGCCGTAGACCTCGCTGCGGCCCATGGGCACGCCGTCGATCCGCAGGTGCCACCCGTCGTCGCTCGTGGCGGCCAGCAGGAGGTCGCCGGTGGCCGGCACCTCGCCACGGGCGCTCACCGCGCCGACGTCGCGGGTGAGGGCGGGCCGAGCGTCCGAGAGGTCGTCGGCCACGGCGTCGGCGAACGAGGTCCGCTCGCCGTCGAGCTCGGGGAGCACGGCGCGGCTCGAGGCCCACGCCGTGTTGCGGTAGACGATCAGGCCGTCCTGCACCGGCACCTGCTCCAGGTCGAGCTGCTGGTCGAGGGCGTCGGCGAAGTGGTCCGGCACGGGGCGGAGGTCCTCCGAGCGGGTGGAGGTGGGGGCCAGCTGGGTGGGCACCACCAGGTACCGCACGCCCATCGGGGCGAGGAGGTGGCCGAGGCGGTTCGTGCGCCGATCCTCGGCCAGGCGCAGGACGTCCTCGAGCAGGGGCGTGGCGCCCGGGGGCTCGCTGTTGAAGGTGTCGAGCACGGTGGGCGCTCCCCGGTCGGTGGTGGCGTAGGCGAGGTCGTCGTCGTAGCGCCAGCCGGTGGCGGGCAGCACCTCGGGGTCGCCGACCCACAGCACGCGGAAGGCGGCCCGGCCCTCGGTGCTCACCAACCCGTCGTAGGAGCTGGCGAACTCGCGGTCGGGCATCTGCCAGCGACCGTCGATGATGCCGCTGGCGAGGGGCAGCGCCCCGAGGACCACGCCGATCGCCGCCGCGACCGACAGGATCTGCCGCCACCCGAACTTGTGGGCGCGCAGGTCGGTCTCGAAGGCGGCCAGGCCCAGGGCGGCGGTGAGGGCAAGGGCGGCCGCCACCGGGGCGAGGATCACCTCGGGGGCGGGGAGGCCGACCGGCAGGTGGCCCTCCTGGCCGGCCCACACCAGCGCCCAGCCGGCGAGCACCACGAACCAGGACCGGACGGCCCACTCGAGCCGCCAGGAACGGCCGATCACCACGGGCAGGGCGCCCGCGAGCAGGAAGGCCCAGCCGAGCGGCGGGGCGCCCCACGGGCCGGTCTCGAACCGGAGGATGCGACCCAGTTCGAGGTCTCCCCCGGCGGTGCTCCCGGCGCCGGCGACGGCGTCCCACGGCGACGAGGCGGTGAGCAGGTCGATGCTCCAGGGCACGTGCAGCACCACGGCCACCACGCACGCGCCGAGGCCGATCCCGAGCAGCCGGGTGACGCCCGCCACCCGGAAGCAGAACAGCGAGCCGAGGGCCAGGGCGAGGACCATGGCGGCCACGATCACCACCGCCACCGGCACGAAGGCCGCCACCACGGCGAGGACGAGCCCGAGGCCCAGGACGAGGGGGACGGCCCGCCGCCGGGGGGCACCGAAGGCGCGCTCGCCCTCGACCGCTCCGGCGGGGCCGAAGGGCGCGATGCCGCTGGCCTGGCCGAGGCGCAGGAGGATCCAGGGCGAGGCCGCGTAGAGGAGCAGCCCGCTCCACGAGCCCCGAGCGAGCGAGTTGTAGGCCACCGGCAGGGCGAGGTACACGGTGAAGGCGGCGACGCTGGCGCGCACCGAGCCGATCGGCCGGGCCAGCCGCCAGGCCCCGAACGCGCCCAGTGGGATGGCGCCCACGATCAGGACGGTGCGCAGCACCTCGGTGGCGCCGAGCGCCAGGTAGCTGCCGAGGCCGAGGAGGCCGTAGCCGGTGGGCGGCGCGCCTGGCGCGCCGAGCCCGGCCCGCTGCCACCCGCTCCACCAGGCCTCGATGAAGGGCCGGGAGCTGTCGGGGAAGCGGGCGAACTCGCCGATGGCGGGGATGCCGTCGAGGACGAGGCCACGCGAGCTGACCGCGACCAGCACCGCGAGGAGCAGGGCGAAGGCCCCGGTGAGCTGGCGGGACGCGTCGCGCACCGAGCCGGCGAGGTCCCGCGACGAGCGGGCCAGGGTGGTGACGCGGTCCTCGCGGCCGCCGAGCTGGCCGCGCAGGAAGCCGCTGAGGCGGGCGCTCCCCCGCACCTGCAGGGCGCGGACCTCCTTGTCGCTGACGCGGCGGACCGACGAGATGGCGGCGCGCCGCCGGCGGATGGCGCCCAGGCGCCGAATGTTCCACGGCCAGGCGCCCACCACGTCTCGCGCCTGGTCGGGATGGCCCGACGCCAGGGCGTACAGGGCCTCGATCACCGCGAAGAGGACCGCCTGGGGCAGCACGCGCCACCGGTGGAAGGGGCCGTAGGCCACGAGCACCGTGCGGAGGCGATGGCGCGCCAGGAGGCGCCGACGGTCGTCGACCGGGCGCCGGTCGCCGAGGGCCTCGAGGTGGCGCACGCGGGCCGCGGGGGCGATCATCACCCGGGCACCGAGCAGGTGGGCGCGCCAGCAGAGGTCGACGTCGTCGCCGAGGTGGTCGATGCCGTCGTCGAAGCCGCCGAGCGCCTCGAACAGGTCGGCCCGGACGAGCGTGCAGGCCCCGGGCACGGCGAAGACGTCGCGCACGGCGTCGTGCTGCTCCTGGTCGAGCTCGCCCCGCTCGGTGATCGGCGCCTGCACCCCGGTCTTGTCGACGCCGAGGCCCACCTGGAGCAGCCGGCGGGGGTCGTGCCAGTCGACCAGCTTGGGCCCGATCACGCCGGCGTTGGAGCGGAACGCCTCCTCCACGAGCGAGCGGATGGTGTCGGGCTCCAGCGCGATGTCGTCGTGGCAGAACGCGTAGAAGGAGGCCCCCTCCACCAGCTCGGTGACCACGTTGGCGGCGGCGCCGAACCCCCGGTCGACCTCCAGGCGGTGGACGTGGGCGGTGGGGACGATGGCCGTGACCCGGTCGGTGGGGTCCTCGGCGCTGGCGTTGTCGATCACCAGCAGGGAGAGGTCGGGGTAGGTCTGGTCGGCGAGGCCCTGGAGGGTCTCCTCGAACCACGGCCCGGCGTCGTGGGTGACGAGGACCACCACCACCGCGGGGACCACCGCCGGGAGCACGGCTGGCTCTGCTCCGGTGGCCAGCTCTGGCGCGCCGGGGTCAGGGGGTCGGGGTTCCACGATGGGTCGAGGCTACCGGACCCCCTCGGGTCGATCGGCGCACCCTCGCCCCTCGGGCGCCGTCGGAGACGTCCGTCACGCGGGCGGCAAAGTGCTTGCAACTGTTATGCAAACTGCTTATCCTGGGCAGCACGCCAGCCCCCGCTGGCCGTCCGAACGAACTGCAGGAGCGCCCCAGATGGCCGAACTGAACCCCGACACCGTGACCGACGCCGTGCGCGACGCCCTCTACATCGGCATCGGCGCCGGCGTCCTCGCCTTCCAGAAGCTGCAGGTCCGCCGGGTCGAGCTGACCAAGGCCGTCGGCACCCAGCTCGACGACGCCCGCGGCACCGCCCGCACCTCCTTCGAGACCGCCAAGGGCTCCCTCGAGGGCATGTCCGAGCTGGTGGAGGACCGCGTGAAGCTGGTCGAGGAGCGCCTCGCCGAGGTGGAGAGCCGCCTCGAGGCCGCCCTCGCCCAGCTCGAGGACAAGCTGCCCGGCCAGGCGCGAGACGTCGTCAAGCAGGCCCGCGACCTCGTGGCCCGCGCCGCCTGACGCACCCACCCGGCCGGCCGCCACCCCGGCCGGCCGCCCATCGAGCGCTCCCCCACCCCACGGGGCCCGCCTCCGGGCGGGCCCCGTGGCGCGTCCGGGCTCCTCAGCGGGAGGGGTGGCCCGACCGGGCGGCGGCGGCCCGGCGGTAGAGCTCGACGATGCCGTCCACCGTGGCCTCCCAGGCGTAGGCGTCCACCCGGGCGCCGCCGCGACGCACCAGGTCGGCGGCCAGGGCCTCGTCGTCGAGCACCCGCCCCAGCGCCTCGGCGAGGGCGTCGACGTCGCCCGCCGGCACCAGCAGGCCCCCGTCGGCCACCACCTCGGGCAGGGCCCCCACCGCGGTGGCCACCACGGGCGTGCCCACCGCCGCCGCCTCCAGCGGCACCAGGCCGAACCCCTCGTAGCGGCTCGGGTACGCCACCACCGAGGCCCCGCGCAGCAGGGCGAGCCGCTGCTCGTCGTCCACCCAGCCGAGCCGCACGATGCGCGAGCGGTGGGGGGAGCGGTCCCGCGCCGCCTGCAGCGCCTCCACGCCGAGCCCGTCGGGCCCCGCCAGCACCAGCCGCAGGTCGGGGTCGCGGGCGGCCAGGGCGTCGAACGCGGCCACCAGGGACGGGAGGTCCTTGCGGGGCTCGACGGTGCCGAGGGCCACCACGTAGCGCGCCCCACCGGCCAGGTGCCGGCCCCGGGCGGCGTCGGAGGCGGCGGTGGGCGCAGGCGGGCGGCGCACCGCCAGGGGCACGGCCACGACCCGGTCGGCGGCGCGGGGGTGGCGCTCGCGGACCTCGTCGGCCACGAAGCCACTGATGGTGTGGACCCAGGCGCCCCGGGCCAGCGCCCGCTCGAGCAGGCCGGGCCACTGGAGCACGTCGGGCGTGCACATCTCGGGGAAGTGCACGGCGCTCAGGTCGCTGACCGTCACCACCTCGGCGGCGGCCCCGCCCGGGGGGACCACGTAGTTGGGCCCGTGGACCACGTCGACCTCGCCGGCCAGCCAGGCGACGGTGGGCCGGTCGGCGCGGCGCCACGCCGCCCGGGCCAGGCGCGCCGGGAGCGGCCGCGACCGCACCGCCACGCCGGACGGCACCACCGAGGCCAGGCGGTCCCGCCCGCGGAACGACACCGCGAAGGCTCGCGCCGCCACGTCGGGCCGCGTCGCCAGGCCGGCCACCAGCTCGCCGACGTACACGCCGATGCCGGTGGGGCGATCGAGCAACGCAGTGGCGTCGACGGCCACGCGCAGCGGCGCGCCGCCCGGCGCCGGAGCGGTCAGGACCGCCCCCGGACCTGCTCGTGGAGCGCAGCCAGCTCGGCGGCGTGCGCCGTGCGGGTGCGGTCCAGCTCGGCCCGCAGGTCGGCCAGGTCGGCCCGGAGGGCCGCCTGCTCGTGGGCGGCGGCCCGGGCGAGCTCCTGGCGGGCCCGCTCCACCACCGGCGCGGCCAGGCGACCGGCCACGGACCGGGCCCGGCCCGCGAGGGTGGTGGCCGCCGGCGACGCCGCGCCGGACGTCGCCGGCTCCACGGCGCGGAGGGCGGGCTCGGGTCGACCGAGCTGGCGGCGGAGGCGGGCGACGGCGTCGATGTCGATGGCCGGGTGGGTCACGGGGCGATCATCCTCTCGGAGGGGGTGAAGGGGGCGAGGGCCGCGTCGGCCCGGCTCCGGATGCGGGCGTCGGGCGGGGTGGCCAGCTCGTCGAGCCGGGCCAGGAGGCGGCCCGGCGGGCCGGCGGCGACCGACGAGACGAGGCCGAGCCGCTGGCGGACCAGCTCCGCCGGGCGGCCGAGGTCGAGGTGGCGCTCGGCGAAGCGCCGGCCTCGCCGCGACAGGGCCGCGGCCCCGTGGTCGTAGGCGGCCAGGGCGCGGGCGGCCCGGTCGGCGGCCGCCGGGCCCGACGCCACCTCCACCTCGATGCCGGCCTGGAGGCCGAAGCGGCGCGCCGTCTCCGGCCCGGTGACCACCGGCGTGCCCAGGGCGAGGGCGAGCGGGAGGAGCGGCCCGGAGACCACGGCTGCGGCCGCCAGGGCGAGCACCGTGACGATGTCGTCGGTGGCGACCGGGTGGTCGACGGCCACCACGAGGTCCTCGGGCAGGCCCAGCTGGCGCCGGTGGAGGGCTCGGGCCACGGGGGGCAGCACCGGCCAGCGGGCCACCTCGACGCCCCACCGTGGCACCGGGATGGCGCCGTGGTCGACCAGGTCGGGCGAGGTGGAGATGGCCACCTCGGCGTCGTGGGCCAGGGCCCGGCGCAGGCCCTCCCGGTCGTCGACCCACACCGCGGTGGGGACGTCGGGCAGTTCGTCCAACACGTCGGGCGAGGTGGCGAGCACGGCCGTGGGCTGCGGGTCGGTGGCGGCGAACGCCCGGTGCCACGACACCACCTCGGTGCCGAGGCCGACCACGCTCAGGAGGCCGATGGCCCGGCGGGCGGTGGTGGGGGTGGCCGCCAGGGCCAGCACGGCGCTCATCGGACCGCCACCCCGGTGAGCGCGCCCACCACCCGGTCCCAGGCCAGATCGGCGACGCGGGCCCGGCCCGCCGCGCCCAACCGGGCGGCCAGCGCCGGATCGGCGGCCAGGCGGTCGATGGCGGCGCCCACCGCCCGGGCGCTGCCGTCGGTGACGAGGCCGGTGACCTCGTGGGTGACCCACTCCACCACCGAGCCGCTGTCGGCGGTGGTGACGACCGGGACGCCGGAGCGGAAGGCCTGGAGCGTGACCTGGGCCTGGTCGGCGTCGATGGGCGTGTGCACCACGGCGATGGCGTTGGCGAAGAGGTCGACGAGCGCGGGCGGGCGGACGCCGCGCAGCAGGTGGAGGCGCTCGCCCAGCCCGAGGCGCTCGGCGTCGGCGGGCAGGGTGCCCGGCGAGCGGCCGAGGCACGCCACCACCCCGGGGACCGGCCGACGGGTGGCGGCCAGTCCGGCGAGGAACAGCCCGGCCCGCTCGTCGACCCCCGGCCGGGCCACGTGGAGCACGTAGCTGCCGGCCCCGCCGCGGCGCGGGGCCAGGCGGTCGGCCAGCGGCGGGGGCGCCGGGAGGGTGGCGGTGGACAGGCCGCACTGGCGCCGGACGCGATCAGCCACCCGGTCGGACACGGCGTAGCGGTAGCGAGCCTCGGCGAGGGCGCGGATGTCCCAGTCGACCACCTGCCGGAGGTCCTCGGACCACGACCCGTCGAGCTCCGGGTGGGGTCCCGGCTCGAGCACGGCGTCGGCCTCGAGGTCGGCGCCCCGGCGGTGGTGGTCGGCCAGCCACGCCACCTTGCGACGGTGGCGGGCGAAGTAGGCGGGGAAGTCGACGGCGATCACCAGGTCGGCATCGAGCGGGACCAGCCGCCAGGCCAGGGCGGCGTCGAGGAGGCGCTCGCGATCCGCGGCCGCCGGCACCAGGACCGCCTCGGCCCGGTGGCCGGCGTCGAGGAGCGCGCCGACGAGGTCGCCCACGAGGTCCTCGGTGGCCGACGCCGGCCCGGCCGGCCGGAACGGCACCTGCGTGGCGCAGACCAGCACATCCATCCGCCGATTCTCGCGGCCGGTGCCCGCCGCCCCGGGTATCCCCCCGCCGCACCCTTCTTCCAGGCAGGAAGCGCTACCAACAGCGCCCCCAGCCGGAAGAACCGAGCCCCCACCGTTCTTCCGGGCAGGAAGCGCGACCGGTGGCGCCCACAGCCGGAAGAACCGACACCGCACCGAGGTCGCAGGCAGCGGGTGCCGGTTCGGTGGGGAATCGGGCCCGGGCCTAAGGTCGACCGGCCGTCGATCGTGGCCGGGGGGCAGCTCCGGGGCGATGCCACCGCGAGGACGGCGGAGGACCAGCGTGGAGGACATCGAGGAAGGTCGCGGCCCCCGTCGCCCACCCCTGTCCCCACCGGACGGGCCGGGGACCTCGGCGGCTCGCTCCTCCCCTGCCGAGCCGCGCACGGCGCCCCGGTGGTTCGAGGTGACGGCCCTGGCCGGTGCGCTGGCGGTGGCGTCGGTCGGGTCGCTGGGGCTGCTGCTCGCGGTGCTGGGGCGCTACGAGACGTGGCTCGCGCTGGTCCTCGGCGTGCCCGTGGCCGCCGGGCTCACGTTCGCCGTCGCCCGCTCGCTGCCGGTCGCGTCCACCGGGCGCGCCGCCCATGCGGGCGCGGCGGCCGCCGTCGCCCTCGCGCTCGCCTTCCTGGTGTTCGCCGGGGCCACGCCGTCGGAGAACCTGGTGATCACCCGCGACCCCGGGTCCTACGTCAACACCGGCCGCTGGCTGGCCCGGGAGGGCTCGCTCGAGGTCGACGCCCGCGCCGAGGCCTTCGAGGGCGTGCGCGGGCTCCAGTTCTCCGGCGCCGCCGTGTACGACATGGGCGACCCGTTCCCGCCCCCCGAGGTGACCGGCCCGCCCGGCGAGGTGCGCCAGTCGGGCGAGGTGGAGTTCCAGTTCAGCCACCTCGCGCCCGTGCTGCTGGCCGCCGGCTACGACGTCGGCGGGCACCAGGTCCTGTTCCGGGTGCCCGCGCTGCTGTCGGCGCTGAGCCTGCTGCTCGTCTACGCCACCGCCGTGCGCCTCACCGGCCGGGCCTTCGTGTCGCTCCTCGCCCCGACGCTCCTCGCCGCCTGCCTACCGGTCCTCTACGTCGCCCGGAACACCTACTCGGAGTCGGCCACCTCGGTGCTGCTGTGGGCGGCGGTGCTCGTGCTCGCCGGCCTCCACCACCGTCCGCGGTGGGGTGCGGGCGTGGCCGGCGGCGTGCTGCTCGGCGCCCTGGTGTGCGCCCGCATCGATGCCCTGCTCTACGTGGGGATGGCCCTGCCCCTCGCCGCGCTCTCCGTCGCCACGGCCGGGCCCGGACGGCTGCGCCGGGACCGGGCCGTCGCCTGGCTCGTCACCGGCGCCGCGGCCACCGTGGTGGGCCTCATCGGGTGGGTCGACCTCAACGAGCGGACGGGCCACTACATCCGCGACCTCACCGACCAGATCTCGCTGCTGCGAGCCGGGGTGCTCGGCGCGGCGGCGATGAGCGCCGTGGGCCTCGCGGCCTGGCTGCTCGTGCCCCAGGCACGCCGTGCCGCCCTGCGGGCCCGCCGGCCCGCCGCGATCGCCGCGGCCGCGCTCGTGCTCCTGGTGCTGCTCGCCGGCTGGCTGGTCCGGCCGCACGTCCAGACCGCCACCACCAACCTCGTGCTCCCCACCGTCGAGAACGTGCAGCGGGCCCAGGGCCTCCCGATCGACCCGGACCGCAGCTACGCCGAGGACACCCTGCGCTGGATGGCCTGGTACCTGGGCGCCCCCGCCCTCCTCGCCGCGATCGGCGCGCTGGCGTGGACCACGTGGCGCACCGTGCTGGGCCGGGTCGACGCCGTCACCGTGGCCGTGCTCGTGCTGTGCCTGGGCGCCGGCGGCCTCTACTGGTGGAACCCCGAGATCACCCCGGACCACCTCTGGGCCACCCGCCGGTTCGTCCCCGCCACGTTCCCCGCCTTGGCCCTCTGGGCCACCGTCGCGGTGGGCGCCCTCGCCGGCCTGGCCCCGCTGGAACGCCTCCGCACCCGGCAACCAGCGGCCGCCGTCGGCGCCCTGACCGTGGCCGCCCTCGTGCTCGTGCTGCCGCCGGCGCTCACCACCAAGCCGGTGCGCGAGAACCGCATCCAGGAGGGCTTCCACCAGCCCGTCGACGAGGCCTGCGACGCGCTCGGTCCCGATGCCGCGGTGATCGTGCTCGGCGGGTTCGGCAGCGCCACGCTCCCCCAGACCGTCCGGTCGTGGTGCGGCGTGCCCGCCGCCGCCCAGGGCTCGGCCATCCCCACCCTCGTCGAGGCGCAGGGCGTCGCCGCCGAGCTGGCGGCCAACGGGTACGAGCTGCACCTGCTCAGCCCGGACGCCGGCGGACTGGCCGCCTACCAGGAGGCGAGCGGTCCCGAGGTCGTCTCCACCCACGGGGTCGACCAGTACCGGACGGCCGAGCAGACCCTCGACCGGGCGCCGTCCCGCTACGTCGACCCCGCCCTCGCCATCGCCGCGCCCACCCCGTTCACCCTCCACGTGCTCCGCGTCGACCCCGACTGACGAGGCCCGACCGCCGCCCGCGCCCCGCCCCGTGCTGGGGAGCGGCCGAGGGCTGCTGCTAGCGTCGCCTGCCGCATCGTCCCCGCCAGGAAGTCCCCATTTGTCCACCCCAGCACAGGTCTGGTCCTACCGGACCCTGATCGCGAACCTGGCGCAGCGGGACCTCAAGGCCCGGTACAAGCGCAGCGTCCTCGGCTGGCTGTGGTCGCTGATCAACCCGGCCGCCACCCTCGGCATCTACACGATGGTGTTCGGGGTGTTCCTCAAGCAGGAGGGCCCGGGGATGGGCAGCGGCCGCGAGGGCGTGTTCGCCCTCTACCTGTTCTGCGGCCTGGTGGTGTGGAACGCCTTCGCCGGCATCATCAACACCTCGATCGGCTCGTTCGCCAGCGCCGGGCCCCTGCTCACCCGCACCTACTTCCCGCCCGAGTGCCCGATGGTGGCCGGGCTGGTCACCGTGCTGCTCCAGACGGTGCTCGAGGTGGCGATCCTGCTGGCCTTCATGATCCTGCTGGGCAACATCTCCTGGACGGCCATCGTCGTGCTGCCCGTCTTCGCGCTGCTGGCGTGCTTCTCGTTCGGGCTCGGTCTGGTGCTGGCGGTGCTCAACATCCGCTACCGCGACGTGGCCTACCTGATGAGCATCCTGCTGCAGGTCTGGTTCTACGCCACGCCCATCGTCTACCGGATCGACGTCATCCAGGAGCGCTACCAGCGCATCCTCCAGCTCAACCCGCTGAGCGCCTACGTGAACGCCATCCGCCGCGGGGTGTACCACCTCGACGGGCCCACGCTCGTGAACTGGGCCGTGATGGGCAGCTCCGCGGTGGTGAGCCTCCTCGTGGGTTGGTGGCTCTTCAGCCGCCTCGCACCCAAAGTGATCGAGGAGCTGTAGTGACCGACCACGCCATCGTGGTGGACCACGTCTCGAAGGAGTTCCGGCTCCAGAAGGACCGGGCCCACTCCGTCAAGGAGCTCTTCACCCGCCGCGACCGCAACGCCGGGACCGACCGGTTCAAGGCGCTGTCCGACGTGTCATTGGAGATCCCCAAGGGCTCGATGTACGCCCTCGTGGGCCACAACGGCTCCGGGAAGTCCACCCTCCTGCGCTGCATCGCCAACATCTACAAGCCCACCACCGGCACGGTGCGGGTGGACGGCCGGATCTCCACGCTCCTCGAGCTCGGCGCCGGGTTCCACCCCGACCTCACCGGCCGCGAGAACGTGTACATGAACGCCACCATCCTCGGCATGTCGAAGAAGCAGATCGACCGGGTCTACGACGAGATCGTGGCCTTCGCCGGGGTCGAGGAGTTCATCGACTCGCCGGTGAAGATCTACTCCAGCGGCATGTTCGTGCGCCTCGGCTTCTCGGTGGCCGTCCACGTCGACCCCGAGATCTTGATCATCGACGAGGTGATCGCGGTGGGTGACGCCGAGTTCCAGCGCAAGTGCTTCGACCACCTCTACGCCCTCCGCAAGCGGGGCGTCACCATCGTGGTGGTCACCCACGGCATCGGCACCGTGGAGACCATGTGCGACGGCGCCGCCTGGTTGGACCACGGCGTGCTCCAGATGACCGGCACCGGGCCCGAGGTGGCGGCGGCCTACATGGACCGGGTCAACACGGCGGAGCGCACCCAGCGCGACGCGGCCCAGGCGGCCGCGGCGGTCCCCACCGACGGGCCCGCCCCGGTGGTGGCGGCGCCCGCCGTCGTCGAGGACGTGCGGATCGAGCGGGTGGAGTTCATCGGCCACGACGGGCAGGCCTCGTCGTTCGGCGTCCACCGGGAGGCCCTCACCGTCCGGGTCCACTACGAGGCCGTGCGGCCCGTCACCTCGCCCGTCTTCGGCATCGCCCTGTTCTCCTCCACCCAGGTGCACGTCACCGGCACCAACACCAAGATCGACGGCGCCGACCTCGGCACCATCTCGGGCCGGGGCCACGTCGACTTCCACATCGACTCCCTGCCGCTCACCCCGGGCGACTACGAGCTCACCGTGGCCATCTCCGACGAGTTCGTCCAGCACAACTACGACCGTCGGGAGCGCGAGTTCCACCTGGCCGTGCGCAGCGGCCGGCGCCTGTCGCCCGAGGGCCTGATGGACCTCCGGGGGAAGTGGTCCCTCGGGGCCACCGACGCCTGAGGTGCTGCGCACCGGCAGCACCGCACGCGCGCCACGGGGCCGCCGGGGCACGGCCGGCGCGCCCGGGCTGGTGTACTGGTGGGCCGACCGACGATCCGACGACCAGACAGGCGACGACGCGTGAGCTCCACCGAGCAGTCAGATCCCTCGGCCCCCGTCGGGTCCGACCCGAGCGGCGCCGGCCCCGGGACCGACCTGGTGGCCGACGCCGTCGACCAGGTCCGTCGCGACCTGGCCCGCCAGCGCGCCGACGGGGCGCTCCCCCACCTCCCCGAGGGCGAGCTCGACCGGCAGTTCAGCGCCGTCGTGGAGGCCGTCGACGCCGGCCTGGTGGAGGAGCCGCCGCTGGACACCGCCGACCTGCACGGGCTGGCCGTCCTCGAGACCTGGCGGCCACCCGCCGGCGGCCTGAAGGCGCGCCTCACCCGGCCCGTCGTCCACCTCCTGTCCCGCCTGGTGGGCGCGCTGGTGCGCCGCCAGGTGGAGGCCTTCGCCGCCCGCACCGCCGAGCTGGTGGCCCAGCTGGCGCAGCGCCAGAACCGGGTGTCCACCTTCTTGGCCCGCGCCCACCTCGACCGCATCCGCAGCCTCGAGTACCGGGTGGCCGAGCTCGAGCGCCGCATCGCCGACCTCCAGGACGGCGGGCGCTAGGTGTGGGACCAGCTGCTGGTGGGCGCCGCCCCGGGTGACGCCATCACCCGCTCGGCCCTCATGTTGCGCGACGAGCTGGCGAAGCTCGGCCCGGCCGACATCTTCTCCCAGCACATCGAGCCCGGCATGGAGGGCCTCGTCCGGCCGCTGCACGAGCTGCCCGTCCGGACCAACCGGGCCCGCCCCCTGGTGTTCCACGCCAGCATGGGGTCGTGGCCGGTCTTCCTGGCCCTGCGGGACCACGAGCCCCGCCTGGTGCTCATCTACCACAACTTCTCGCCACCCGAGTACTACGTGGAGTTCGCCCCCGAGGTGGCCGGCGACCTGGTGCGCGGCCGCTGGGAGCTCGGTCAGCTCCTCGACCGGGTGGAGCTGGCGATCGCCGACTCCGACTACAACGCCGACGAGCTGCGCGCCCTCGGCTACGCCGACGTGGTGGTGGTGCCGCCCACGCCCGACGTCGACCGGCTGAACCGGGTGGTGCCCGATCCCGCCATGCTCGCCGCGATCAGCGGGTGGGGCCCCGGCCCGCTGGTGCTGTGCGTGGCCCAGCAGCTCCCCCACAAGCGCATCGAGCGGGTGTTCGCGGCGGTGGCGGTGCTCCAGCAGGAGCACCTGCCCGAGGCCCGGCTGGCCTTCGTGGGCGTGGACCGCTTCCCCACGTACTCGCGGGCGCTGCGGGTGATGGCTCGCACCGTCGGCCTGCGCGAACCCCACCTGCTCGGCCGCATCTCCGACGCCGAGCTCAGCGCGCTCTACCTCCGCGCCGACGTCTTCTGCACCCTGAGCGAGCACGAGGGGTTCTGCGTGCCGGCCGTGGAGGCCATGGCCACCGGCCTGCCCGTGGTGGCCTCGGCCCGGGCCGCCATCCCGGCCACCGTGGCCGACGCCGGCCTGCTGGTGGACGACCCCGACGACGCGGTGCTGGTGGCGGGCGTGCTGCACCGGGTGCTCACCGACCCCACCCTCCGCCACGTCCTGGTGGGGCGCGGCGTGAGCCGGGCCAAGCAGCTCTCCGCCGCCGTCAGCCTCCCGCAGCTGGTGCGGGCGGTGGTCGGCACGGCCGCCACCTCGGAGGCCGAGGCCCTCGTCGCCCACGCCGGCGTCGGCCCCACGGGCCACGGGCCCCTCCACGACGAGCACCGGGCGCCCCCGGCGGAGCCCTCGTGAGGATCGCCTTCGTGGTGCAGCGCTACGGCGCCGACGTGGTGGGCGGCGCCGAGAAGTACGTGCGCTCGATGGCCACCGGCCTGGTCGCCGACGGCCACGACGTCACGGTCATCGCCAGCTGCGCCACCAGCTACGCCGACTGGGCCGACGTGTACCCGCCGGGCACCACGGTGGAGGACGGCGTCACCGTGCACCGGGTGGCCGTGCGGGCCCCGCGCGACAACGACCGCTTCATCCCGCTGCACCTCCGCGCCGTCGACGCCCACGACGTGGCGCTCTGGCCGTGGGCCCAGGAGCGCTGGGCCCAGACCATGGGCCCCGACCTGGCAGGCGTGGAGCCGCTGCTCGCCCGCACCGCCGCCGAGGCCGACGTCACCGTCGTCGTGGGCTACCACTACGCGCAGACCCTGTGGCTCACCGGGGTGGCCGCCGCCCACGGCCCCACGATGGTGGTCCCCACGGCGCACCCCGAGGGGGCCTTCCACGTCGGCCGGGTCCGGCGGATGTTCGAGCACGCCGACCGGATCCTCTGCCTCGCCCCCGAGGAGGCCGACCTCATCGAGGCCGTGCACGGCACCGCCGGGAAGGCGATCGTGGTCCCGTGCCCGGTGGCGCCGCCGGCCCGTCCCGACGATGCCGCGGTGGCCGCCGCCCTGGGCCCGCTCGGGCTGCGCCGGGACCGCTACGCCATCGTGGTCGGCCGGGTCGACCCGGCCAAGGGCAGCGACGACGCCGTGCGCTTCGCCGCCGAGTACCGCCGCGCCGTGGACCCCGACTTCCAGCTCGTGGTGGTCGGCCCCGGCGGCGACCCCACCACCGCCTCGGTGCCGGGGGTGATCGCCACCGGCTTCGTCGACGACGCCACCAAGGATGCCCTGGTGGCCGGCGCCGGGGTGCTCGTGCAGCCGTCGTACATGGAGAGCTTCTCCCTCGCCCTCATGGAGGGGTGGCTCTTCGAGCGCCCCGCGCTGATCCAGCGCCGCAGCCGGGTCCTGGCCGGCCACGCCGCCCGCTCGGGCGGGGGGATCACCTACGGCGACTACCTCGACTTCGAGGCCGCGCTGGCCACCGTGCTCGGCCAGCCGCGCCTGGCCGCGGAGCTGGGCCGACGGGGCCGGGAGTACGCTTTGCGGGAGTTCGCGTGGGGGCGGGTCGCAGAGGGGTTCCTCGCCGCGGTGTCCTCCGCCGCCGACGCCGGGGCCCGACGGCTCCACGGGCAAAGGAGCCTCACGCCATGACCGAACCCAGCCAGGCACGCGAGCTCGCCAAGCGGGCCGGGCGGGTGGCTCTCGGCCCGGTCACCACGCGGCTCGACCTCCTCCGGCGCGACATCGACCTCATCTGGGCCCAGCAGGCCCAGCTGGCGGCCTCCATCGAGCAGGCCGTCGCCGCCACCCACCGCCTCGAGGCCTACTTCGACCGCTTCCGCGAGGAGGTCCGGGCCGAGCTGGCCGGCGCCACCGGCGCGGCCTCGCTCGTCGGCGAGCTGGCGCCGGGCGACCCCGAGGCCGCCGGCACCGCCCTCCGCGAGCGCCTCGAGCACACCCTCCACCACGCCGAGGCGGTGGCGCGCGAGACCCGCGAGGCCGTCGACCGCCAGCTCGGCGACCTGCGCAGCTCGTCGCGGCTCACCCAGTCGCTCGTGGAGCGGGCCCTCGCCGTCCCTGCCCCTGGCGGCACCGACGGTCCCGACCCGTCCGACGCCACCGCCGACGAGGCGGGCGCCACCGGGCCGGGCCCCGCAGCGGCCCCGCCGACCCCCCGCGCCACCACCTTCACCCACCCCGTGCCCTCGTTCGACCTCCTGTACCGGGCCTTCGAGGACCGCCACCGCGGCGACCCCGCCGAGATCACCGACCGCCAGGGCCACGACTACCTCGACCTGCTGCGCGCCCTCCCCCACCCCGACCTTCCCGTGGCCGACCTGGGATGCGGTCGGGGCGAGCTGGTCCGGCTCCTCGACACCGACGGGCTCACCGCCATCGGCGTCGACGAGAACCCAGGCCAGATCGCCGACGGCGAGGCCCGCCTCTTCGTGGAGGACGACCTGTTCCGCTGGCTCGACGCCCAGGCCGACGGCTCCCACCGCGCCGTGGTGGCCATGCACGTGGTGGAGCACCTGCCCCTCGACCTCCAGATCCGCCTGGTGTTCGAGGCGCGCCGCGTGCTGGCCGAGGGCGGCCTGCTCGTGCTCGAGACCCCGAACGCGCTCAGCATCAGCACGGCGGCCACCAACTTCTGGGTGGACCCCACCCACCAGCGGCCCGTGCACCCCCTGTTCCTCGAGTTCCTGGCCGACGAGGCCGGCTTCGCCACCACCGAGCTGCGCCCCCTCCACCCGCTGCCGCTGTCGTTCCGCGGCGGCGACGTGGCGCCGGAGCTGGTGGCCGACCTCGACTCGTTGATCCTCGGCTCGGGCGACCTGGCCCTGCTCGCCTGGCGCTGATCGCCCCGGCCGGCCGGCCAGGCGACCAGCCGGGCCGGGTCCCTGCGGTCGGCCAGGGCGGCCCGGTCGGGGTCAGCCGGAGGTCGGCCCCGCGGACGGGGTGACGGTGGCGATGCGGTCGGCCAGCTCCTGGCCGAGGGTGTCCCAGGTGAAGCCCGACGCCCACACCCGACCGGCCTCGGCGTCGGCGGCCTTGGTCTCCGGCGAGCGGTGGAGGAGGTGCTCGATCCCCGACGCGAGCGCCGGCCAGTCGGGTGCCACCAGCTCGCTGTTCGGCCCGGCCACCTCGGCCACCGCGGTGTTGTCGAACGCCACCACCGCGCACCCGGCGGCCAGGGCCTCCAGCACGGGCAACCCGAAGCCCTCGTGCTCGCTGGGGAAGGCGAACGCCTCGGCCCGCTCGTACAGCCAGGCCCGCTCCGCCGGGCTCACGTAGCCGAGGAGGTGGAGGTCGTGGCCGTAGGAGGAGCGGCGCACGGCATCGCGGGTGCGTGCCACCCCGATGGCGTCGATGGTGGCGAACGAGTCCCCGGCGAGCACGAGCTTGAGGTCGACGCCACGGGCCCGGAGGTCGTTGAACGCGGCCACCAGGAGGTCGATCCGACGACGGTCGTCGACCCCGCCGAGGTAGAGCACGAACGGCGTGCGATCGAGGCCCAGGGCCTCGAAGCGGGCCCGCTCCATCACGTTGGGCCCGCGAACGTCGGCGTCGCCCTCGGTCCGTGGGTCGTGGCCCAGCCGGGCCACCGACAGGCGCGACGCCAGGTCGGTGATCCCGTGGTCGGCCGCGAAGGCGAGGGTGGTGCGCTCGGTGTGGTGGGAGTTGGCCACCACGTGGTGGGCGCGCACCAGGGCCCGGGTGAGGTTGCGCTCGTAGAGCCAGCGTCGGGCCGCCCGCTCCGCCGCCGCCCGGCGGGGCAGCCCCCGTCGGCGCGCCGCGCCGTAGCGCGGCCAGTAGGTCTCGGGGTAGCGGTCGCCGAGCAGGAGCGGGATCTGGTCGTGCACCACCACCACGGTGGGCACGCCGGGGGGCACGCCGAGCAGGGGGTCGAACTGGAGCAGCACGTCGCACGACGCGGCCATCGCCGCCGCCTGGGCGGGCGACACGGTGTCGCGCAGCCGCTCCCACCGCACCGCCGCCGGCGGGAGGTCGACCAGCGACGTGGCCCGCCCGGAGCCGAACAGCGAGGCCAGCAGCGCCCCGACGGGTGGGCCGGGGGCGTCGTGGAAGCCCACGATCACGTGGTGGGCCGGGAGCCGGGCGTCGAGCTGGCGGCAGGCGTGGCGCAGCACCTCGCCGATGCCCCGCAGCTCGTGGCCCACCTGCATGGCCCGGAGGTCGATGCCCACCCTCATCGCCGGTCCCCCTCGAGGGAGCGCACCGCGTCGAGCAAGGCGCGGGCGGCCGCCGACCACGTGAAGCGATCGAGGTTGCGCAGCCCCCGGTCGACCAGGTCGCGGCGCCCCGCCTCGTCGAGGCGGAGGATCGCCTCGAGGCCGGCCGCCATGGCCTCCTGGTCCATCGGGTCCACCAGCACCGCGGCGTCACCCACCACTTCGGGCAGCACCGAGCGGTCGCTGCAGAGGACCGGCGTCTGGCACGCCATCGACTCCAGCGGCGGCATGCCGAACCCCTCGTAGACGCTCGGGTAGGCCGACGCCCGGGCGCCGGAGTAGATCGCCGGCAGGTCGTCGTCGCGCACCGAGCCCAGGAGCAGCTTCACCTTGAAGCCGGCGGCGAGGGCCTCGTCGACCCGGGCGCCGATGAGCGCCTCGTTCCACGCCCCCGCCCCCACCAGCACCAAGGTGAGGTCGGCGGTGAGGTCACGGGGCAGGGCGCAGAAGGCGTCGATGAGGCGGACCTGGTTCTTCCGGGGCTCGATGTTGCCCACCGTGACGACGTAGTCGCCGAAGATGCCGTAGGCGGCCTTGACCTCGGCCACCTCGCGGGCCGAGCGCCGGTAGAACCGCCGCCGGTCGGCCGCGCACCCCACCAGGACGATCTTGGAGCGGTCCACGCCGTAGTGCTCGGCGATCTCCTCGGCCATGGTGGCGGTGAGCGCGGTCAACAGGTCGGAGCGCTCCACGCTGTTGCGCACCTCCCGACGGAGGAACACCGCGTTGGGCCCGTCGACCGAGTCGGGGACCTTGTCGAACGAGAGGTCGTGCACCGCGGTGATCGACGGCGACGCGGCGAGCGGCCAGCGGATGTAGTTGGGGAAGAAGTAGGTGGCCCGGCCGAGGAGGAGGTCCATCTTTGGGAGCCGTCCCTGCTCGATCAGGCGACGCATGGTGGTGTACGGCAGGGGGATCCGGAGGGGCCGGACGTGACGGAGGCCCAGCGGCGCCAGCCGGGCCACGCGCCGGGCCGGCACCGCCACGCGCACGTCGAGGTCGGGCTCGTCGGCCAGCAGGTCGTCGAGGGCCTGCACCAGCGACATCGTGTAGTGCCCGATGCCGCTGAAGTGGTCGTCGACCAACGGCTTCCCGTCGATCACCAGCCGTCGCCGGCGGGGGTTGGACAACAGCACGGCGAGCCTCGGGCCGGGAACAGGGAGCGCCCGTCGTGCGACGGTCGAGGGGCGATGCTACCGGGGCCCGAGCGGCGGACCCGTCGCAGCGGCGCCGCATCGGTCACCCGAGGGGGTCACCTAGGCTCGGCCACCATGTCTGCAACCAAGGCGCTCGTCACCGGCGCGCACGGCTTCGTGGGACGACACCTGGTGGAGCACCTCACCGGGGCCGGCGACGAGGTGATCGGGGTCGACCGCGCCACCGACGGCCTCGACATCACCGACGCCGCCGCGGTGACGGAGATGGTGCGCGACGTGGCGCCCACCGTCATCTACCACCTGGCCGGCTGGGCCGACGTGGGCGGGTCGTGGCAGGCGCCGGTGGAGGCCTTCCGGGCCAACGCCGAGGGCACGCTCAACGTGCTCACCGCCGCGGCGGCCGCCGGGGTCGAGCGGGTGCTCTCGGTCTCCAGCGCCGACGTCTACGGCATCGTGTCGCCCGCCGAGCTCCCCCTCACCGAGGACTCGCCCCTGCGCCCGGCCAGCCCGTACGCGGCGTCGAAGGTGGCCGCCGACTACCTCGGCCTCCAGGCCTGGCTGGGCCGCGGCCTGCCGGTGCTGCGCGTCCGGGCCTTCAACCACCTCGGCCCGGGCCAGACCGACAAGTTCGTGGCCCCCGCCCTCGCCTCGCGCATCGCCCGGGCCGAGCGCGACGGCGGCGAGGTCCTCACCGTCGGCGACCTCTCCCCCCGCCGCGACTTCACCGACGTGCGCGACGTGGTCCGGGCGTACCGCCTGCTCATGGTCCACGGCGAGCCCGGCGAGGTCTACAACGTCTGCTCGGGGGTCGACCTCGCCGTCCAGGACCTGGCCGACCAGCTGCTCGCCCTGGCCACCGTGCCCCTCCGCTTCGAGACCGACCCGTCGCTGCTGCGCCCGGTGGAGCTGCCCGTCCTGCGCGGCAGCCACGACCGCCTCACCGCGGCCACCGGGTGGACACCGGAGATCTCGATGGCCCAGACCCTCGCCGACCTCCTCGAGGACTGGCGGGCCCGGGTGACCGCCGGCGCCTGAACCAGCGGCCGTCAGGCGCCGGCCGGCCGCCGACGACCCGTCACCCGTCACCCGTCACCCGGCCTTCAGGCGCCGGCCCGCACCGTCACCCACACCGCCCTCAGGCGCCGGCCCGGCGGGCGACGGGGTCGCCGGCGTCGACCACCCAGGTGGCCGCGGTGGTCATCGCGGTCGCCGGATCGGCCACGTCGTCGACCACCCGGAAGGTGGCGGTGAGCTGCTCGGGCTCCACGACCACCACCAGGTAGCCGTGGTCGTTCAGCTGCTGGCGCAGGTGCGGCGTGCGGGCCGAGACGTCCTGGGGGAAGAGCACCGACGAGATCGGCGGCGCCATGAACTCCGGCGCCACCACCGCGCTGCCGGCCTCGAACGGGGTGGCCGTCACGTCGAGGACCATGCCGGCGTGGTAGTCGCCGGTGAGCACCACCGGGTTGTCGACCTCGGCCAGCTGCCCGATGAGCCGCTGGCGGGCCTGGGGGAAGCCGTCCCACGTGTCGAGGTAGAACGCGGCGGACTCGGCCCCGGCGTCGATCCCCGCGAGCACCACCGGGTTGCCGAGCAGGTTCCAGGTCACGCCGCCCTGACCGAGCGACTCGGCGAGCCACGCCTCCTGGGCCTCGCCCAGCCGGGTCCGGTCCTCGCCGGCGCGGGCGTCGCAGTCGCCGTAGTCGGTGCCGGCCTGGGCGGTGTCGCGGCACGGGGGCAGCGCCGCGTCCTGGCGTTCGTCGAGCACGTGGACCCGGACCAGGTCGCCCACTGCGAAGTCCTGGTGCACCACGAGATCGTCGCCGTCGGGTGGCGGGACCCGGACCGGCAGGTGCTCCCACCAGGCCTGGTACGCCGCCTCCTTGCGAGCCCGGCCCTCGGCGGGATCGGCGCCGGGCTCGGGCAGGAGGTCGCCCATGTAGTTGTTGGCCACCTCGTGGTCGTCCCACGTGAGCACGAAGGGGAACCGGGCGTGGGCCGCCTGGAGCTGGGCGTCGCCGCGGTAGGAGGCGTAGCGCAGGCGGTAGTCGGCCAGGGTGGTGAGCACCCGCTTCGGCTCGGTGCTCCGCTCGCCGTCGCCACCCGCGTACTCGTAGATGTAGTCGCCGAGGTGGAGCACCAGGTCGATGTCCTCGTCGAGCAGGTTGGCGTAGGCGCCGTAGTGGCCCGACTCGAACATCTGGCAGTTCACCACGGCCAGCCCGAAGCGGTCCGGCGAGCCGTCGGCCAGCGTGCGGGTCCGGCCCACCGCGCTGGTCCAGTCGGCGTAGCGGAAGCGGTAGTGGTAGCCGGTGGCCGGCTCCAGGCCGGTGGCGTCGACGTGCGCGGTGTGGCCGTGCGCCGGCGTGGTGGTGGCCACGCCGGACGCCACCACCGCGGTGAAGGCCGCATCGGTGGCGACCTCCCAGATCACGTCGGCCTCGGCGTCGGGCATGCCCCCGGCGCCGTCGGTGGCCAGGGGGTCCGGGGCCAACCGGGTCCAGAGGATCACCGCGTCGGCCAGCGGGTCGCCCGACGCCACGCCCAGCGTGAAGGGATCGCCGGCCAGCTCGGGCTGCGAGCGGGGCTCGGGCGGCGCGGCGGTGGTGGTCGAGCGAGGCTCGCCCGACGCGCCGTCGGCGTCGGGCCCGCCCCCGCCGTCGGACGAGCACCCGACGGCGAGGGCCGCCGCTGCTGCTGCCGCCCCGGCCAGGAAGCGCCGCCGGTCGAGCGGTGGCGCCACCTGCCGTCCACCCGTCGTTTCCCCCGTGTCCATCGCCGGAGTGTGCCACGACGAGCGTCACACCGACGGGGTCTTCCCTTCCCTACCTACTGGTAGGTAGGCTGTTCGGCATGGAACAGCACGCTCTCCTCACCGAGCTCGAGCCCGTGGTGGCCACGCTGCTCGACAAGCACCTGGCGGCGGCCAAGGAGTGGTTCCCCCACGAGCTCGTCCCGTGGGGCCGGGGCCGGGACTTCGAGCCCGGGGTCGACTGGGACCCCGACGAGGTCGCCCTCGACCCCGCCGTGCGCTCCAGCCTCTTCGTGAACCTCCTCACCGAGGACAACCTGCCGTACTACTTCCGCACCATCGAGGCCCTCTTCGGCCGCGACACGGCGTGGGGCACCTGGGCGCGACGCTGGACCGCCGAGGAGGGTCGCCACTCGATCGTGCTGCGCGACTACCTGACCGTCACCCGCATGCTCGACCCGGTGGCCCTCGAGCGGGCCCGCATGCACCAGGTGGAGCAGGGCGAGGTCCCCGACCCCGACCACGTCACCGACGGCATCGTCTACGTCACGCTGCAGGAGCTGGCCACCCGCATCGCCCACCACAACACGGGCAAGCTGCTCGACGACAAGGCCGGCTACGAGATCATGAAGCGGGTGGCCGCCGACGAGAACCGCCACCACCTCTTCTACCGGGACCTGGGCACCGCCGCCCTCGAGCTCGACCCCTCGGCCATGGTCCTCGCCATGGAGCGCCAGGTGCGCGACTTCGAGATGCCCGGTACCGGGATCCCCGACTTCGAGGCCCACGCCTTCGCCATCGCCAAGGTCGGCATCTACGACTTCTCCGTCCACCACGACGCCGTGCTGGTGCCGGTGATCCTGCGCCACTGGAACGTGGAGGCCCTCGAGGGGCTCACCCCCGAGGCCGACGAGGCCCGCACCAAGATGCTCAAGCGCATGGAGCGCATCGCCCGGGTGGGCCGCCGCTTCGCCGCCAAGCGCGAGGAGTCGGCGGCGGCCGACGCCGAGCTGGTCGGCGCCTCCGTCTGATCGAGCCCGGCCCGGCACCCCGGGTAGCCTCCGGGCCGATCCGGACGTGGACGCCGGGCACGAGAGGGGTGGCGCGGTGCACGCAACGACGGTCCGGCGACGAGGAGCGAGCGGGGCGGCCCTGGCGCTGACGGTGGCCGTGGCGCTCACCCTCGCGGCGTGCGGCGCCGAGGGCGACGACGAGGCCGCCTCCACCACGGCGGCCACGAGCACCACCACCAGCACCACGAGCACCACCGCGCCCGACGACGAGGGCGAGGACGACGAGGAGAGCGAGGACGAGGGCGAGGGCGGCGCCACCGCCGACCTGGCGTGCCCCGACGGCGCCGACGTCGCCGACCTGGTGGGCCAGCCGGTCGACGAGACCTCGTCGAGCGGCGGCTCGGGCTCCACCGACGGCCCGTCGTTCTCCTACACCGGGTGCGGGTACCGCCTCGAGGACGAGGGCGACATCCGGGTCCAGCGGATCACCATCGACGACCCCGGCCCCTTCGAGGGGCTCCCGTTCGAGGTCCTCGAGGCCCATGCCCAGGCCGAAGCGGCCGAGGCGGAGCTCGAGGAGGCCGACCCGCCCGGGCCCGACGAGGACCCCGTCACCTACGAGGGGGTGAGCATCGGGGAGCTGGCGGCCTTCGACACCGGCTCCGCCCTGGTCGTCCACGACGACACCGAGCACCCGCTGCGCATCACCACCGACGACCTCCCCCTCGACCCGGCCGAGGCCGCGGCCCTCCGCCTGGCCCTCGCCGAGCTGGTCATCAGCGGCTGACGGCCACCACCGGCCGCGGTGGGCCGCCGGCGCCAGCGGCCGGCCCGGCGTCAGCCGACGTGCGCCAACCGGCCCGGCGTCGGGGGCGGTGCCGACCGGCCCCAGCGACCGGCGTCGACCGGACCGGCGTCAGCCGACGTCGGCGGCGGGCGCGAGCGCGTCGCGCAGGCGCACGGCCGGGCCCTCGGGCTCCAGCCGGCTGGGGGGCAGCACGAGCGGCGGGGCGCCGAGCGGCTCCCCCTCGGCGTCGAACGCCTCCACCCGCACCACCAGGTCGGCGCCGTCGGTGGTGACCGCCACCGACGTGACCTCGCCCTGCTTGGCCACCGCGGCCAGCAGCTCCTGGGTGACCCGCAGCGTGGCCAGCGCCACCCCGGGCGTGACCGGCTCGGGCACCGCGACGGTGAGGTCGATCACCGCCCCCACCTCCTCGCGCACCGCGGCCACCTCGATCTCGAGGGCCACCCGGAGCGGCTCGCCGGTGGCGCGCAGGGGCGAGGGCACCCCGGCCACGGCGGCCACGCTGTGGCGCCAGGTGCGCTCGGTGCGGGCCCGCTCCAGCGCCCACAGCGCCGCCGGGTCGGCGGCACCGTCGTCGATCAGGCGGGCGGCGAGGGTGGCCGTCTCCGACACGGTGGCCTCGGCGGCGGTGCGCGCCCGGTCCGCCACCGCCCGGCCCTCCTCGGCGGCGGCCACCCGGGCCTCGGCCTCGGTCACGGCTGCGGCGCTGGCGCCTTCGACCGCGGCGGCCCGCTCCAGCGCCTCGTCGCGGGCCGCCTCCACCGCGGTGGTCACCTCTGCGGCCTCGGCGAGGCGCCCCTCGAGCTCCTGGCGGGACGCCTCGCCACGGCGCCGCTCGGCGGCGAGCGACCGACGGGCCACCACCAGCAGGACGGCCAGGGCGAGGGCGACGAGCGCGAGGGCGACGAGGGCGGGGAGCATCGCCAGCGACCCTAGCGAGCCTCTGGCAGGCCCCCTTCGCGGTCGGGCGCGGCGAGGGCGGTGGCGCCCAGGATCGACAGGTAGACGTTGCGCACCGCCAGCGACTCGCGGACCTCCCCCACGATCTCGGTGAAGAACTCGGCCCGGTAGGTGCTGTCGGTGATGACGTAGACGGTGAAGTAGAAGCCCGAGAGGGCGCCGAGGAACCCGGAGACGTGGAGCAGGGCGCGGGTGATGCGCAGCTCCCGCCCGAACCAGACCCAGCGGGCCAGCTCGCCCTCACCGATGGCGTCACCCAGCCACGCCGCCACCACCTCCGGGCGGATGGCGATCAGCCCGAACACGAAGAAGAACCCGGCGATGGTGACGGTCACCAGCAGGACCTGCACCGCTTGGCTGAACAGGAGCACCAGCAACACGTTGCCCTGCTGGCGGCGCGACAGGGGCACCGGCTCCACGTCGCCGGCGGCCACCACCTCGGCCGCCACGTCGGCCAGCGGGCTGCGGGCGCACGCCTCCACGAGGGCCTCGCCGCGGAGCTGGTCGCGGAGCTCGCCGAGCTCGCCGGGCAGGCGGAGGAGCAGGAACGCCAGCCCGGCCACGACGAAGAAGCCGATCGTGACCCAGAACAGGACCCCGTCGAGCGACGACGCCACCTGCCACACCTCGGTGTTGACGAACAGGGCCACCGTGAACAGCAGGAGCAGCGGGAGGGCCCGACCGAACAGGTCGAGCACGGCGCCGACCTGCCGGGCCGTCTGCGCGAACGCCCAGCGGGTCATCGGCACCAGGCCGTAGCTCGTGACGAGGTAGATCACGCCGAGCAGCAGGAGGTTGAAGGCCACGGTGAGCGAGGCCGAGCCCAGCTGGCCGCCGAAGAGCGCCGGCAGCAGGGGCGGGATCAGCACGAAGGCGGTGAGCTCCGCCGCGCCCACGTCGTCGGGGCGCCGGAACAGGGCGCGGC
Source organism: Acidimicrobiales bacterium (assembly GCA_038241315.1). Lineage (GTDB taxonomy): Bacteria > Actinomycetota > Acidimicrobiia > Acidimicrobiales > Iamiaceae > Aquihabitans. The sequence goes on along the minus strand of JBBRFU010000017.1, from coordinate 12,978 downwards.
CACGGAACCGGTTCACCGAGGCCCAGGCACCGAGCAGCACGGCGGCGCCGCCCAGGAGGGCGAGGACGTTCTGCCACCAGGGCCAGTCGAGGTTCGCCGCGCCCAGCACCTCCACCAGCACCACGAGGAGCAGGACCGGGAGGGTCCGGGTGAAGACGTCCTCGCTGGCCCGGTACCGGTGGATGAAGTGCGGGATCCCGCGGTGGAGGAACCAGCGCTCGGTGGCCGCCAGCACCGCCGGCCCGCCGGTGGGGCGGTCCCGCCCCTCGACCGTCGGCTGCATGGCCGGCAGTCTCGCCGCCCGTCCCGGCCGCCCGGGGGATGGCCCCGGGCGGGCGTCACCTCGTCAGGCGGGTCCCCTCAGTCGTCGGGGATGAGCGAGTAGGTGCCGAAGCACATCTCGTCCTCGGTCCCCTCGGCGAAGACGATGTACTTCGGCGGGCGCAGCGGGTCGAGGGAGCGGTCCCAGCTGCACTCGATCCGCAGCTCCTGGCCGGCGGTGACCCGCACCGGCTCCTGGAAGCCGTAGTTCATCTGCCAGTCGAAGCTCCACGTGGGGATGTCGAGCAGGATCTGCTCCTCGGCCGTGTCGGCGTCGAGGGTCAGGCGGATGCTCTTGCCGAGGGTGTGCATGTGGCCCATGGCGCCGACGATCACCCCGTCCTCGGGCACGCGGGTGACGCACGAGGACCGGGCGACGCTCCCGTCGAAGTCCGCGGTGAGCTCTTCGGGGGTGCGCCCGCAGATGCCGAGCAGGCCCGCCTCGTTGCCCGACCCGGAGGGGCCGTAGAGGCGCTCGTTGTCGCGCAGGGCCGCCTCCCGGTCGCAGAGCGGCTCGGCCGCGTCCTCCGGGGCGCAGGGGATCTCCACCGGGCCCAGCGGGTTCACCACCCGCAGCTCCCGGGTGTCGCCGTCGACGTCGTCGAGCTGGAGCGACAGGCCGGAGGCATCGGCCACCGGGTCTCCGCTGTAGTGGTAGTGGAGCTGCAGCACCAGGGCGTCGCCCGGGTGCAGCAGCACGCCGGACCGCTCGGGGAAGATCACCGGCGACTGGCCGGGGACCCAGCCCGCCACCAGGTTCGACTGCCCGGCGAAGCCGGCGTCGCGCTCGCGGGGCTGACCGGGGAGGCGGTCGGGGCGGCGCCCCTCCAGCTGCGGGCCGGCGTAGCAGCTCCAGCCGGGCTGGCCGCCCTCGCCGTCCTTCTTCGCCGCCGAGGCCAGCTGCTCGTCGCTGATCTGGAACACCTGGGCGTGGTGGAGCTGCTCGATCTGGTCGCCCTCGAACGTGTACCCGGTGAGGTAGGTGTCCTCGGTGATCTCCGGGTCGAGGGTGAAGCAGCGGTAGTCGTTGTTGTTGGTGAGCGAGCCGGTGTAGGGCTCGATGGTGAGCGTCTGGTCCTTGCGGGGCAGGCGGCCGGCCGCCTCCTCGGTCATCTCCACCTCGGTGGAGGCGGGCACGTCGAGTCGGCCGCCGGCGTCGGACCAGGCGGCCAGGGCGTCGAGGTCCTCGTCGGAGAGACGGGCCACGTGCTCAAGCGGCACGCCCTTGTCGGATGCCGGCCACGGCGGCATGTAGCCGCTCTGGGTGACCGTCTTGATCCCGTCGGACACCTTGCGGATGTCTCCGGCGGTGTCCATCCGCACCTGGTGCGAGCCCATCTGGCCGGTGTTGTGGCACGAGGCGCAGTTCTCCTCGATGATCGGCTGCACCACCTTCGAGAACGACGGGCCCCCGGTGGCCGCCGCCGCGGTCTCCACCTGCTCCGGGCCGCTGATCCGGGTGGGGATCTCGTGGATGGCGGGGTCGAGGGCGGTGAGCGCCAAGGTGAGGGTCACCTCGTCGGAGGTGGTGACCAGCCCGGCGATGGAGATGGGGCCGGCGTCGAACCGGGAGAGCTTGGCCTCGGTGGTGGCGGTGGCGGTGAGCTCGCCGTCCTCGAGGGTTGCGGTGACGTCCCAGGTGGCCGGGGCGCTGGTGCCCTTGAGCGTCACGAAGCCGGTCATGGTGAAGGTGTGGGCCTCGCCCTCGGTGAGCGGCCCCTCGAGGCCCTCGAGCTCCTCGGTGACGAAGGTGGCGAGGGGGAACTCGTGCGACTCGAGGAAGTCCTGGCGGATGCGGGCGTCGCGGAGGTTGTTGTCAGAGGTGAACTGCTCGATGTTCACCACGATCTCGCCCACCTGGCTCTTCGCCAGGTCTCGGGGGTCCACCACGAGGTCGCCGGCGATCCCGTTGGTGACGCCGGTGGCGGTGCTGGTGGACTTCCCGCCGAGCTTCTCGTCGACCTCGTAGGTGAGCGAGGAGCGGGTGGGGTCGATCCGGTAGAGCGTCTCGCCCTCGGCGGCCTGGAGCTTCGGGGCCTTCGGCACCTGGTAGGTGACGCTGGCGTAGCGGCGCGAGTCGACCACCGGCTTGATCTGGGTCCACGCCACGGCGCCGGCGCCGGCCACCGCCACGAGCCCCACCGACAGCGTCAGCCACCGCAGGCGCCGTCGACGGGGGGTCACGGACGCGGGTACGTCGTGATCGGTCTGGTGGTCTGATGCCATGAGATCCCCTTCTCGCCGCGCCCCCGGTCCCCTGGGGCATGATCGGTCCCAGCGTGCCACATCTCCTTGCACGATGACTGCGAAAGGTTTTCGGGCCTGCTCAGTCGTAGGTCGCCTCGAGCCACCAGCGGCCGCCCTCCACCGCGAGGAGGTGGGCGGCGCCGGCGTCGTCGACGACCTGGAAGCGGGCCCGGCGACGGTGGCGGGCCGGCTCCCACCAGCGCTCGTCGACCGGCCAGGGGCCGGCCCAGGCCGCCACGGCCACCGGGGCCCGCCCGGGCCGCGACAGCCGGGCCGGGGCCCCGGTGACCGTGGCCCGGCCGGTGACGCCCACCGAGCGACCGGCGGCGTCGAGCACCTCCACCGGCTCGGGCTCGGGGGGCACCGTGGCCGGCGCCGGGGCCGGCACCCGACCGGGCCACGGCTCGGTGATCGTGCCGGGCCGGGCGGCGGGGCGGGGTGCGGTGAGGTCGACCGCGGCCACCGGCACCCGCGCCACGCGGTCGGCCGGCCCCCGGCCGCCGCGCAGCTCGGCCACGGTGACGGCCTCCATCCCGAGCGTGCCCTGGACGCGGGCCACCGCCCGCAGGATGCGCTCGTCGACCAGGGTCTCCCCGCCCCAGAACCCGAGCTGGCGACCCCGGGCCGCCACCACCTCCACCGGCACCAGGGTGAGGCGGCTGATGCCGGCGGTGGGCCGGACGGTGGCCGAGCCGGCCAGCCACCCGTCGAGCTGCCACCGGACGCGGTCGGCCAGGGCGCCGGCGGTGAGGGCGCCCTCGTGGCGCCACCGGCGGGCCAGGTGCTCGCCGTGCTCGGTCTCGGCCTCCACCAGGACGTGGGTGCAGGCCAGGCCGTCGGCCCCCAGGCGGGCGTGCAGCTCGTCGGCCAGGGCCTTGGCCACGAACGCGGCCCGGTCGACCTGCTCGGCGGGCGGGTCGACCTCTCGCGTGACGGCCAGGTCCGGCGCCGGGCGGCGGGCGTCGAGCGGCCGCGGGTCGAGGCCCGACGCCAACCGGTGGGCGGTGACGCCGTCGGCGCCGAAGCGGGCCAGCACGTCGGCGGCCGGGAGGTCGGCCACCAGGCCCAGCGTGCGCAGACCCAGCCGCCGCCACACGTCGAGGAGGTCGGGCTGGTCCACCACCTCCCCCAGGGCGTCGACGGGGTGGGCGGCGAGGAACGCCGGGGACCCGCCGGCCGGCACCACGAGGTGGGCCGGGGCCGAGCCCCCCGGGCCCGCGACCTCCACGCCCCGGTGGGCTCGCTGGGCGGCGAGCAGGGCGGCGAAGGCGCCGTCGGCCACGCCCACCCGCACGGCCACGTGGGCGCCCGCGGCGCCGGCGGCCATCCACCCGGTGCGCTCGGCCAGCGCGTCGTCGCCCCCGAAGTAGCGGGCGGGGCCACGGGTGGCGAAGGCCAGGGTGCCGGGCCGGGTGACCTCGACGCGGGGCGTGACCGCGTCGAGCGCCGAGGCCACCGGCTCGAACGCCCGGGCGTCGCGCCCCGGGTCGTGCTCCAGGACCGCCACCTGCGGGCACCGCCGCTGCGACTCGCGGCGCCGCAGGCCGGTGGTGATCCCGGCCCGGCGGGCGGCGGGCGACGCGGCCAGCACCCGGTTGGCCCGCACCACGATGGCGGGCTCGTGGGCCGGGACGCCCGCCGCGGTGACCGGCCAGTCGGGGCTGTGGACCACCAGGGTGCGGGTGACCTCGCCGCTCATCCTGCGTCCGCCAGGGGGGCCGGCAGCAGCGCCGGGGCCGGCAGGGGCGCCGCGGCCGGCCGCGGCGCCGACCGGGCACCCGATCCCACCCCGGCGGCCGGGCCGACCGGGCCGACCGAGGCGACCGAGGCCTCCGGGCGGGACGGGGCGGCGAGGGGCTCGGCCCGGGTGATGCGGCCGTCGGGGCCGGGGAGCCACAGGGTGGCCTGCCGCGGGCGGTCGGCGCCCCGCCGACCGGTGACGGCCACCTCCAGCCGACGGGCCTGGAGCCGACCGTGGCCCGGGCCCAGCCCCACCCACGAGCCAGCGGTGGCCGACACCACGAGGTCGGGGGCCTGGGCCCAGGCCTCGGTGGAGCCCCCGACCTGGAGCAGCACCGAGCCGCGGTCTCGCGCCCGGGAGGTGAGCCGGCGCTGCACCGACGGCGCCACCCGCGCCGGCGGGCGGACCAGCACGATCTCCACCGCGTCGAGCAGGGCGGCCACGGTGGGGGCCCAGCCCGGGGGCTCGGGATCGGCCACCAGCAGCACGCGCTCGAGGTCCACCCCCAGCTCCGAGGCCGCCAGGAGGCCCAGCGCGGGCAGGCCGACCACCGCCACCCACGAGCCGGCCACGGTGACCGGCCCGGCCAGGGCCAGGGCCAGGCTGGTGGCCGCCACCCCGCCCGTGGCCACCGTGCTCCCCCGCTGGAGCCCCCCCTGCGGGATCAGGCCGGCCAGCGCCTCGGGCACCGGCAGGGTGCGCTCACCGGCCCCGGCGAGGGGGCGGACGCGGTCGCCGAGCAGGCGGAGGGCGGCGAGGTCGGGGGCCGGGACGGACACCTGACCAGTATCGAACAGGTGTTCGATGCCCGCAAGCCGGATCACCCGGCCGGGGCGGCCCCGTCGGCCCCATCTTCGTCCGAGTCCGAACGGCCTCCGGCCTGACGCCGGAAGGCGAGTCCGCGCCTCGAGGAGCAGGAGGACGAGCGCTCCCGGCGGCCGACACGCGCAGGAGGCGCCCACGTTCACCTGCGGCTGACGTTGGCGGATGCGCACGACACCTTCGGCCTGGAAGGCCTGAAGTGCCATCGGGCTACCCGGTCCCGACGATGGCCGGGGTTGCCGGGGACGCCAGGACGCGCCCGCGGGCGCGTCGGCGTCCGGTCGACCATGGGTCGGTCGAGGACGCGCCCGCGGGCGCGTCCTCGACCCGTTGACCTGGGCGTTCTGCCCCGAGGCGGCACTTTGGAGGCTTCGTTGTCGTACCCCCTCGTTAGGCTGATCGAACACCAGTTCCCCTCTGCGATCAGCCTAACGAGGTGACCCCATGCCCTTCCTCACCACGACATCCACCACGCTCACCATCGGGCCCCGGCTCGGCGTACCGATGAGAACTGGCGTCGACAGCCGTCTGCCTGCGAACCGGGTGCCCACGCGGCCCGCATCGAGGGAGAGCACGAGATGAGACCACTGCGATACTCGATCAACGTCACGCTCGACGGCTGCTGCCATCACGAGGCCGGGCTCCCACCAGACGACGAGTCGATGCGCTACTGGGCCACGGAGATGGAACGGGCCGATGCGTTGCTGTTCGGCCTGGTGACCTACGAGATGATGGAGTCGTCGTGGCGGAAGCCGGCCACGGGCACGTGGCCCGAGTGGATGGGTGAGCGGGACCTCCCCTTCGCCGAGGCCATCGACCGGGTGAAGAAGTACGTCGTGTCCAGCACGCTGAGCGGGGTCGATTGGAACGCAGAGCTCGTGCGGGACGACCTGGGCCAAGCGGTCCAGCGGCTCAAGCAGGAGCCCGGCGAAGGCCTGTGGGTGGGTGGCGTGACGCTCCCCCTGGCGTTGGCCGATCTGGGACTGATCGACGAGTACGAGTTCCTCGTGCAGCCGGTCCTCGCCGGACACGGGCCGACGTTGCTCGCCGGTCTGCGCGAGCGCATCGAGCTCGAGCTCGTGGATCGCCAGGAGTTCCGGTCGGGGGCGGTCGCCCTGCGCTACCGGCCCCGAGGGACAGCTTGACGTGAGTGTCGTGGCACGTCGGCGCTGCCTCGCGATGAGCCGCTACCGAACTCGCCGTGGTGACGATCCCCGACACGGACGGGGTCCGTTGCCGTCCTCGGCCTCAGGTCACCGCCGACGAGTGGACCGGATGCGGCGTCCGTACGCAGCGATGGCGGCGCCCATCCCGGCCAACCCACCGCCCAGGAGGGCAAGGGGGCCGAGGTCGGCACCGGTTTCGCGTCCTCCACGTACCGCACGGTCCCGGTGTTCGATGCCGATCGCCGAAACCGCTGCGGCCACGTTGCGTTCACCGAGCCAGGATTCCCAGCCATGGTCCTGATCCGAGTTGCGGTTCTCGAAGACGTACCTCGAATCGTCGACCTGTGGGACCGAGCGGGTGGTCCGACCCGCCATGCCGGTCGGCACGAGGAAGCGACTCGGCTCCTGCGTCACGACGAGGGGGCGCTGTTGATCGCTGAACGCGACGGCGACCTGCTCGGCACACTTGTCGTCGGATGGGACGGATGGCGCTGCCACCTCTACAGGCTGGCGGTGGAGCCGAGTGCGCGCCGGGCAGGGATCGCTCGTCAGCTCGTGCAGGCCGCCCTCGACCGTGGCGCACACCTCGGCGCCGTTCGCCTCGACGCCATGGTCGATCCCGACAACCAGACCGCCGTCGCCTCGTGGGAGGCCATGGGCTTCGAGCTCGATGGCGATCGCCGATGGTCCTTGCTCCTGTGAGGCCGACGGCGATGCCGGCCCGACGTGCCGATTCAGGACGGTCGAGCCTCGTGTGACCGGATCGGCGGGTGCAGCGCTGAGCTCGCCGGAGCGCGCCTTCGGTGTCCCCGTGGCGCTCGTCTTCAGCCCTCGTCGGTGGTCGGGGTGGCGTCGGTGGCGGGGGGCGACTCGGCCTCGCCGGCCGCGCCGGCCAGCTCCGGGGAGAGGGCCCGGAGGTAGGCCACCAGGTCGGCGAGCTCGTCGTCGGTGAAGTCGTAGCTGCTCGGCATGATCGCCGGGAAGCCCTTGGCCACCTGGGCGTCGGGATCGGTGATGGCGCGGGCCAGGTAGGCGTCGTCGGCCGTCACCTGGTCGCCGCCGTCGAGCTCCACCTCGGAGCCGGCCAGGCCCTTCCAGGTGGGCCCGGTCGACCGGCCGCCATCGGGGGTGTGACACGACCGGCACCCGTTGTCCGAGGCCAGCTGCTCGCCCCGCAGGGCCGCCTCGCCTGTGATCGGCGGCGCGCCCGACGACGAGCCGCCGTCACCGCAGGCGGCGGCGGTGAGCGCCACCAGCGCCGTCGCCAGCGGGACGAGCCATCGGCGCGACCGACCGATCGGGCCGGCGGACGGGGAGGAGGACGAGGTGCGGGTCATCGTGGGATGGGTCGTGTCGCCCACGGCGATGGTTCCCCGGACCGACGTCAGGCGGGGTCCGCAGCGGCGTCGGACGCCGCGGACTCGGACTCGGTCGACTCGGACGCCGTCGGCTCGGGCTCGGGCTCAACGGTGGCCGGCTCGTCGGTGGGGGCGGCGGCGGCGGTGGCCGCAGCCACCTCGCCGGCCGGGACCGGCTCGTCGCGCGGGGCGGTGGCTGCGGCGGCGGCGTCGGTGGGGTGGTCGGGGGCCGGGGCGTCCTCCGCGGTGGCCGGGGTGGCGTCGGCCGGGTCGGCCGCTTCCTCGGGGGCGTCGGCCGCCTCGGGCAGCGGCGCCGCGGCCCGGGTGTCGTCGCCTGCGGTGGCCGGCTGGTCGGGGTAGAAGCGGTACAGGTTCTCGATGATCGAGCGCAGGCCGTCGGCCTGGAAGCCCTTCTCGAGGTCCACCGTCACCACGTTGCCGTTGATCTGCACGCCGGCCACGCCACCGCGGGCGAGGAGGCGCCGGGCCAGCTCGTCGGGCGGTCGGTCGCCCCACACCTCGGTCCCGGCGAGGTAGCGCTCGTGACCCATGCCCGTGAGGGCACGGTTGGTCTCGAACCGGACCACGCCCGGGTTGGACGACGGCTTCTCGTTGACGACGATCGACTGGCCCATGGTGCGCCCGATGGTAGCGACCGCACCTCGGCCGCCGGCCATCTGCGCCCGCCCCCGGCCACCCGAAGGGACCGTCCCCCTCCCCCTTCCGGACCGTGGGTACCGTCGCAGGCGATGGAACCCGACCGGCGCCGCGTCGACGTGCGCCACGTGGCCCTCACCACGTTGGTGGTGGTCGCCGTGGTCCTGGCCTCGCTGGGGTCGGTGCTAGCCCTGGGCCGGGTCTCGAAGGTGGTTACCTACCTGCTGGTGGCCCTGTTCCTGGCCGTGATCCTCACCCCGCCGGTCGACTTCCTGCAGCGACGGCTGAGGCTGCGCCGGGGCCTGGCCACGTTGGTGGTCTTCCTCGTCGGGATCGTCGCCCTGTCGGGCCTCGTCTACGCCTTCGTGAAGCCCCTGGTGGACCAGGGCCGGGCCTTCTCCGACGACGTGCCCGGCATGGTGGAGGACGCCCAGGAGGGCAAGGGGGCGGTGGGCCGGCTCGTGGAGCGCTACGAGCTCCAGGACTGGGTGGAGGAGAACCGCGAGACCATCGACGAGCAGGCGCGCGCGGCGGGCACCCGCGGCCTGGGCCTCCTCCAGCAGGTGTTCTCGGGGATCGTGGCCGGCGTCACCGTGCTGGTGCTCACGGTGCTGCTCGTGCTCGGCGGCCCCGACCTCGGCCAGGCCACGCTGGTGGTGCTGCCCGAGCGGCACCGCACCCGCGTCCGACGGGTGGCCGCCGATGCCGCCAAGGCGGTGTCGGGCTACATGTTCGGCAACGTGGTGATCAGCGTGATCGCCGGCGTGGCCGCCTACGTGTTCCTGCGCCTGGCCGGCGTGCCCTACCCCGAGGTCCTCGCCCTGTGGGTGGCCTTCGCCGACCTCATCCCCCTGGTGGGCGCCACCCTCGGGGCGGTGCCCACCATCGGCTTCGCGTTCCTCCACTCCGTCCCGGCGGGGATCGCCGCCATCGTCTTCTTCGTGCTCTACCAGCAGTTCGAGAACAACGTCCTCCAGGTGACGGTGATGACGCGCACCGTCAACGTCAACGCCCTCGGCATCTTCGTGTCGGTGCTGGTGGGCGTGGAGCTCTTCGGCCTCCTCGGCGCCCTGCTCGCCATCCCGGCGGCCGGCGTCATCCAGGTGGTGGTCCGTGACCTCTGGAACGAGCGGGAGGGCCGGCCCAAGGACGAGCCCAGCATCGGCGCCTCGGAGACCCCGCTCTCGGAGGCCCGGCTCCCCGACGCGCCCGGCTGACCGTCCCGCCCCGGCGCACGGCCCGGGACACCGCCCGACGCGGGGTCCCGGCCCGGCGGCATCCGCAGTAGAACTGCGCCTGCAGGTGCTCCCACCAGCAGGAGGAACCGACGTGGCCGTCACCGAGACCTACGAGCTCGAAGGGCACATCGTCGACTCGCTGCTGCTCGCCAAGGTCCTCGACCAGGTGCTCGAGTCCGGCGCCGACTACGTCCTGGACGAGATCGACATCGGGCGCACCGCCACCGACGCCAGCCGGGTGGTCATCCGGGTCACCGCCGAGTCCGCCGACCACCTCGAGCGCCTGGCCGAGCTGCTGCAGGTCCACGGCGTCAACCCCCTCGACGCCGCCGACGCCACGCTCGAGGTCGCCACCACCGACGGCGTCCTCCCCACCGGGTTCCACAGCACCACCAACCTCGCCGGCGAGGTCCGCCTGGCCGGGCGTTGGGTGCCGGTGGCGAACCCCGAGATGGACTGCGGCCTGGTGGTGATCGACGACCCCGACGGCGGGGCGCCCGTCGTCCGGACCCTTCCCATGCACCGGGTGCGGGCAGGCGACCGCATCGTGGTGGGGGGCCTGGGGGTGCGGGTGGTGGCGCCCCGGCTCCCGCAGGGGGCGTCGTCGTTCGCCTTCATGGAGTCGGAGGTCTCGTCGGAGAAGCCCAAGGGCCTCCAACTCACCGCCCTGGTCGACCGGCTGCGCACCGCCCGCGCCGCCGGCGAGCGGGTGCTGGCCGTCTGCGGACCGGCGGTGGTCCACACCGGCGGCGGGCCGGAGGTGGCCCGCCTGGTGCGGGCCGGGTGGATCGACGTGCTCTTCGCCGGCAACGGCTTCGCCACCCACGACATCGAGTCGAACGTCCTCGGCACCTCGCTCGGCGTCTCGGTCACCTCCGGCGCCGGCACCGAGGGCGGCCACAGCAACCACCTGCGGGTGATCAACGAGATCCGCCGGCACGGGTCCATCGCGGCGGCGGTGGAGGCCGGCTACATCGGCGGCGGCACCATGTACGAGGTCACCCGCCGCGGCATCCCGTTCGTCCTCGGGGGCTCGATCCGCGACGACGGCCCGCTCCCCGACACCGTCACCGACGTGGTGGTGGCGGCCGACCGGATGCGGGAGCTGGTGCAGGACGTCGACGTGGCCCTCATGCTGGCCACCACGCTGCACGCGGTGGCCACCGGAAACGTGCTGCCCGGCGCGGTCGACACCTGGTGCATCGACATCAACCAGGCCGTCGTCACCAAGCTCGCCGACCGCGGCAGCCACCAGGCGCGAGGGATCGTCACCGACGTCGGCCCCTTCCTCCGCCACCTCGCCGACGCGCTCGGGGCCTGACGTGGCCGAGCTCGACTGGGGTCGCCACTACCTCATGTGCCCGCCGGAGCACTTCGGCGTGCTCTACGAGATCAACCCCTGGATGCACGCCGAGGTGGCCGTCGACCCTGACCGGGCCCACGTCCAGTGGCAGGGCCTCCACGACACGCTGGTGGCCGCCGGCGCCACCGTCGAGCTCGTCCACCAGACCGCCGAGGTGCCCGACATGGTGTTCTCGGCCAACGCCGGCATCGTCAACGCCTCGGCCGTCGGCGGACCGCGCTTCGTGCCGAGCCACTTCCGCCATCCCGAGCGCCAGGGCGAGACCGAGCAGTTCGCGACCTGGTTCGCCGAGCAGGGCTGGGCCGTCGACCGCCTGCCCGCCGACCTGGGCCACGAGGGCGCCGGCGACGCCCTGCCGTTCGGCGGCGTGCTGGTGTCGGGGTACCGCTTCCGGTCCGACCAACGGGCCGCCACCGCCCTCTCCACGCTCACCGGCGGCCCGGTCCGCTCGGTGGAGCTGGTCGACGAGCGGCTGTACCACGTCGACATCACGTTCTGCCCCCTGTCGGACCGCCACGCCATCGGTGCCCCCCTGGGCTGGGACCGCTACGGCCGACAGGTCCTGGACGCCCTCGTGCCCGAGCCGCTGTGGCTCACCGACGAGGAGGCCCTCAGCTTCTGCGCCAACTCGGTGGTGGTGGGCACCACCGTGGTGATGCCGGTGACCCCGGTGCGGGTGGGCCGCCAGCTCGAGGCCTGGGGCTTCGACGTGGTCACCTGCGACGTGAGCGAGTTCCTCAAGGCCGGCGGCGGCTGCCGCTGCCTCACCCTCGCCCTCGACACCCCCCTCGGCCCCGGCCCGGTCGCCGGCCCCGACCCGGCCCCCTGACCCCGAGCCCCTGCCCCGCCCCACCCGCACGACGTGGGCGGCGAACCGGTCGCCTGCACGACCACCTCCCCGCCCGGTTCGGCGGGGGTGGGGCCCGGGGAGGCGGGTGGGGGTCAGGGTTCGATGGTGGCGTCGTCGCAGTCGGCGGGGGCGGTGACCGGGTTGCAGCGGGCGGGCACGCCGCCGGGGAGGGCCACCACGTAGTCGGTGCCGTACTGGGCCCGGGCGCTGTCGGGGTCGGGGTGGTCGGTGCTGATCCAGTGGGCGCCGCTGGCCAGGGCGGCGTCGCGCCGGCGGGTGTCGCCGGTGCGGGCCTCGGCGTCGGGTGCGTCGGCGCGGGTGCGGACGAGGTAGCCGCGGGCGACGAGGTCGGCGATCTCGGCTGCGCCTGCCAGCGGGTCGTCGACGCTCACGTACGACGCGTCGGGCTGGCCGGGATCCGCGTTGGTGAAGAGGAGGGCGTCGGCCAGGCCGGGGTGGGCGTCCAGGTAGGTGGTGCGGTACGGGTCGCCGTTGCCCAGGAGGAAGAGGACCTTGCCCCGGGTCTCGCCGAGGGTCGGCCAGCCCCCGTCGAGCACGGCCTCCTCCAGGGTGGCGGCGTCGCCCCGCACGTCGTCGGGGGTGAGGAGGCGCTCGGTGGGGAACACCGACGTGATCTCGGCCTCCAGGGCCACCATGGCCTCGGCGGTCCACGGCTCGGGCACCGCCTGGTCGGGCACGTCGAAGATCAGCGGTCCGTCCTTGAACTGGAGCTGCACCGCCACCGGCACGTGGCCCGGGTCGGCGTCGGACCACGCCTTCAGCTCGGTGAGGCAGGCCACGAGCGTGGGGCAGACCGAGTGGTAGTCGACGTCCTGCTCGTGGAGCACCTTCGTCCCGGGCTCGGCCAGCTCGGGCACCTCGTCGACGAGCGGCGGCAGCCCGGCCTGTCGGCGCAGGGCGGGGTCGGCGTAGCGGCCGCCGTCGGTGTCGGCGAAGACGTCGAGCTCCAGCTGGCGCACCTGCTGCTCGCCGAGCTGGGCCGCGATCGGCTGGTGGGTGTAGGTCCGCTGCGTCGCCTGGCCGGGGTTCAGCGCGGTCAGCAGCGCCAGCTCTTCGGGTGGGGCGGCCACGTGGAAGCTGTTGTGGGTCCCGACCACCTGAAGCTCGTTCAGCCGCAGCCCGTCGCTCGCCGGCGTGGTGGTGCTGGTGGTGGTGCTGTCGCCGGCACCGCCGGGGCGCGCCCCGCCGCCGTCT
>JBBRFU010000016.1:0-41417 GCA_038241315.1 Acidimicrobiales bacterium | reverse complement strand
ATGGAGATGGGCGGCATGGACCTCCCCGAGATGGGGGCCCTCGCCTACCCCGAGTTCCACCTCCACGAGGGCGAGGTCGGCGGCCCCGGCGGCGGCTCGCCCACCGAGGAGGAGCTCACCTCGGTCGACTGACCCGACCGTGGGCGCCCGATCCCGGGCCTCGACCGCCCGGCACCGCGGTGCCGGGCGGTCCCGCGCCCGGGAGGGACCGCCGTGACGCAACATCGGCGACATGGTCCCGAAACCAGGCGCTCGTACCGTGCCCGGTGCGATGGACGTCCGCGTGGAGGCTCACCCGTGACCGGCGCCGAGGCGGCGCCGACCCGGCACGCCGGGCGCAACGCGGCGCGCCGGCGGGACCCGCTCGCCCGCGCCGTGGTGGTCCTCTGGGCGATCACGCTCCTGGTGGTGGTGGCCACGCCGTCGACCTGCGACGCCGTCGAGTCGGTGGTCGCCGGCTCGCCGGGACCGGAGGCCCGCCCGACCCGGCTGGGCGGGGTGGCGCCGGCCCCGCATCGCCTGGCCCACCACCCGCTGCGGGCCGTCGCCCTGCGGCTGCGGCTCGTCGGCCACCTGCCCGCGGTGGGGCGGGCCAGCCGGATCACGTCGGCCTCGGGCGCCCCGGCTCGCCGGTCGGCGTCGGCGGTGGTCGTCTTCGTGACCGGTGCCGGGCCGGTTCGCCCCCCGGTCCGTCGGCGCCGTCGTCGGCGCCGACCGTCCACCACCCCCTGCCCACCCCGCCAGCGAGGCCCCGACGCGCCTCGCGGTCCTCCGATCCACCCGAGCGCCACGCGCACCGCCGACCGGCGGGGCGCTCGGAACCTGGTCGCCCCGGCGACCGTGGACTCGGAGGTCCCCCATGATCGCAACCGTCCGTCCGTCGAGCGATCCCCTCGACCGGGCCCTCGCGTGGACGGCCGCCCGTGGCGTCCGCGTGGAGGCTGTCAGCAGCTCGTCGATCGAGCTCGACCGCGAGCTGCCGGACCACCCGGTGCTCTACCTCGTGGAGCCCGGCGTCACGCCCCCGTTCCGGTGGGGTGAGCTCGAGGACTGGGTCCGGCTGCCGGCCGTGGCCGACGAGGTCTACGACCGCGTCGAGCGGTTGCTCGCCCGCGCCGACCACGTCGGCGCCTCGGTCGTCTACGTCGACGACGACGAGGTGCTGCGGATCGGGCTGCGGAGCATCCCGCTCAGCCCGCTCGACGCCGTGCTGGTCCGGGTCCTCCTCGCCGCAGCGGGGCGGATCGTGACGCGGGGCGACCTCGAGCGTCGCCTGTGGCCCGACCGCCAGCCGCCCGAGCACCGAGCCCTCGACAACCGGGTGAAGCGGCTGCGGCAGCGCTTGCGTGGCCTCCCGCTCGAGATCCACACCGTCCGGGGCCGGGGGCTGCTCCTCGACCGGCCCGCCCGGGGCGGTCACCTGCGGTGACGGGCCGGCGGCGCGGGCTCCTCGACCGTGCCCGGGCCCTCAGAGCTCGTCGACCTCGGCGAGGTGGTCCACCACGGCCTCGTGGCGGGCCCAGTCGCCGTGGCGGTGCGCCGCCCGTCCCACCAGGTGCGCGGCCACCGGCGCGGTCAGGAACTGCAGCAGGATCGACAGCACCAGCAAGGTGATGGCCCCGGCGGTCTCGATGTGGAACATGGCGCCCACCGCCACGAGCAGCAGGCCCAGCGTGGCCGGCTTGGTGGCCACGTGCATGCGGGTGAACAGGTCGGCGAAGCGGACCTGGCCGATCCCGGCCAGCGCCCCGAACGCGGCGCCCACCAGGATGAGGATGCTGCCGACGAGCTCGCTCATCGCCGCCGGGCTCCTTCCACGAAGCGGGCGAACGCCGCGGTGCCGAGGAACGCCACCAGGGCCACCACCACGCCCACGGTGAGGTACGTGCCCCGGCCGGTGTAGGCGCCCCAGGCGGCCATGGAGGTGACCACGAGGGTGAGGACGCCGTCGAGCGAGATGATGCGGTCGGCCAGCGTGGGACCGATCACCAGCTTCACGAGGAAGCCGGCGCCCCCGACGGCCAACAGGAGCAGGGCGGCGATGATCATCGGTCGGCCTCCTCGGCCTCTGGGGTGGGGTCGGGCGGGTCGGGCGGAGCAGCGGGGCCGCAGACGCGGGCGACCTCGTCGTCGGTGCCGAAGGCCCGCACCACGCGGCGCTCGAGGGCGGCGACCTCCTCGCGCGTGGCGTCGACGGACTCGAACGCCAGGACGTGGACGAACAGGACCGCCGGGCGTCCACGCGCGTCGATGGTGAGGGTGCCGGGGGTGAGGGTGATGGTGTTGGCGATGAGCGTGGCCAGCCGCCCCGACCGGGTCCGCAGCGGGACGGCCACCACCGCGGTGCGGATCCGCGACCGGCTCGACGGTGACACGACCTCGCGGGCCACGGTGATGTTGGTGACGATCAGCGCCCACAGGAACCAGGCGAGGAACGACGCGGCGGCCACCGGTCGGATCACGACGGGGTCGTCTCCGGTGGGCGTCGGGGGGAACACCGCCACCAGGGCGACGGCGGCGAGCAGGCCGCTCACCACGTTGGCCGGGGTGACCGACCCCCAGAGGAGGACCCACATCACCGTCAGCCAGACCAGGATCACCCCGCGTGCCGCCAGGGCCTCGACGCGCGTCACCGGAGCACCGCGTCGAGGTACGCGCCGGGCTCGAGCAGGTCGGCGGCCGCCCGCTGGGAGAGCTCCACCAGGGGGCCGGCCAGCACGGCGAGGGCCAGGGTGCCCACCACGAGGGCGCCCGTGGAGGCCAGCATCGGCACCGTGCCCCCGTGGCGGCGGGTGACGTCGTCGGTGGGCTCCACCAGGACCTGCGGCGTGCCCCAGAAGGCCCCGCCCCAGATCTTGGTCATCGAGTAGAGGGTGAGGACGCTGACCACCAGGCTGGCGGCCACCACCGCCCAGGCCTGGGCGTCGAACCCGGCCTGGATCACCGCCAGCTTGGCCACAAACCCGGAGAAGGGCGGCACCCCGGCGAGGCTCAGCGCGGGCAGCAGGAACAGCCAGCCGAGGAGCGGGAAGCGCCGGGCCAGGCCGCCGACCTCGGCGAGCCGCGACGACCCGGCCGAGTGGTCGACCAGTCCGGCCACGAGCAGCAGCGTGCTCTTGAGCACGATCTGGTTCACCACGTAGACGATGGCCGCGGCGATCCCGGCCACCGTGAAGAGCCCGAGGCCCAGGATCATGTAGCCGATCTGGCTCACGATGTGGAAGCTCAAGATGCGCTTGATGTCGTTCTGGGCGATGGCCCCGAGCACGCCCACCACCATCGTGAGCGCGGCGATGACGAGGATGAACCCCGCCGGGCGGTCGTCGGGCGCGAACAGCAGCGTCTGGGTGCGGATGATGCAGTAGACGCCCACCTTGGTGAGCAGGCCGGCGAACACGGCGGTGACCGCGGTGGGGGCGGTGGGGTAGCTGTCGGGCAGCCAGAAGAAGAGCGGGAAGATCGCGGCCTTGATCCCGAACACCATGAAGAGCAGCAGCGAGAAGGCGAGGCGGACGCCCTCGGGCAGGTCACCCATCCGCACCGCGAGGTCGGCCAGGTTGACCGTGCCTGTGGCGGCGTAGAGCAGCCCGACGGTGGAGACCAGCAGGACCGAGGCGATGAGGCTGATGACCACGTAGGTCATGCCCGTGCGGACCTGGTCGGCGCGCCCGCCGATGGTCATCAGGACGTAGCTGGCCGTGAGCATCATCTCGAAGGCCACGAAGAGGTTGAACAGGTCGCCGGTGAGGAACGACAGGCCCACGCCGGCGGCCAGGACGAGGTAGACGGGGTGGAACGAGGGTTGCTCCTGCTCGGTGCCCGGCTGGCCGATGGCGAACACCAGCACGGCGAGGAGCACGGGCGAGGCCACCACGAGCATCAGCCCGGTGAAGCGGTCGGCCACGAGGGCGATGCCCACCGGGGCCTCCCAGCCGCCCATGAACGCGGCGGCCGGGCCGTCGCGGTCGACGCCCACGAGGATGGCCACCGACACCGCGGTGGTGATGGCCAGGGTGACGACGCCGACGGCGCGCTGGAGGTTCCGGCGGCGGGCCACCGCCATGGACAGGCCGGCCGCGAACAGCGGCAGGACCACCGGCAGGGGGAGCAGGACGCGCATCATCGGTCCTCCCCGAGGGCTTCGCCGCCGGCGTCGGCCTCGGCGCCCGCGGCGCGGAGCGCCTCCTGGTCGGTGAGCTCCTCGTCGGTGAGCACCCGGCGGTCGTGGGCGATGCGGCGGTCCTCCACGTCGTCCTCGGCGAGGTCGTCGCCGGTGAGCTGCCAGCTGCGGTAGGCGAGGGCCAGGAGGAACGCGGTGACGCCGAAGGAGATGACGATGGCCGTGAGGGCGAGGGCCTGCGGCATGGGGTCGGCCACCCGCTCGCCGTCGGTGGCGCCCACGAAGGGCGCCACGCCGCGCCGCCGCCCCGACAGGAGGAGCAGCAGGTTCGCGCCGTGGCCGAGGAGGCCGAGGCCGATGATGATGCGGCTGAGGCGCCGCTGCAGCAGCAGCCACGTGCCGCACGAGAACAGCAGCGCGGTGCTGAGGGCCAGGATGAGGCTCACGGGGCGCTCCGTCGTCGTTGCTGTTGCTGCCAGGGCGTGCCGAAGGTGGGCAGGCGCTCGCCGAACGCCACCAGGAGGAGCAGGACCATGCCCACCACCACCAGGGCGACGCCCACGTCGAACAGCAGGGTGGTGGTGAGGTGGGCCACGCCGAGCAGCGGCAGGTGGAGGTCGGCCGAGCCGTGCTCGAGCAGCTGCCGCCCGAAGGCCAGCGGCACCATCGCGGTGCCGGTGGCCGTGACCAGTCCGGCGCCGAGGAGGGTCCAGGGTCGCACCGGCAACACGTCGCGGACCTCGTCGATGCCGCCGGCCACGTACCGCAACCCGAGCGCGGCGCCGGCCACCAGGCCGCCCACGAACCCGCCGCCCGGTCGGTTGTGCCCGGTGAAGAGCAGGAACAGGCCGAGGAGCAGCGCGGAGTGGAACACGAGGCGCACCACCACGTCGAGGATCAGGGACCGCCTCATCGGGATCCCTCGCTCGCGGGTCGCTCGGGACCGGGGCCGGCCGGATCGGGGCGGCCCTGCTCGAGCGCCGCGGGGTCGGCGCGCCGTGCCCCCCGGCGCCCGGTGGGGGTGAACGACCGGAGCTCGCGCCCCTCCTTGCGGGAGAGGCGGGCCAGCCCGTAGACGCCCATGGCGGCCACGGCCAGCACCGTGATCTCCCCCATGGTGTCGAAGCCGCGGATGTCGACCAGCACCACGTTCACCACGTTGCGCCCACCGCCCTCGGCGTAGGCCCGCTCCACGAACTCCGTGGAGACGGGCGAGGCCACCCGCACGTCGCTCGCCACGAGGATGAAGGCGAACACGAACACGCCGACGAGCGCCGAGACCACCAGGCGCACGGTGCGCCCCGAGGGGGTCGGCTGCTCGGCGAAGCGACCGGGGAGGTGGCGCAGGACGAGCACGAAGATCACCGCGCCGATGGTGTCGACGCAGACCTGGGTGAGGGCCAGGTCGGGCGCGCCCTGGAGCACGAACACCAGGGCCATGCCGTAGCCGACGGCGCCGAGGCACAGCACGGCGGCCATGCGCTGGCGCAGGACCGCGGCGGCGAGGCCGCCGCCCATGATGAGCCCGGCCGCGGCCAGGTCGCCCGGGCCCGACACCAGGTCGGGCAGCGCCGGGGTGGGGGCCCGCAGCAGGCCGTAGCCGGGCACCACGACCGCGGTGGCGAGGATGATGGCGATGTACGACGGCAGCGAGCCCGACTGCAGGGTGCCGGTGGTGCGATCGGCCACCCGGTTGAGGCCGCGCAGGGTGCGGAGGAAGGCGACGTCACCGTCGAGGGGGTGGGGGAGTCGGCGCTGGGCGAGGGCCACCAGGGGACCGGCCGCCACCAGCAGCGAGCCGAGGGCGAGGGTGGCCCCCGACAGCACCAGGGCCGTGTTCACCCCGTGCCACACCGCGAGGTGGACGTGCTCCACGGTGGGGTCGAGGCTGTGGGCGGCCGCCTCGACCAGCCCGGAGGCGAGGTCGGGGACCAGGCCGAGCACCACGGTGAGGGCGCCGAGGATCCCGGCCGGGAGCCAGAACGCCAGCGCCGGAGCGGGCGGGGGCTCGATGGCCGCCGGACCATCGGGGTCCGGTCGCTCGGTGGCCGGTCCGGGGCGGAAGGCGCCGAGCAGGAGGCGGCCGGTGTAGGCGAAGGTGAGGACCGAGCCCGCCACCAGTCCGGTCAGCACGAGCCAGCCGCCCGCCAGGTCGGCGTGCAGCCAGGACTCGTAGGCCGACTCCTTGGCCACGAAGCCGAACAGGAGGGGGATGCCGGCCATCGAGGCGCCGGACACGATGGCCACCAGGCGGGGCCCGGCCCAGCCCGGGCCGTAGCGGCCGAGGGCGCGGATGTCGCGGGTGTGGGCCTGGTGGTCGATCACGCCGACCACGAGGAACAGGCCGGCCTTGAAGAGCGCGTGGGCCAGCAGCAGGGTGACCCCGGCGACGGTGGCCTCCGGCAGCCCGGCGCCGAAGAGGACCACCAGGAAGCCGAGCTGGCTCACCGTCCCGTAGGCCAGGATGCGCTTGAGGTCGTACTGGCGCAGCGCCCGCCAGGCCCCGGTGATCATGGTGACGAGCCCGATGGTGAGCACCAGGGGCCGCCAGATGCCCTGTTCGGCGAAGACGGGGGCGAGGCGGGCGATGAGGTAGACGCCGGCCTTCACCATGGTGGCCGAGTGCAGGAACGCGCTCACCGGGGTGGGGGCCACCATGGCGCCGGGCAGCCAGGCCGAGAACGGGAACTGGGCCGACTTGGTGAAGGCGCCGAGCAGCACCAGCACCAGCCCGATCTCCACCTGGGTGCCGGTGGGCGGCGCGGCGGCCAGGGCGGCCAGGTCGTAGGTGCCGGCCTCCTGGCCGATCAGCACGAAGCCGCCGAGCATGGCGAGGCCGCCCGCACCGGTGGTGAGCAGGGCCTGGAGGGCCGAGGCGCGAGCCTTCGGGTCCGTGTCGGTCCACCCGATGAGGAGGTACGACGTGACCGACGTGAGCTCCCACGCGATGTAGAGGACCAGCAGGTCGGCCGCGGTGACCACGCCGACCATGGCGGCGGTGAAGACCAGGAGCAGCCCGGCGAGGCGGTGCAGGCCCTCCCGATCGCGATCGAAGTACCGGGCGGCGTAGAGCTGCACCAGCAGGCCGATGCCGGTGATCAGCAGGACCATGAGCAGGGAGAAGCCGTCGAGGCGGAGGTCGAACCGGAGCCCGAGCGCGGGGACCCAGTCGAGGCGCTCGTGGGGCACGCGGCCGTCGAGCACGTCGGGGGCGCGGGCCACGGCCCACGCGAAGGCGGCCCCGGGCGCGAGCGCGGCGACGAGGAAGGCGCGCCGCCCCGACCGGCGGCCGGCGGCGATCAGGGCCAGCCCCAGGGCGGCGTGCAGCAACAGCAGGATGGTCAGCGCGCCTACCTCCAGGGTCGTCGAAGTCGTGCCGACCAGACTTCCCGGCTCACCAGCGGCGCACAGTAGGGGACGCAGGTGTCGGGCAGATGCCGACCCCCAACCCGTTCCTGTCAACCAGCTGACACGTTACCCGGTCGGCGGGTCGGGCCCGCACCCCTCGGGAGCGCGAGAATTCCCGACGCGCACGTCGGAAGGTGCGCTAGAAGGGTGCGGTGCATCCGGTGGCGGCAGGTGGCGCGGTGGCGGCGGCGTGGCGCGTCCTGGCCCAGACCCGTCCCGACCAGCGCACCGACTCGGTGGCCGACTGGGGCGTCGCCGTGCTGGTGGTGGCGCTGATCGCCCTCACCGTGGTGGCCCACCGCCGCTACCGGCGCCACCGGTGAGGTCGGTGGCCCCGGTGCGAGGGCTCAGGGCAGGAGCCGGATGACGCCGGCCGCGGCGCCCAGCTCCACCCAGAGGCGCTCACCGTCGAAGATGATGCCGCGGGGCCCCGAACCGACCCCACCGATGGGGTAGTCGCGGCGGGCCCCGGTGGCCGGGTCGACCTTCGACACGTTCCCGGCGCTGTAGCTGCTGACCCAGATGCAGCTCCCGTCGAAGCCGATGCCGCGCGGGTTGCTCGGTGTGGGGAAGGTCTCGATGGCGTTGCTGGCCGGGTCGATCTTCGACAGCGTGGACGACCCGAAGTTCGAGACCCACATGCTGGTGCCGTCGAAGAACACGTCGTAGGGCTCGGCCCCGACGGTGACGTCGGTGCGGGTGCCGGTGGCGGGGTCGATCTTGGCGACCGTGTTGCCCTGCCAGTTGGTGACCCACATGTGGGTGCCGTCGAAGGCCAGCTGGAAGGGACTGGCGAGGGTGGTGATCTCGTCGATCAGGGCGCCGGTGTCCGTGTCGATGCGGGACACCGAGTTGAAGCTGGTGTTGGCCACCCAGATGTCGGTGCCGTCGAAGGCGATGCCGTACGGGCCGGCCCCGCCGAGGATCGGGAACGACGTGGCCTGCCCGGTCTCGGTGTCGATCCGGGCGACGGCGTTGCTGTCGCGGTTGGCCACCCAGATGTGGGTGCCGTCGAAGGTGAGGCCGAAGGGGTAGAGCCCGCCGCTCGGGAAGTCGTCCCGCTCGCCGGTGGTGACGTCGAGGCGCGACAGGGTGTCGTCGGCGCTGTTGGACGACCAGACGTGGGTGCCGTCGAAGGCCAGGTCACGAGGGTCGGTGCCGGTGGGGAACTGGGTCATGTCGAGGTCCCACCGCCCGATGGCGGCCCGCTCGGGCGAGATGGCGAGCAGGCACCGGCCCGCGCCGTCGGCGCCGTCCGCACCGGCCGGTCCCACCGGCCCGGCCGGGCCTGCGGGGCCTGCGGGGCCGTCGGCCCCGGTCGCGCCGTCCGGCCCGGTGGCACCGGTGGCGCCCGTGGCGCCCTCGGGACCGGCCGGTCCGATCGGTCCGGCGGGGCCTGCGGGGCCTGCGGGACCGGTGGCCCCGGAGATCTCGAGGTCGGCCACGATCGCGTCGATCTCGTCGCGTGAGTAGTAGCGGTCGTCGAGGTCGTACTCGAAGCCGATCACGTCGAGCCGCACGCCCACGGTGCTGGCCCCGCTGTGCACGCGGAGCTCGCCGGTCTCGGAGACGCCGAAGGTGTCCTCCACCATGGCGGGGGTGGTGGCGGTGGCCCAGGTGACGGTGGGCGGGGTGGGCACCGTCGGGCCGCGGAACACGGTGAGGTCACCGGCGCCGGACGGTGCGAGGGCGCGGACCTGGAGGGTCACGGCCACGGTGCCCTCGGGCAGGCCGCACGGGCTCGCCGCGCCGGAGGCCTGGATGGTGATGGTCTCCCCGGGCGCCAGGGGCGTGTCCCGGCCGCCGACGGTGGCGGGCGCCGGGCGGGTGTCGAGGAGCCGGCAGGGCGCCACGTCGACGTGGATGGCTCGGGTGCCCGCCGGCACCGGCTCCTCCTCGCAGGCGCTCAACGCCATCACGAGCGAGAGGCTGAGCACCACGCTGGCCGCTCGACGACGGAGGGAGGACTTCGGCCGCAGGTTCATGGCGGCTACTCTGGCAGTCGCCACGCTCCGTGGCAAGATGTCCGTGTTCTACACGCAGAGTGGTCGTCTAAACGGGAGGGGTGCCACCACCGCGCACGTTGGGTGAGATCGTGCGGTCGCCCCTCGCCGGGAGCGGGCGCGGGATCGCCCGCCGAGAGCGGAACGGCTCGTGGATCGATGCCCCGCAGCACCTCTCTCCGAGCGATCGTCGGCCGCTTCCGGGGCGGTGGCCTGGCCGCGGAGTCGGCCTGGAGCCTGGCCTACGAGCTGACGTCGATGGTCGGCACGCTGCTGGCCTTCACCCTCCTCGGACGATCGCTCGGCGTCGCCGGCTACGGCGGCTACGCCTCGCTCTACGCCATCATCGGGCCCATGGTCACCCTCGCCGCCTCGGGGGTGACCCTCTCGCTGCTCCAGCACGTGGTGCGCGACGGCGAGCCGCTCGACGAGACGGCGCGGTCCTGCCTCTCGCTCGCCATGGTGCTGGGCGTGGTGCTCACCGCCGTGGGCGCCGGCCTCGCCTTCTGGGTGGTCGACACGCTCGACGCCGTGGCCATCATGTCGATCCTGCTGATCGAGTTCGTGACCTCGCCGCTGGTGAACGTGGCCGCGTCCACCGTCCAGGCCGGCACCAGCTTCGCGGGCGCGGCGCGCATCCGGATCCTGCTGGTGGCCGGGCGCATCGTGATGCTGGTCGTGCTCTTCACCACGGGCTCGCTCACCGTCGCCAGCCTGGGGATCAGCCAGCTGGTGTGGTCGGCGATCCTGACGGCCTGGGCGCTCCGGGCCGTCGGCCGTCGCTACGGCTTCCCGTTCCGCCCCGGGCCGGTCCGGGCCCGTCACTTCAAGAGCAACGTGCTGTACTCCACGGCGATCTCCGCCGACGCCTTCGGCAACGACGGCGACAAGGTGGTGCTGGCGGCCAACCGCTACGTGATCGACACCGGCCTCTACGCCGCCGCGTACCGCATCATCATGCTCGGGCTGGTGCCGATCGGCAGCCTGGTCAACGTCAGCCACAAGCGGTTCCTGGAGCACGAGGAGGGCCGGCGGGGGGAGCACCTCGGCCTCGCCGTGCGCTACAGCGCCATCGGCGGCGCCTACGGCATCGCCTTCGCAGTGGCGGTGTTCTTCGCGGCCCCGCTCTTCCCGATCGTGGTGGGCGCCGACTTCGAGGGCTCGGTCACCATGGTCCGCTGGCTGGCGCCGATCGTGTTCCTCCGCGCCATCGGCATCTTCTCGTTGAACGGGTTGATGGGCCTCGGGCGGGTCACCCTGCGCACGGTGCTGATCACGGCCAACGCCGCGTTCGGGCTCGTGCTCTACGTGGTGCTCATCCCCACCTACGGCTGGGAGGGCGCCCTCATCGGCACCCTCGTCACCGAGACCCTGCAGGTGGTGATGACCTGGACCGCCCTCGTGGTGGTGCAGCGGCGGGCCGACCGGGCCATGGACGACCAGGACGCCACCCACGCCGACGCGGTGCCGGAGCCGCTGCCGCAGCCGAGCGACTGACCCTCGGGGAGCTCAGCGATGCCGGACCTCGACGCCGAGGGCACCCACGACCCGACCGGCGGCCCGGAGCAGCTCCGAGAGCGCGTAGCGCCACTGGGGTGACCGGCGCCGGGCCAGCCGAGCCAGGGGGCGGGCCAGGCCCCCGGCGGCGAGCTTGGCCGCGCCGGCGAGCATCCGGGGCCGGGAGGACCGGCCGCGAGCGATCGAGGTGACGGCCTCGGTGTTGCCGTACCAGTAGCGGCGACCGAGCTGGTAGCGCAGCGTGGCCCGCTCGGTCGGCACCTGCTCCCGCACCACGGCGTCGCGGGCGTGGTGGTGGCGGGCGCCGGCCTGGTGGAGCAGGTGGAAGAACATCACGTCCTCCCCGCCGGCGTGGCCGAGGGCCTCCTCGAAGCCGATCCCGTGGTCGGCGAGGAAGCGGTGCGACACGAGGGTGTTCTTGAGCGGGCCGATCTCGAGGGGCGCCCGGTCGGGGCCGGTGTCGAGCTCGTCGAGGAAGGGCTCGGCGACCAGCCAGGCGGGGGCGCCGGGTGGGGCCACGTCGACGCAGGCCCCCGAGACGCAGTCGGCGTCGAGGTCGCGGCGGACCGTGACCAGCTGGCGGATCCACCCGACGTCGGGGAGGCAGTCGTCGTCCACGAGCGCCAACCAGTCGGCCCGGCGGCCGCCGTGAGCCAGGGCGTGGTTGCGGGCCACCGAGATGTTGCCCGCCCCGGAGGTCACGTAGTCGAGGCCCAGGGCGAACGCGTCGGCGTAGCGCTCGGCGGTGGCCCGGGCCGAGCCGGCCGGGTCGTCGTCGACCACCACCACGCCCACCGCCGCCAGCCCCTCGGCGTCGGCCGCCACCGCCACCAGCCGTTCGAGCAGCTCGCCGAGCACGGCTGGGCGCCGGTAGGTGCAGACGCACACGGCCACCCGGTCGGGCCCCGTCCCCTCGGTCACCGCGCACCGCCGGCGCGCCGGCGGCGGGACTGGCGCCACTCGCGCCACGCCAGGACCGCGTAGAGCGGGTCGTCGAGGAGGTAGCGCCGGGCCATGCGGCGGGGGTCGCCGGCCAACCGGTGCAGCCACTCCAGGCCGGTCCGGCGCATCCACACCGGGGCCCGCTCCACCAGCCCCACGTGGAAGTCGGCCGACGCGCCCAGCAGCATGACGATCGGCAGGGGGTCGGAGCGGTCGGCCCACCGCTCGGCCAACCGCTCGGCGAGCACGTGGCACTTGGCCATGGAGAGCAGCACGAGCACGAAGCGGGCCGACATCTCGTCGACGGCCGCGACCACCTGGTCGACCACCGCCGCCACCTCGGCGTCGTCGTCGGCGTCGAAGAACGGGGGGACCACCCCGCGGGCCGCCGGGTGGTCGGCGCAGAGCCCGGCGACCACCCGGTCGGAGGGCGCCACCACCACGGTGGGCACGGCCTCGCGGCCGAGGCGGGGCCAGAAGACGGTGAACAGGTCGCTGCCCGGCAGGCGCCGGCGGAGGGGGCGGCCCACCAGGCGGCTGGTCCACACGATGGGCATGCCGTCGGGCAGGACCAGCGCGGCGCGGGCGGCGACGGCGGCCTCCCGCGGGTTGCGGTGGTAGCGCACGATGTGGTCGACGTTGGGCGTGACCACCCCGCGCCAGCCGACGGCGTCGTGGTCGGCGGCCTGGCGGAGGAGCCAGTCGGTCACCTCCTCGACGCTGGCCTCCGAGACGAAGTCGAGGCCGTGGATCCGCTCGGTGGCCAAGGCATCGGTGGCTGAGGCGCTGGCTGCCGAGGCGTCGGCGGGCTGCGGGCGGGGCAGCTCGTCGAGCCACCCCCGGGCCTGGGCCACCCACGCGGCGGGGACCTGGCGCTGCCGGGCGCGCCGCGACCGCTCCTCGAACCAGGTGGGGGCCGCCAGGACCGCCGCGGTCCGCAGCGTGGCCTTGGCCGTGGGCCGGGCCCGGACCGCCCGCACCGCGCGGCGCAGCGCCGCCCGCCGGCCGCTGAGGAGGTCGGCGGGCAGCAGGCTCTGGTGGATGGCGGCCCAGTCGGGCTCCACCCCGTGTCGGGCGTAGAGGTCGGCGTGGCGGGCCACGACGCGAGCGATCGCCTCGTCCATCCGCGCCGTGTCGGTGCTCATGGAGGCCACCCCGGTGCGGTAGCCCACGAGCGGCTCGTCGAGGAAGTGGGGGACCGACCGGTCGGCCAGGCGGATGCACAGCTCCCAGTCCTCGGCGGCGCGGAGCGTCTCGTCGTAGCCGCCGACCTCGTCGAGGAGGGCCCGGTCCACGAGCAGGCCCTGGGCCGCGGTGGGGAGCGAGTTGATGCGCAGGATGGCCCGGGCGAACCCCTCCGGGTCGGGGCAGCGCATGTGGCCGATGACGGTGAGGTCGTCGTCGATGTCGACCCGACCGGCGCACGACCAGCGGGCGGGACCGGTCGTCAGGGCCTCGTGCTGGCGCCGGAGCCGGTCGGTGGCGGTGAGGTCGTCGTCGTCGATCCAGGCGAGGTAGCGGCCCCGGGCCAGCCGGAGGCCCACGTTCCGGGCCGCCGGGAGGCCCACCGGGTCCTCGTGGCGGATCACCCGGACGCCGTGGTCGGCCGCGAAGCCCGCCAGCACGGCCGGCGTGTCGTCGGACGATCCCTCGTCGATCACGATGACCTCGTAGGTCAGGTCGTCGTCGATCCGAGCCAGCTGGGCCAGCAGCCGGGCCACCAGCGCGGACCGGTTGCGGGTGGGGACGACGATCGAGATGTCGACGTCGGTCGGGTCGCTCACCGCCCGTCCTCGGGCCCGGCCGGCACCACCGGGTTGGGGCAGTCGGGCGCCACGTCCCGGGCGATGACCTGCGCCGGGTTGCCGACCACCAGGCTGTGCGGCGGCACGTCCTTGGTGACCACCGAGCCGCCGCCGATCACCGAGCCCTCGCCGATGGTGATGTCGCCGACCACCAGGGCGTGGGGGCCGATCCAGACCTGGTCCCCGATGGTGGGCGCGCCGCCCACGGTGCGGGTGCCGTCGGCCGCGATGGTGTCCTTGCGGCCGATGGTGACGCCGTGGAAGAGGGTCACGTTGCGGCCGAGGCGGGCGTCGGGCGACACCACCAGGCCCCAGCCGTGCACGATCGTGAGGCCGATGCCGATCTCGGTCTCCCACGGCAGGTCCATGCCGGCCTGGTGCTGGGCCAGGCGGTGGAGGCGCCGCAGCACCAGGTGGGCGGGGCCGCGCACCGAGGGCGGCAGCGGGGCCGACCGGCACAGGCGGGCGGTGAGGATGGGGCGGAAGACCCGGCTGCCCCGCACCAGGCGGACGAGCTCGGGCAGCGACGCCTGCCCGGCCACGCGGTGGACGTCGGCCCGCCACGTGGTCGACCAATCCGGCTCACCGTCGTGCATCGCCCCACGCTCCCGTCGTCCGCCCGGCCCCTCCGGCCGCGCTCGGCCCGCACAGTACGCAGGCGCCGCCATCGACCGCCACGGCGTCAGGCCACGCCGGGCGACGGTGCCGGGTCGGCCGGGGTGGGCCGAGCACGGCGGCCGAGCATGACGGGCCGCTCCAGGACGAGGTAGGAGAGCCAGGCGACCCCGAACGAGATCGGCAGCTTGGCCACGTTCCGCCACACGTCGTAGCCGTCGAGGACCACGCCGTCGCGGAGCAGCTCGAAGATCGGGAAGTGCCACAGGTACAGGGAGTAGGAGATCAGCCCGATGGCCGTGAGTGGCCGCCAGGCCAGGGCCCGGGCCAGGATCGAGCGCTCCGAGACCATCACGTGGCCGATCACCAGCGCGATGGCCGGGCAGATCACCAGGTTGTGCAGGGAGTGGTAGCCGTCGGGCCAGAACTGGCCGGCGTAGACGTCGACGGCGCACACCACGAAGGCGGCGACGGCCAGCGCGGTCCCGGCGAGCACGCGCTTGGCCCGGGCGAAGCCCTCGCTCCGCAGCACGACGGCCAGGGCGATGCCGAAGAGGAAGCGGTCGAGGTCGAAGATCGGGAGGCTGATGAGCACCGGCATCTCGTCGAACGCGTTGGCGCCGACGGCCCGGGTGGCGGCGCACGCCACCGCGAGCGCCAGGCAGACCGTCACCTGGGTGCGCTCGGACCACCCGCGCCGACGGACGGCGATGAGGAGGAACGGGAGCACCAGGTAGAACTGCATCTCGAGCGAGAGCGTCCAGGTGTGCAGGAAGAACTCGTTGGTCTCGTCGGCGCCGAGGTCGGTCATGTTCGAGATGTAGAGCGCGGCGGCCAGGGCCTCGCGCGCCGCGTCGGCCAGCAGCGAGCGCTGCACCAGGGCGAGCACGGCCAGCACCGTGACGAGCGTGGCGGCGAGGGCCGGCACCAGTCGGGCGAGCCGGCGACGGTAGAAGCGGCGCAGGTCGACGGCGTCGGACCGGTCGAGCTCGCCCAGGATCACCGAGGTGACCAGGAAGCCGCTGAGCACGAAGAACCAGTCGACCCCGACGCCGCCACCGCCGGCGGCCCGGAGCCCGAGGTGGTAGGCCACCACCGCGAGGGCGGCGAGGGCCCGCAGCCCGTCGAGGCCCGCCACCCGGCGCCGGGTGTCGATCTTGATGCCTCCCGTGTCGGACGTGTCCACTCGCTCCCGCTCCTCCGCCGCCGGAGCCTAGACGTGGCCCCGTGGGACCCTGGCCGCGCCGACGTGGCTCAGAAGGTGGTGGCGGGGCTGCGGACCTCGGGGGGCCGGGCGTCGGTGTTGCGCAGCATCGTGAGCACCACGGCGATGACGGTGAGCAGGCCGAGGCTGGGTGTGCGGAACAAGGGCTCCGACACCGACATCAGCACCAACGAGAGGATCACGAGGATCCCCCACTGCCCGTAGGCCGACCGGCCGGCCCGGCCGAACGCCCCCACCGCGAGCCGCAGGGTGCGGCCGAGGAACACGATGAACAGCCCGAGGCCGATGATGCCCACCTCGATGAGCAGCTCGATCGCGCCGTTGTGGGCGTGGGAGGCGCCGAAGCCGATCCGGCGGTGGAGGTCGGCGGTCACCGGGGAGCGGCCGTCCCACCAGACCCCCCCGAACCCGTAGCCCTGGATCGGCTGGCGCTGCACCGACACGAGCGACTCGGCCCAGATGAAGGTCCGCCCGCTGAAGGTGAGGTCCTTCTGGTAGAGCCCGAGGAGCGCGGGCATGAGGCCGAACGCCATCAAGATGCCGGCGCCGGCCGACATGAGCGAGGCGGCGACGAGGAACTGGCGCTCGCGTTGGCTCTTCTGGACGTCGATCGCCGCGATCCAGAACCAGGCGAACACCACGGCCATCAGGCCGCTGGCCGCGGTGGCCGATCGGGTGCTGATCACCAGCAGCACGCACAGCAGGACCATCGGGATCCGCCCGCGGCCGCGCAGGAACGGCAGCACCAGGCAGAGGGCGTACACGGCGAAGATGCCGAGCAGGTTCTTGTGCCCGAAGGTGCCGCGGAAGCCCGGCTGGACCCCGTCGGGGCCCGCTCCCTGGACGGCCGCACGCGACATCGGCAGGGCCAGCGACACGAGCAGCGACCACGTGCAGACCACCACGACCAGGCCGAGCAGCGTGCGCACGACCACGCGGGGCGGGATGGTGCCCACCACCAACGAGAGCACCAGGAGGGGGATGAGCTCCAGGCGGATGAGGTCGAAGCTGACGCGGGGCAGCTCCGACCACGACCAGCTGAGGATCAGCCAGCCGGCGAAGGCCACCAGGGCCCACAGCACCGGGATCCGGCCCAGCCGCTCGGTGGGGGTCAGGAGCAGGATCACCAGCGCGATGGCCGGCATGCCGGTGGAGAGGAAGATCGACGGGATGATCAGGAGCAGCGCCGACGGGTCGAACGTGAGCCACAGGTGCAGCACGAGGTAGGCGGGCGCGGCGATGTCGACCAGGACGAAGGAGCGCTCCCGGCGGCGGTCCCGGGCGTGGCGGCGCCGGCCCCGCCGGGCCTGCCGGCCGATCGGCCGTCGCGCCGCGGCCCGCTGGGGCGGTCGGCGGACGGTGGTGGTCACGGCCGGCCGGACCGCGAGTGGAGCCGTTCCTCCACGATGCCCGTGACCCGACCGGCGGCGAGGGCGCCGCGCCGGGCGAAGCTGGCGAACGAGCGCCGACCGCCGGGCTGGCCGTTGGGGCGGAGCATCCCGAGGCCCGACGGCTTCTGGAAGCCGTCGCCGTCGGGGATCCCGTAGCGCGCCAGCACCTGGGCCATGCCCCGGCCGTAGTGGAAGTGCTGCTGGACCATGGGCCGCAGGCCGGGCCGGTGGCGGTAGGCCAGCGACGCCTCGGGCACGAAGCCGATGGTGCGGCCCCGCCCGAGCAGCGACCAGCTGAAGGCGATGTCCTCGCAGCGGATCATGTCCTCGTCGAAGCCGCCGACCTCGTCGAAGATCTCGCGGCTGACCGCCAGGCAGCCCGACAGCAGGTAGGGCACGCCGAGGAAGGTGGGCAGGGCGTCGGGCGTGGTGGGGGGTCGGGCCCCGGCCTGGCGCTCGGTGAGACCGAGGTCGACGACGTGGCCCGACACCGCGTCGTACCCCTCGAGGCCGGCCACGAGGGCGCCCAGCCACGACGGATCGACGACGTCGTCGGCGTCGCAGAAGGCGAGGATCGAGCCGGTGGCCGCCGCGGCGCCGGCGTTGCGGGCGTGGGCGGCGCCCCGCCGGTCGGCCGCCGGGACCACGCGGAAGCGCGGGTCGTCGATGGCGCGGACCATCTCGTCGAGGGCGGCGACCGCGGCGGGGTCGTCGGTGTTGCGGGCCAGGACCACCTCGAAGGGCCGGTCGGTGTCCTGGGCGCGCAGCGCGTCGACCTCCTCGCGGAGGTGGGCGTCGACCCGCCCCACGGGCACGACCACCGAGATCAGCTCGACGGTCACGACGCGGCTCCGACCGGCTCGTGGCACGCCCGGAGCAGCCGTTCGAGCTCGACCACGTTGCGGCTCCGGTCGTGGCGCTCCTCCACGGCCCGGCGGGCCGCCGCCACCACGTCGTGGCGCCCGGGCCCCTCGGTGGCGGCGAGCAGCGCGGCGGCCAGCGCGTCGACGTTGCCGGCCGGGACGATCCAGCCCGTCTCGCCGTCGACGACCAGCTCCGGGATCCCGCTGATGTAGGTGGTGACCACCGGCACGCCGCTCGCCATGGCCTCCATGATCGACACGGGGAGGCCCTCGGCGAAGGTCGGCAGGCAGAACACGTCGGCCTCCCGCAGGGCCCGGGCCACCTCGAGCGGGGGCAGGGCGCCGGTGAGCTCGACGGCGTCGGCCACGCCGAGGCGGGCGGCCTCGGCCTCGATCACCTCCGCCAGGGGCCCGCTGCCGATCAGGCGGGCGCGCAGCTCGTGGCCGTCGCGCCGCAGCGCGGCGAGGGCCTGGAGGAGCACCAGGTGCCCCTTCTCGGCCGAGAGGCGGGCCGTGACCACCACCACGGGCGGGGACGAGACGGGACGCTCGGTCCGGACGGGGAAGGCAGCGAGGTCGATGCCACAGCGTACGACCGAGATGCGGTCCCACCCTCGCGGCCCGGACAGGCGCAGCAGCTGGGAACGGGTGAAGTCGCTGATGGAGATCACCTGGTCGGCGGCGGCCAGCTTGGCCCGCAGCTGCGAGGTGTCCTCGGTGGCGAACTCGTGCCACCCGTGGATGGTGACGCTCCAGGTCCACCGCTGCGCGCCGATCGCGTTGCCGAAGGCGGCGGCGTGGGCGGCCACCGCGGCGGGCGCCTGGCCGAAGTGGGCGTGGATGGCGGAGCTGCCGTGACGGACGCTGTGGTCCCAGATCAGCACGCCCTCGAGGAACTGGGCCACGGCCTTGAAGCCCCGGGCCAGGTCGAGCCGGCCCGACGCCAGGGCCCGGGCGAGCCCCCCGAGGAAGGGCCCGGGGTGGCGGACGGCGACCGTGGCGAACAGCCGGGCCATGGCCGGGCGGGAGACGCCCTTCACGTAGAAGGTCCGGCGGCGTTCGCGCTCGTCGAGCTCGGTGAGCAGGTCGCCGGCGGCCGGTGGGTTGAGGGCGGTGGGCAGCACCTCCACCCCGCGCGCCTCCAGGGCGAGGATCTCGCCCTGGATGAAGGTGTGCGAGACGCTCGGGTAGTGCGTCGAGAGGTACGTGATCCGCATGTTGGCTCCCCCCCGGGTCCGACCCGGGTCCGTGCTCGGTGCGCCGCCCGCCCTAGGAGGCTGCGACCGCCAGGGCCCCGAGCTCGGTGAGCTGGGCGGTGAGGCGGTCGGCCTCAGTCTGGTCGTCCGTCAGCACCTGGAGCGACCAACGGCCCAGCACGAACACCGAGCCCTCGGTGAGGGCGTTCGCCGCGGCGTCGCGGTGGGCCCGGGTGACGTGCTCGCGGGCGACGAGGTCGATGGTGCCGGTGCCGGTGGCGCACCCCGGCTCGGACCCCTCGTAGCGGAAGCCGAACACGAACCCGTCGCCCGGCTCCTCGGGGAGCGAGGCCACGGTGCACACCCCGAGATCGGCGGCGCTCATCACGTCCCACAGGTCGGCGTAGGGCCGCGGCTCGAACGGCTCGTCGAGGGCGGGATCGGCCTGGCCCCCGGCCTCGTCGACCTCGAAGGGCGGGTACGGCCACCCGCAGCCGCTGTCGAGCATCTCGTCGGCCATGGTGGGGTTCCAGCCCATGAGGTCGTGGCCCTCGTGCACCGCTGCGCAGTCGCCGGAGAGCGCGTCGCCGTCGGCGTCGTCACCGGACCGCAGCACCACCGCGGCGATCCCGCCGATCAGGACCAGCACCACCACGAGGGCGATCAGGCGAGCGCGGAGGCTGGTGAGGAGGTCGGCTCGCGGCACCGCGGGAGGCTACCCAACCAGCCGGGACCGACGGCCGCGCGCCGCGGCCGATCGCTAGCGTCGGGCCCATGGACCGACGGCGGCGCCTCGTCTCGACAGCCGCCGGCACCCTCGCGGTGCTGGCCCTGGTCGCGTGCGGGGGTGACGACGGCGGGAGCGATGCGGCGGCCCCGCCACCGTCCGCTCCGGCCACGGCCGACGTGCAGGCCGAACGGTGCCTGGTGCGCCTCCACGGACGCAGCGAACGCGGCGCCGACCCGGAGGACCGGGGATCGCACGCCGAGGTGGCCCCCACCGGCAACGGGCGCGCCGGCGACGGCTTCGAGTGGCGCTACGACTCCGACGACACCTACGGGGTGGCCCTCGAGGCGGTGGTCGGCTGGGTCGACGCCGTCGGCTGCGACCACGTGGTGCTCAACGGCTTCAGCAACGGCGGCGGCTTCGCGGGCGCCCTCCTCTGCCGGGGGGAGACGCTCGGTGGGCGGCTGGCGGGCGTGGTGATCGACGACCCGGTGCCCGACGACGCGGTCGACGGCTGCACGCCCGGGCCCGACGTCGAGGTGGCGCTGTACTGGACGGGCGCGCTCACCGAGGCCGAGGCCGGGGTGCGGTGCGACGACATCGGCTTCACCTGCGGGGGCGACGAGCTCCTCGGGATCGAGGCCTACGCCGAGGCCCTCGGGGTCCCGGCCCAGGCCTCCCCGTACGACGAGCACCGCTGGTACCGGGAGGCCCCTGAGCTGGCCGACCTGCTGGGTACCGGGGGTAGCTGAGCTCCACTAGCCTGCAGCCGCCAGGGCGGGCGAGCGCTGTGCGGGCACGTTGGAGCAGTACGAGGCCTGGGAGGTCGGCCGATGAGCGGTAGCGAGCAGACGGGGCTCCGTTGCGCCCTGGTGGGAGCGGACAGCCTGCTCATGGAGTGCGGGGAGCTCCTGCGCGCCAAGGGCCACGAGATCGTCGTGGTGGCCGCCGGCTCGCCGCGGGTGGCGCGGTGGGCCGCCGCGAAGGGCATCGCCGTGGTCGACGCCTCCGGGCCGGCCGCCGGCTGGCAGGGCGACCTGGCCGCCCACGAGGTCCACTGGCTCTTCGCGATCACCCACCTGGCCATCCTCCCCGACGAGGTGCTCGCCATCCCGTCGGTGGGCGCGGTGAACTTCCACGACGGCCCGCTCCCCGCCTACGCCGGGCTGAACACGCCGGCCTGGGCCCTGCTGCACGGCGAGCCCACCTACGGCGTCACCTGGCACGCCATCACGCCGGGGATCGACGAGGGCGACGTCTACGTCCAGCAGCTGTTCGACGTCGCCGAGGGCGAGACCTCGCTGTCGCTCAACACGCGGAACTTCGCCACGGCCATCGAGACCTTCGAGGTCCTGGTCGACGGCCTCGCCGCCGGCACCCTCACGCCCACCCCGCAGGACCCGTCGGCCCGCCGCGCCACCTTCAGCCGCCACGACCGCCCCGACGCCCTGGTGGTCCTCGACTGGCGGGAGCCGGCCGCCGCGCTCGAGCGCACCGTCCTGGCCCTCACCTTCGGTCCGTACCCCAACCCGCTGGGGTTCCCCAAGCTCCTGTTGCCCGGCGGTGGCGCGGTGCTCGTCACCGAGGCCTCCGTCGTGGTCGATGCCGCCGGGCCGGTGGGCGAGGTGCTGCGGGTCACCGACGACCAGGTGGTGGTGGCCACCGGTGAGGGCGGCCTGGCCCTGACCGCGCTCACCACCCAGACGGGCGCCCCGTTCGCCCTGGCCGACCTCGGCGTGTCGGTGGGCGACGTGCTGCCGTCGCTCGGCGACGCCGAGCGTCAGGAGCTCACCCGCGTCGGCGGGCTGCTGGCCCGGGCCGAGCGCCACCACCTCCGCCAGCTCCAGTCGCTCGAGCCGGTCGAGGTGCCGTGGGCCCGGACCCCACCGGCCGACCACCAGCCGCGGTTCGCCGCCGTGCCGGTGGCGGTGCCCCCGTCGCTCGCCGAGCGCCCCGACGCGGTGGCCACCGCGTTCGCCCTGCTGCTCGGCCGCCTGTCGGGCAAGGCTCGCTTCCACGTCTCGGTGGTGGACCCGGCGGCGATGGAGCCCTTCGCCGCGGCGGCGTCCCTGCTGGCGCCGGCGGTCCCCTTCGAGGTCACGGTGGACCCCGACGAGGCCCTGGGGGCGGCCACCGAGCGCCTCGCGGCCGACCTCGAGGCCGTGCGGGGTCGCCCGCCCTTCGCCCAGGAGCTGGTGGCCCGCCACCCCGACCTGGTGGCCGTGCCCGAGCTCGCCGCCGGCCGCTCCCTCCCGGTCGCCCTCCGCCTCGGCTCCGAGCAGCCGCCCCACGAGGGGGTCGTGGTCGAGTTGCGGACGTCGGGCGACGGCGGGCCCTGGGAGCTGCGCCACGACGACGTGCTGGTCGACGGCGCCGACGCCCACCTCCTCGCGTCCTGCCTCGCCGCCCTCCTGGCCGACCTCGCCGCCGACCCCGATCGGCCCGTGGCCCGCGTCGACCTCCTGGGCCCCGACCTGCGCGCCCAGGTGCTCGACGGGTGGAACGCCACCGCGGTCGACCTGCCCACCGGCGTCGCCGTCCACCAGCTGTTCGAACGGCAGGTCGACGCCGCCCCCGACGTGGTGGCGGTGGTCTTCGAGGACCGCGCCGTCACCTACCGTGAGCTCGACGAGCGGGCCAACCGCCTGGCCCACCACCTGATCGACCTCGGCGTGGGGCCCGACCACCTGGTGGGCGTCCACGTCACCCGGGGCATCGACCTCGTGATCTCGGTGCTCGGCGTCCACAAGGCCGGCGGCGCCTACGTGCCGCTCGACCCGGTGTACCCCCACGACCGCCTGGGCCACATGATCCGCGACAGCGGGTGCCGCGTGGTCCTCACCGAGTCGTCGGTGGCCGACACGCTGCCCGAGCGGGACGACCCCGCCCTCACCGTGGTCACCGTCGACGCCGACCGGGCGGCCATCGACGCCCGGCCGGCCACCCGACCCGCGGTCGAGCTGCCCGCCTCGGCGCTGGCGTACTGCATCTACACCTCCGGCAGCACCGGGCTGCCCAAGGGCGTGCTGGTGGAGCACCGCAACGCGGTGAACTTCTTCGTGGGCATGGACGATCGCGTCCCCCACGAGCTCCCGGCCACCTGGTTCGCCGTCACCAGCCTGTCGTTCGACATCTCCGTGCTGGAGCTGCTCTACACGCTCACCCGCGGCTTCACCGTGGTGGTGTACCTCGACCGCGACCGCGTGGCCACCGCCGACGACGGCGCCGACGCCTTCGTGGAGCGCCACGCCGAGCAGGCCATGGGCTTCTCGCTCTTCTACTTCTCGGGCGACGCGGCCGAGGGCAACGGCTCGCAGAAGTACCGGCTCCTGCTCGAGGGCGCCCGCTTCGCCGACGAGCACGGCTTCGAGGCGGTGTGGACGCCGGAGCGGCACTTCCACGCCTTCGGCGGGCTCTACCCGCAGCCCGCGGTCACCGGCGCGGCGGTCGCGGCGATCACCAGGAACGTCCACATCCGGGCCGGCTCGGTCGTCATGCCCCTGCACCACCCGATCCGGGTGGCGGAGGCGTGGAGCATCGTCGACAACATCTCCGACGGCCGGGTGGGCATCTCGGTGGCGTCGGGCTGGCAGCCCAACGACTTCGTGCTCATGCCCCAGAACTACTCGCGGGCCAAGGAGCTGATGTTCGAGGGCATCGAGCAGGTCAAGCAGCTCTGGCGTGGAGACGCCGTCGAGTTCCCCGGGGCCACCGGCGAGCCGCTCTCGGTCACCACCCTGCCCCGTCCCGTGCAGCCGGAGCTGCCGGTGTGGATCACCTCGGCCGGCAACCCCGAGACCTACATCCAGGCCGGCCGCATCGGCGCCAACGTGCTCACCCACCTGCTCGGCCAGTCGGTGGAGCAGTTGGCCCCGAAGATCGAGGCCTACCGCCAGGCCCGGGCCGAGGCCGGGTTCGACCCCGACGGCGGCACGGTCACGCTGATGCTCCACACCTTCGTGGGCGACGACGACGACGCCGTGCGCGAGCAGGTGCGCCAGCCGCTGAAGGAGTACCTCGGCACCTCGTTCTCGCTGCTCAAGGAGTACGCCTGGTCGTTCCCGGCCTTCCAGCGCCCCGGCGGGGAGACCGACGAGGACGGCCTGGCCGACGAGGCCTTCGAGAACCTGTCCGACGAGGACCTCGACGCCGTGCTCGAGTTCGCCTTCCTCCGCTACTACGAGACCAGCGGGCTCTTCGGCTCGCCCGACCGCTGCCTGCGCATGGTCGACCAGCTGAAGGGCATCGGCGTCACCGAGATCGCCTGCCTGGTCGACTTCGGCGTGGCCACCGACGTGGTGCTCGACAGCCTCCCCGCCCTCGACCGCGTCCGGCAGGCCACCAACCCGGCCCCCGGGGCCACCGAGGGCGCCACCGTCGGGGCAGCCGCCGGTGGCGACCAGCCCGCGGCCGACCAGTCGGTCGCCGCCCAGCTGGCCCGCCACGGGGTCACCCACCTCCAGTGCACCCCGTCGATGGCCCGCATGCTCTCGATGCAGGACGACTCCCGCGACGCGCTGGCCGAGGTGGAGCACCTCTTCATCGGCGGCGAGGCGTTCCCCACCGCGCTGGCCCGGGACCTCATGGGCGCGTCGCGCACCGGCAACGTCACCAACATGTACGGGCCCACCGAGACCACCATCTGGTCCACCACGTGGCCCCTGCAGGGCGACCTCGACGTCATCCCCATCGGCACCCCCATCGCCAACACCCGCATCTACGTGCTCGACCAGCACCGTGAGCCCCTCCCGCCCGGCGTGGCCGGCGACCTGTGGATCGGCGGCGCCGGCGTGGTGCGCGGGTACCACGAGCGCCCGGAGCTCACCGCCGAGCGGTTCGTGCCCGATCCCTTCCAGGGTGACGGGCACCGCATGTACCTCACCGGCGACCTCGCCCGCTGGGTGCCCGACGGCGAGGGCGGCGCCCTCATCGAGTTCCTCGGCCGGGCCGACCACCAGGTGAAGATCCGTGGCTACCGCATCGAGCTGGGCGAGATCGAGGCCCAGCTGGGGCGGTTCCCGGGCGTGCTCGAGTGCGTGGCCGTGGTCCGCGAGGACACGCCGGGAGACCAGCAGCTCGTGGGCTACCTGTCGCCCAGCGACGGCGCCGACATCGAGGCCGCCGCGGTGAAGGACCACCTGCGCCAGACGCTCCCCGACGTGATGATCCCCGGCCACATCGTCGTGCTGGCCGACCTCCCCCACACGCCGAACGGCAAGATCGACCGCAACGGGCTGCCGTCCCTGTCGGAGCTGCTCGGGGCCCGGGTCCGCACCGAGGCCCCCGTGGAGGCCGGCAACGACCTCGAGCGCCAGGTGCTCGCGGTGTGGGAGGAGATCCTCGGCACCACCGGCATCGGGGTGAACGACAACTTCTTCGACATCGGCGGCCACTCGCTGCTCGCCGTGCGCCTCCACCGCCGGCTCCGCGGCGAGCTCGACCGCACGTTCCCGCTCACCGAGGTCTACCGGCACCCCACGGTCCGCAGCTTCGCCGAGTCCCTGGGGTCCGATACTTTTGCCGCGGTGATCGAGGGCAGCAAGGACCGTGCCGCCAAGCGGCGCGAGCTGCTCGACAAGCGTCGCGCTCGCCGGTAGAGGAGCACCGCCATGGCCGACAACGACATCGCCATCGTGGGGATGGCCGCCCACCTGCCCGGGGCCCGCACCACCACGGAGTACTGGCAGCAGCTGCGCGACGGGGTCGAGTGCGTCCGGGAGCTCTCCGAGGAGGAGCTCCTCCAGGCCGGTGTCACCCGGGAGGCCATGCGGCGCCCGGGCTACGTCCGCGCCGCGGCCACCCTCGACGGCGTCTACGACTTCGACGCCGAGTTCTTCGGGCTGTCGCCGAAGGAGGCGGGGATCATGGATCCCCAGCACCGCCACTTCCTCATGGCGGCCTGGGAGGCCCTCGAGGACGCGGCCCACGTGCCCGAGAGCTTCGACGGCGCCATCGGCGTGTTCGCCGGCGTCGGCGCGGCCAGCTACTACATGTTCAACATCCTCACGAACCCCGATCTCGTGGAGGACGTGGGGCTGTTCCTGCTCCGCCACACCGGCAACGACAAGGACTTCCTGGCCACCCGGGCCAGCTACCTGTTCAACCTGCAGGGCCCCTCGATCAACGTCCAGACGGCGTGCTCCACCTCCCTCGTGGCCACCCACCTCGCGGTGCAGCACCTGCTGAGCTTCGAGTGCGACCTCGCCCTGGCCGGCGGGGCCACCATCGAGGTGCCCCACGGGCGCGGGTACCGCTACCACGAGGGCGAGGTGCTCTCGCCCGACGGCCACTGCCGGGCCTTCGACCACCGCTCGCAGGGCACGGTGTTCGGCAGCGGCACCGGCGTGGTGGCGCTCCGCCGCCTCGAGGACGCGCTGGCCGACGGCGACCAGATCTACGCCGTGGTCAAGGGCACCGCGGTGAACAACGACGGCGACCGCAAGGTCGGCTACCTGGCCCCCTCGGTCGACGGGCAGGCGGCCTGCGTCACCGAGGCGCTGGCGGTGGCCGACGTGGACCCCGAGAGCATCTCCTACGTGGAGTGCCACGGCACCGGCACGCCGATGGGCGACCCCATCGAGGTCGCCGCCCTCACCCAGGCCTTCCAGGCCGACAGCGACAAGACGGGCTACTGCCG
This sequence comes from Acidimicrobiales bacterium, assembly GCA_038241315.1. Classification (GTDB taxonomy): domain Bacteria; phylum Actinomycetota; class Acidimicrobiia; order Acidimicrobiales; family Iamiaceae; genus Aquihabitans. The sequence continues at coordinate 14,967 of JBBRFU010000016.1, read as the reverse complement.
CATCGGCAGCGTCAAGACCAACATCGGCCACCTCGACACCGCGGCGGGCGTCGCCAGCCTCATCAAGGTCTCCCTGTCGCTCCAGAACGGCGAGCTCCCGCCCAGCCTGAACTACGAGGCGCCCAACCCGCTCCTCGGCATCGAGGACACGCCGTTCCTCGTCAACGACCGCCTCACCGACTGGACGCGCTCGGGCCCCGACCCGCGCCGCGCCGCCGTCAACTCCCTCGGCGTGGGCGGCACCAACGCCTTCGCCGTGGTGGAGGAGGCGCCCGAACGAGACCCCGCCCCGACGAGCGAGGGCCTGCAGCTGCTCACCCTCTCGGCCCGCAACAAGCGGGCGCTCGACGCCGCGTCGGGCCGCCTGGCGGCGCACCTCGAGGCCCACCCGGAGCTCGACCTCGCCGACGTGGCCTGGACCCTCCACGCCGGGCGCCACCAGTTCGCCGAGCGCCGGGTGCTGGCGGTGCGCGACCGCGACGACGCCATCCGCCAGCTCACCGAGCTCGACCCGCGCCGGGTGTTCACCCACACCGCCGCCGACGTCGACCAGTCGATCAGCTTCATGTTCCCCGGCGGCGGCGCCCAGTACCCCCGCATGGCCGCCGACCTGTACGCCGCCGAGCCCGAGTTCGCCCGACACCTCGACGAGGGCTTCGGCATCCTCGAGGCCGACCACGGGGTCGACCTCCGGCCGCTGCTGCTCGGCGACGGCGGCCCCGAGGCCGCCGAGGCCCTCGGGCAGCCGGTGAACCAGATCCCCGCCGTCTTCCTGGTGGAGTACGCCCTCGCCCAGCTGCTCCAGAGCTGGGGCATCACGCCCACCTCGCTGATCGGCCACAGCCTCGGCGAGAACACCGCGGCCTGCGTGTCGGGCACCATCTCCTTCGCCGACGGCCTCGGCCTGGTGGCCCTGCGGGGCCGCCTCCTCGCCGCCACCGGTGGGAGCGCGGTGGTGGTGCCGCTGCCGTCCGACGAGCTGGCGCCGCTGGTGGCCGAGCTCGACCTCGACCTCGCGGTGGTCAACGGCCCCGACCTCACCGTGGTGTCGGGGAGCCTCGACGGCCTGGCCGCCCTGCAGGCCCGGCTGGCCGAGCAGGGGGTGGAGGTGCAGGACTCCAAGGTCGGCGCTGCGCCCCACAGCCGCCTCCTCGACCCGGGCCTCGACGAGTTCCGCGCCTACCTCGAGGGCGTGGAGCTGCACCCGCCCACCATCCCGTGGGTGTCGAACCGCACCGGCACCTGGATCACCGACGAGCAGGCCACCGACCCCGGCTACTGGGTGGCGCACCTGCGCGAGACCGTCTGGTTCAGCGATTGCATCGCCACCGTCGCCGCCGAGCCCGGCCTGGTGCTGCTCGAGGTGGGCCCGGGCAAGACGCTCTCGTCGCTCGCCCGGATGCACCCCGACGTGAAGGCGCCGCAGCTCTCGGTGCCCACCATGCGCCACGCCGACGAGGACGTGGCCGACGACGCCTTCCTGCTGGCCTCGCTGGGTCGCCTCTGGGCCGCCGGCGGCGCCCTCGACGCCGAGCGGGTCTTCGCGCCCGATCGCCGCCGGGTGGCGTTGCCCACCTACGCCTTCCAGAACCAGACCTTCTTCATCGCCCCCGGAGCCGGCCAGGTCGAGGCGGGTGCCGGCTCGTTCATCGATCGCGAGCCCGACGAGGCCGCCTGGTACTGGGAGCCCGTGTGGCGCAGCCAGGACGTCGAGCGGTCGGTCGAGGCGCCCCTCACCTGGCTGGTCCTGGCCGACCAGGCCGGCGTCGCCGACGAGGTCGTGGCCCGCCTGCGCCACGACGGCCACGACGTGGTGGTGGTGCGCACCGGCGACGCCTACCGGGCCGTCTCCGAGGAGGAGTACGTGATCGCGCCGGAGAACGGCGCCCTGAGCTACGAGGCCCTGCTGCACGACCTCGTCCGCACCGGGCACGTGCCCGACCGGGTGGCCCACCTGGCCCTCCTGGCCACCGGCGATCGCCACTTCCGCCCGGGCTCCAGCTTCTTCCACCGGAACCAGGAGCTCGGCTTCCAGAGCCTGGTGCACCTCGCCCAGGTCTGGGACGAGGCCGGGCTGGACCGACCCCTGCACCTCACCGTCGCCACCATGGGGGCCCAGCGGGTCACCCCCGAGGATCCGGCCCAGTGGCCCGAGCAGGCCACGGTGCTCGGCCCGGTCCGGGTGATCCCCCACGAGCTGGCCGGCGTCACCGTGTCCACCTTCGACATCGCCCAGCTCGAGCTGTTCCCCGAGAGCCGGCTCCAGGCCGGCTTCGACGGGGTGGTCGAGGTGGTCGGCGAGGTGCGCAGCGCCGGGTTGGCCGCCGCCCTGCGCGGCCGTCGCCACCAGGCGAACGGCCACGCCGACGGCAACGGCCACCGGGCCGACGGCGACGGGTCGGCGCGGCGCGACCGCCGCGCCGTGCTCGGCGACGCCATCTTCGCCGAGGTCACCGCGGCACCGGCCGACGAGGTGGTCGCCCTCCGAGGCGGCCGCCGCTACGTCCAGGGCATCCGACGGGTCGCCGCCCCCGAAGCGGTCTCGCCGCGGCTGCGCGCCGGCGGCGTCGTGCTCGTCACGGGCGGCCTCGGTGGCATCGGCCTCACGGTGGCCGCGGAGCTCTTCGACACCTGTGGCGCCCGCCTCGCCCTCCTGGCCCGGTCGCCGCTCCCGCCCCGTGCCGCGTGGGACGAGCTGCTCCAGCGCCTCGGCCCGGCCCACCCCACCGCCCAGCGGATCGCCGCGGTCCGCGATCTCGAGGCCCGTGGGGCCGAGGTGCTCGTGGTCCACGGCGACGTCATCGACGTGGAGCGGATGGCGCAGGTGGTGGCCGAGGTCCGGGCCCACTTCGGCGGGCTCCACGGCGTGGTCCACGCCGCCGGCGTGGTCGACGACGGGCTGATCGTCACCAAGACGCCCAGCGAGATGGACGACGTCTTGGCGCCCAAGGTCTACGGCACCCTGGTGGTGGAGGAGGCCGTGGGCCACCACGACCTCGACCTGTTCGTGGTCTTCTCGTCCACCAGCACGGTCACCGCACCGATCGGCCAGGTCGACTACGTGGCGGCCAACGCGTTCTTGAACTCGTTCGCCGCGGCTCGCCACGCCGAGGGCAAGGACCACGTGGTCGCCCTCAACTGGGGGGTCTGGAACGAGGTGGGCATGGCGGCGGCGGCCGCGGGCCTCGACGCCCACGACGCCGAGCCCGAGGTGGTGCCGTGCTCGCACCCCTTCCTCGACGAGCGCCGCACCGACGGGCACGGCGTGGCCCGCCTCACCGCGCGGTGGGAGACCGAGGGCTCGTGGTTCCTCGACGAGCACCGGACCGCGGCGGGTGAGGCGCTGCTGCCCGGCGCCGGCTACGTCGAGCTGGCGCGGGCGGCGCTGGCCGAGATCGGCGTCACGCGGCCGTTCGAGGTCCGCGACCTCACCTTCCTGCGCCCCCTGGCCGCCCCCACCGGCGGCCACGTCGACGTCGAGCTGGTGCTGACCCCGAACGAGGAGGGCTACGGGTTCGAGGTCCGCGAGCGGGTGCTGGTGGCCGAGGCCACCGCCGACGACCACCCCGCGCCGGGTCGGCCGGGCTGGCGCCGCACCGCCGAGGCATCGCTGCTCCTGTTCGAGCAGCCGGCGTCGCCCGTGCTCGACCTGGCCGCGGAGGAGGCCGCGTGCCCCACCCGCGAGGGCGTGCGGACCCAGCAGCAGGACCACCTGCGGTTCGGTCCCCGCTGGGACGTGGTCACCCAGGTCCGGCGGGGCGAGCGCACCGCCGTGGCCCGCCTCCGCCTCGACGACCGCTTCGTCGCCGACCTGGCCGAGGTGGGCCTCCACCCCGCCCTGATCGACCTCGGCACCGGCTTCGCCATGAGCCTGGTGGCGGGCTACACGGGCGACCACCTCTGGGTGCCGGTCCGCTACCACCGCGTCACCGTCCACGACCGCCTCCCCCAGGAGGTCGTGGCCCGGGCGACGGCCCGGCCCGGCAGCAGCGAGGCGCGTGGCTTCGCCACGTTCGACGTGGCGCTGTGCGACCCCGACGGCCGGGTGCTGGTGGAGGTCGAGGGCTTCACCATCAAGCAGCTCGACGGGCCGCTCGACGTCGGCCTCGGCCGGCGCGTGCTCGCCTCCGAGGTGGAGCTCGAGCCGGTGCCGGCGGCCGACCGCCAGCTCTCCCCCTCGGAGCAGGTCTTCCAGCACAACCTCTCCCAGGGCATCGGCCCCGCCGAGGGCCGCCGGGCCTTCACCCGGGTGGTCGGCCGCGGCGGGCCGGCCGTCGTCTACGTCAGCTCCATGGACCTCGAGGCCCTGCGGGCCCAGACCGAGGCCACCTCGGCCGCCCAGATCCACCCCACCTCCTCCGAGTCCAACGCCGTGTTCGGCCGTCCCGACCTGGACTCCGCCTACGTGGCCCCCCGGAACGACCTCGAGGAGGCGTTGGTGGGGCTGTGGCGGGAGCTCCTCGGGATCGACGAGATCGGCGTCCAGGACGACTTCTTCGAGCTCGGCGGCCACAGCCTCATCGCCGTGCGCCTGTTCGCCAAGGTCAAGAAGCTGTTCTCGGTCGACTTCCCGATCTCGGTGCTGTTCGACGCCCCCACCGTCGAGGCGGTGGCGGCGCTCGTCGCCGCGGCGATGCCCGACACCGCGGGCGACGGCGCCGACCGCGACACCGAGGGCACGGTGGTCATCCCCCAGCCCCGGTTCCGCCACCTCGTGGCCATGCACCGCGGCGAGGGCGGGCCGGGCACGCCCTTCTTCCTGGTGGCCGGCATGTTCGGCAACGTGTTGAACCTCCGCCACCTGGCCCAGCGCATCGGGCCCGACCGGCCGTTCTACGGGGTGCAGGCTCGCGGCCTCTTCGGCGACGAGGAGCCCCACGAGACCTTCCCGGAGATGGCTCGCGACTACCTCGAGGAGGTCCGGGCGGTGCAGCCGCACGGCCCCTACCTCCTCGGTGGGTTCTCCGGCGGTGGCATCGCCGCCTACGAGATGGCCCAGCAGCTGCTCGCCGCCGGTGAGGACGTCGGGCTCCTGTTGCTGCTCGACACCCCCACCCCGCACAACCCGCCGCTGACCGTCCGCGATCGCCTGATCATCCAGCGGGACAACCTGGCCGACAAGGGCGCCGGCTACGTCAAGGAGTGGGTGGTCAACCGGGTGCAGTGGGAGCAGGAGAAGCGCCGCCGCAGCCAGGGCGACGCCGAGGCCGCCACCGCCGAGGGCGAGGGCGCCCTGCACTCCACGGCCATCGAGGTGGCCTTCTACCGGGCCCTCGCCGCCTACGACCTGCAGCCGTACCCGGGGGTGCTCACCCTCTACCGACCCAAGCTCACGCCGCTGCACGTGTTCGGTCCGGATCGCCAGATCAACATCGACCGCCGGTTCGTCTACCACGACAACGGATGGACCCCCCACTGCGAGCGGGTCGACGTCACCGAGGTCCCCGGCGATCACGACGGCATGGTCCTCGAGCCCAACGTGCGGGTCCTCGCCGGCCACCTGCGCGCCGCGCTCGAGGCGGCCGCCGGCGAGGCGGCCGGGCCCGACGACGGCGAGGTGCCCGACGTGGAGGTCCCCGCCACGGCCCCGGGGTGAGCGACGGCGGACGGTCGGCGACGGTGCTGGCCGAGGCCCTCCGCGGCCTGGCGCCACCCACCGTGCGGGCGGGTGCCCTCGCCCTCGACGACCGGTGGGTGGCCGACCTCGGCCCTCGGGAGCGGGCGGCGATGACCACGGCGGGGGCGGTCCGGCGCCGGGAGTTCGCCACCGGGCGGGCGCTGCTCCGCCAGCTGATCGGTGGTCCCGTCGACGTGGGGGTGCTGGCCTCGCGCGCCCCCGACCTGCCGCCCGGCACCCGCGCCTCGCTCGCCCACGACGCGGCGGTGGCGGTGGCGGTGGTGGCGGCGGACGACGAGGTGGCCGCGCTGGGCGTCGACGTGGAGCACCGGGTGGGCTTCGACGCCGACGAGGCTGCGGTGGTCCGACGTCCCGACGAGGGCGAGCTCGACCCCTGCCTGGCGTTCGTGCTGAAGGAGGCCGCCTACAAGGCGTGGGCCTCCACGGGCGGCGAGCTCCTCGAGTTCCACGAGGTCCACCTGACCGTGGCGGACGGCCGGTTCACCGCGGAGGTGCGAGACGGCACCGCCCGGTTCGAGGGCCGCTACGTGGCGGCCGCCGATCGGTGGCTGGCCCTCGTGGTGGGGTAGCTCAGCGGCGGGCGGACCGCCGCCCGAGCCGGGCGAGGAGGCTGCCGCCGGACCGGGCCGGCGTCCACACCGGGAGCACCATGCGGTCGCGGAGCTCGTCGGCCACGTCGTCGAGGCGCCGGATGTCCTGGTCCCGGGCCATCGCCAACACGACGGCGTCGCAGTGGCGGGTCAGCTGCACGGTGGAGGCGGCGGCGAGCATGGGCCCGCCGTCGAACACCACCACGTCGGCCTGGCCCACCGCCGCGGCGATGACCTCGGACACGTGGCGGGCCTGCATGCCCGTGGTGCCGGCCAGCGACGCGAAGTCGGTGACGGCCAGGTTGGTCAGGTCGGTCGGGGTGGCCGAGGCGCGGTCGGCGGTGGCGACGGCCGTGAGGGCCAGCTCGGTGGGCTCGGCGCCGCGGCGCCGACCCTCGGCCTTGGTCCGCTTCACCCGCGACCGGTCGGGGCGACCGGTGAAGAGCGTGGCGAGCTCGCCGTCCTTGGCGTCGGCGTCGACGAGGAGGACCCGGGCGTCGCGCTCGGCGAAGCGACGGGCCACCGCAGCGGCCAGCGTGGTGACGCCGGCGCCGTAGCGGGTGCCGGTGACCACCACGGTGAGGCTGGTGCGCTCGTGGGCCGCCGCCTCGATGCGCACGCAGAGCGCCTCGATCTCCTCGATGGCCTCCCGGGGCACCTCGCCGAGGATGGCGGCCCGGTCGTTGGCGGCCTCCAGCTTCGGCATCACCCCGATCACCGGGTGGTCGAGGATCTCCTCGGCCTGGTCGTCGCCGAGCACGCGGGGCGAGATGCGGGCGAGGAGCACGGCGCCGAAGAGGCCGGCGGCGAGCCCGCCGAAGAGCCCCAGGGCCAGCAGGAGGTTGGGCGGCGGGGTGGTGGGGTCGGCGGGCAGCGTGGGCGCCTGCACCGTCTCGCTGGAGACCCGGAGGCGGGCGCTGGTGTCGAGCTCGTTGAGGGCGGTCTGCTTCTCCTGGTACTGGGCCACGAGGAGGCCCTTCTCCGTGTCGAGCTCCGGCGCGATCGCCACCAGGTCGGGGACGGTCTCCCGGCCCAGGTACGGCGCCATGGCGGCGGTCGACGCCTCGTCGACCTCGGAGATCTGCTCGCGGATGGCCGCGATCTCCTCGTTGAGCTTCGTGATCTCGGGCTCCTGGGCGCTCTCCACCTGGGCCGACAGGGCGGCGAAGTACTCCTCGATGTACGCGTTGCCGACCGCCTGCGACCGCTTGGGGTCGGGGGTCTTGACCACGATCTGGACGATGTCGGTCTCGGGTTGGTGCTGGATGGTGATGGAGGATCGAACGGCGCCCGCCGAGGAGCCGTCGTCGAGCCGGGCGGCCACGTTCTCGGCCAGGGCGTCGGAGGACAGCACGCTGATCTGGCTGTTGACGTAGCGGTCGGGGTCGGCCGAGGTCATGCCGCTGGCGTCGGAGGGCTGGCTCAGCAGGAGCACGGCGCGCGATTCGTAGCCCACGGGGTCGGTGCCCTTGAGGAGCCCCGGGGCGAGCCCGAGGAGGGTCACGACGACGACGAGCCACCAGTACCGGCGGATTGCGTTCGTGACGAACGTGAGTTCCATCTGGCTCCTGTTCCATCCCCGCTCGACCGGTTGTCGAGGGTACTCCGCCCCTGGTGGGGAGCCGGGTCGCCCACGACGACGGCCCAGGGTCCCTCGCGGGGATCCCTGGGCCGTCGCGTCACCATGGCGCTCCCGGCCTCAGCGACCGGTGGCGGGTGCGGGCTCGATCAGTAGAGCATCTGCCCGTCGCCGAGCAGGTTCATCGAGCAGTCGTAGCCGCCGGCGTAGCAGTTGCGGACGACCCGGTCGAAGGTGGCGCGGTCCCAGCCGTTCCACCAGTCGGCGTGGCCGGAGTAGCCGGGCCGACCCTCGTACATGTCGCTCGAGAGCCGCCAGCTGCCCATGCCGCCGGACGGCACGGTGTAGCGGAAGTTCTGGGTGATCGAGGGGATCGCCACGGGGTGCGTCCGGGGGCAGCCCACCCCCCAGGTCCCGTAGGCCATGTGGCTCTTGTGGTTCGGCGAGTCCAGGTTCCGGCCGTCCCAGCACTGCGGGAACTCCACCGACATGACCAGCCGGTCACCTGGGCGGCAGTTCGGGAAGCTCGTCTGGGGCGTGCCCCCGGCGATGTCGCAGTGGTAGGTGACGATGTTGTTGGCCTGGGGCCCGGTGGACTTGGAGTTGCCGGCGATCATGCGCAGCCCGGCGGGCATGTTGACCACCCGGTTCGAGGGCACGCCGCGGTAGCCGGTCTTGTAATACACCTGCAGGGCGTTCTCGCCCCAGGGCAGGACGGCCTCCTGCGTCCGGGTGTCCACCATCGCCGGCACCCAGTAGGCGCTGCGGTTGGCGGTGCCACCGGTGCAGGTGGAGTTGCCCGATCCGGCGATCGACGCCGACGTCGACATGCCGTTGGTGTTGGTGTTGCCGAAGAAGGCGTGGAGGTGCGTCACCCGGATCCGGCCCGGGAAGACGATGGGGTCGTCGAAGTTCATGTGCGACAGCGAGCAGTTGATGCGCATGGCGCCCACGCCGTCGGAGCGGGACTTGGCGTACGACGCGCCGCGGATCTGGAAGGCCTTGGACCCGGCGGATCGGGCCGGCAGCTTGAACTCGTTCACCTGGCGGCCGTCGGGGACCTCGCAGCCGACGGCGGCGAGGAGCAGCACGGCGCCCAGGAGGGGCACGAGGAGTCGTCGACGGGTTCGATGGGTGTGGGGGCGGAGCAGGTTGCTTTTCACGGTGTTCCTTCTCGTTCCGGTGGGGGGGTGCGGGTTCGAAGTGTCGTGATGTGGTCTTCGGCCTCCCGATGCAAAAGCTGAGGTGTAACCCGAATGGGGCACCCCACCCGTGGCCTTTCGGCCACGCAGCGTGCACGATCAGGAAATCTCGTCACTCGACGTGACATTGATGCCTGGTGCCGCTACGCTCCATGACAGCGGGAACTTGGGAGGGTGAATGCAAGCAATGCGCGTGGATGCGTGTCCGGCCATGGATCTGGACACGGCGCTGCAAGAACTCACGGGGGAAGGTAGCGCACCGTCCGAGGTCGGTGCGAGGACCCCTCGGAACCTTCGGCCGAAGCTGGTGCTGGTGGCTGCCGACTCGGTGGCGATCGCGGTGGCGGCCGGGCTGGCCGTGACCTGGTACGGATCGGTGAACCCCGAGCCGGGCGCGGCCGCCAGCCAGCTGTGGTGGACCACGCTGCTGGCCCTGCCCCTGTGGGTGGCCGTGCTGGCGCACCAGCGCCTCTACAACAGCCGCTTCATCGAGCGCCGGATCGACGAGTTCCGGCGGATCGTGAACGCCAGCGTGCTGGGCACCTGGGCCGTCATCCTCACCGCCATGGTGAGCAACGTGCTGCTGCCGCGGACCGGCCTCGCCATGTTGGCCGCCTGCGCCTGCGTCACCATCACCGTCGAGCGCAACATCGCCCGTCGCCTCTTCCGCGGCCTCCGTTCGCGGGGCCAGATGCTCCGCCAGGTGGTGATCGTGGGCTCCAACCACGAGGCCCGCGACATCGCCGCCATGCTCCGGGCCGAGCCGTGGCTCGGCTACGAGGTCGTCGGCTTCGTGTCCGACGACGAGGACGCCCAGGAGGAGCCGGTCCCCGGCCTACGGGTGCTCGGCACCCTCGCCGACCTCCCCCGCCTCCTCGGCGAGATCGACCGCGCCAGCGTCATCGTGGCCACCAGCGCCGTCCCGAGCGCCACCACCAACCGGCTGGCCCGTGACCTCCTCGAGATCGGCATCTACGTCGAGCTCTCCTCGTCGCTGCGCGACATCGCGCCGAGCCGCCTGACCGTCCGGCCCCTCGGCCGCTTCCCGGTCGTCTACCTCGAGCCCCGCCGGCGCAGCGGGTGGCGGGCCATGGCGAAGCGCACCTTCGACTTCATCGGCGCCTCGCTCGGCCTGCTGGTCGCCTCGCCCGTGCTGCTGGCCACGGCCGTGGCCATCAAGCTCGACTCCCGTGGCGGCATCCTCTTCAAGCAGCTGCGGGTGGGTCAGAACGGCACCCCGTTCCACGTCCTGAAGCTCCGGAGCATGTGCACCGACGCCGAGGACCTGCTGATCGACCTCCGGGACCAGAACGAGGCCGACGGCCCCCTCTTCAAGATGGCCGACGACCCCCGGGTCACGCGGGTGGGCCGGTTCATCCGCAAGGCCTCGATCGACGAGATCCCCCAGCTGTGGAACGTCATCCGGGGCGACATGAGCCTGGTGGGCCCCCGTCCGGCCCTGCCTCACGAGTCGGAGGAGTGGGACTCCCTGCTCAAGCACCGGCTCCGGGTGAAGCCGGGGATCACCGGGATGTGGCAGGTGAGCGGGCGCAGCGACTCCAGCTTCGACGACTACACCCGCCTCGACCTCTACTACGTCGACAACTGGTCGCTCACCACCGACCTCGCCATCTTGGCCAAGACCGTCCCGGTCGTGGCCTTCGGCCAGGGCGCTCGCTGAGCCATCCCTGAGCCGCCGGCGGCGGCCCCGGGCGGCGGTCGCTCAGGGTCGGGGCAGGATCCAGCGCTTCGACCCCAGGCCGCGAGGCTCGTGGGCCAGGTCCACGGTGGGGTCGATCCAGCGGGCGGCCGGGCGGCCGTTGAGCGAGAGCCAGGCGTCGACGCGCACCTCGACGTCGCGGCCCCGTCGGGCCTCCTCGGCGGCCAGCGCCCGGGCCACCTGGTGCACGAGGTCGGGCTCGCCGGCCACGGCCCGCAGCTGCGCCTGGCTGTAGAGGGCGGCCGGATCGGCGGTCCAGGAGCGGCCGGTGGCCGGGTCGCGCACCACGTAGGCCACCGTCCCCGCCCGCTCCACGAGCAGCACGTTCCAGCCGAACCGATAGCCCTCCGCCGTCCAGCGGTGGTCGCCCGGGTAGGCGAGGTGCCGCAGGGGGAGCACGAGCTGCACCACCACCCAGGCCGCACCGGCCGCGGCGAGGGCTCGCCCCCGCCACGCGGGCCGGAGCCGGGGCGTCGGGGCCGGCACCGCCGCCCGGGTGGTGGCGGGCCGCAGGCGCCACCAAACCGAGCGCGGCCAGTCCGGGGCGAAGAACACGGTGGAGACGCCGATCATCAGCCACGGGAAGACCCCGATGGGGAACAGCACCCAGGTGGCCACGTGGAAGGCCACCAGGGCGAGCCAGGCGATCGGGCGGGTCCGCCGCCACAGGAGCAGCGGGACCACGAGGCAGTCGAAGGCGGCTCCGGCCACCGCAAGCACGTGGGCCGTCCCGTCGAGGAGGAGCAGGTCGCCGACCAGGGGGAGGTCGGCCCGGGCCGGGAGCCAGAGGCGGAGCGGCAGCGCGTGCACGAGCCAGTCGGACTGGAGCTTGGCCAGGCCGGCCGACGCATAGACCACGCCGACCTGGAAGCGCACGAGCCACACCCAGCCGCGGGCCACGGGCCGGGGGCCGCGTCGCCACGCGTCGACGCCCAGTGCGGCGCCGAGGGGGGCGACCACGGCCAGAGCGGCCAGGAGGGTCACGAACCAGTAGTGGTTCAGGTAGGTGCTGGCCTCGATCAGCTCGAGCCAGCCGAACGCCACCAGCAGGAGGGCGGCTGCCGGGCGGGTCCGCCAGCCGACCGCCACCGCGACCCCGGCCAGCGCCACCAACGCCACCAGGGCCCGCACGCCGAGGGCACCGGGGCGCGGCACCCAGTCGGTCCACAGGTAGGTGAGGTGGTGCGACGGCCCGGCGTAGAGCTCGTCGGCCCAGCCGTGGGCGAGCGTCCGGACGGCGCTCAGCACCGCCACCAGGCCGAGCGCCATCCGCACCACGGCGAGCGAGGCCCCGTCGACGAGGGCGCGGGGGCCCGTCGCGGATTGCTCGACACCGGGAGCCGTGGAGTAGAGAATTAGGCGAGCCTTACAACGATCGACAAACGGAGATCACGTGCCACAGTCAACCAGCTTCACGAAGGCGGTGGCCGCCGGCCTGGCCCTCTCCCTCCTCGCCGTGGGCTGCGGGAGCGACGACGGCGGTGGCGACGACGGTTCCACGCCCACCACCGAGGCCGCCGGCGAGCCCACCGGGGGCGAGGGTGGGGCCGAGCTGGCCCTCTCCGACGACGCTGCCGAAGCGGTCGCCACCACCCACGCCGACCTCGTGTTCGCCGCCTACGACGACACCGTCGAGGCCACCACCGAGCTGCAGGGCCTGATCGAGGCCTTCGTGGCCGAGCCCACCGAAGCGGGCCTCGACGCCGCCCGGAGCGCCTGGCTCGAGGCCCGCGACCTCTACGGGCCCACCGAGGTCTTCCGCTTCTCCGACGGCCCGATCGACGACCCCGACGACGGCCCCGAGGGCCAGATCAACGCCTGGCCCCTCGACGAGGCCTACCTCGACTACGTGGAGGACGATCCCGCCGCCGGGATCGTCAACGACACCGAGGGCGTCCCCGAGCTCACCACCGAGGTGCTGGTGGCCGCCAACGAAGAGGGTGGCGAGACCAACATCTCCACCGGCTGGCACGCCATCGAGTTCCTCCTGTGGGGCCAGGACCTGAGCGACGACGGCCCGGGTGACCGCCCGGTCACCGACTACACCACCGCAGCGAACGCCGACCGACGCGGCACCTACCTCTCGCTGCTCGCCGACCTCCTGGTGACCGACCTCACCTCCGTGCGCGACGAGTGGGACCCCGAGGGCGGCGCGTACCGCGAGGCCTTCCTGGCCGATCCGGTCGAGTCCGTGTCGAAGATCCTCCGGGGCATGGGCGCTCTCTCCGCCGGCGAGCTGGCGGGCGAGCGCATGGCCGTGCCCTACGAGACGAAGGACCCCGAGGACGAGCACTCGTGCTTCTCCGACAACACCACCGCCGACATCGTGGGCAACGCCACGGGCATCGAGCTGGCCTACACGGCCAGCTACGAGGGCGTCGACGGCACGTCGCTGTCCGACGTGGTGGCCGAGGCCGACCCCGAGCTCGACGCCGACCTGCGCAGGCAGCTGACGGCCAACGTGACCGCCGCGGCGTCCCTCGAGGCCCCGTTCGACCAGCTGATCCAGGGCGACGACGAGAATCGGGCCGCGTTGCTCGCACTCATCGAGGACCTGCAGGCCCAGGGCGACGCCATCGCCGAGCTCGCCTCGGCGATGGGGTACGAGATCAGCATCGAGATCTGAGCTGACCACGCCACCGCCACCCGTCTCCCGTCCCGCGGGATCGCCCGCCCGCCCGACCCGCCGTCGGGCGGGCTGGCGGGCGGCGTCGTCGGCGGCCGTCCTCGCCCTGGTGGCGAGTGGGTGCACCGGCGACGACGGGCGCGCCGGGAACGGCCGTGCCGGGAGCGGCCGGCCCGGCGCCGGAGCCACGCCGACCGAGGCCGAGCTGGAGCGCCAGGGCGGCGACGGCACCGTCTTCCTCGCGGGCGCCGATGCCTTCGCCCAGCCCATGCCGGGCCTGGAGGGCGAGCAGCGGCGGACCTTCGCCGTGGGCAACAGCTTCTTCAACCAGAACTGGGTGACCGCCCCGGCGTCCACCGAGGGCCGCGACGGGCTGGGCCCCCTTTTCAACGCCCAGTCGTGCTCGTCGTGTCACTTCAAGGACGGGCGGGGCCGACCACCGGAGTCCGTCGACGACGCCGAGCGGGGTCTGCTCGTGCGGTTGAGCGTGATCGGCGACGACGGTGATCCGGAGGACCACCCCCGCTACGGCGGCCAGTTCCAGGACCGGGCCGTGCGCGGGGTGGCGCCCGAGGGCTCGGTGGTCATCACCACCAGCGAACGCACGGGCGCCTACGCCGACGGCACCCCCTGGTCGTTGGCGGTCCCCACCTACGACCTGCGGACCGCCGACGGCGCGCCGCTGGGCGACGACGTGCTGATCTCGCCGCGCGTGGCCCCGGCGATGATGGGCGTCGGCCTGCTCGAGGCGGTGCCCGAAGCCGACGTGCTCGCCGCGGCCGACCCCGACGACCGGGACGGCGACGGCGTCTCCGGTCGGGCCAACGTCGTGGTCGACGCCGCCACAGGGCGCGAGGTGCTCGGGCGCTTCGGGTGGAAGGCGTCGGTGCCCTCGGTGGAGGCCCAGAACGCCGACGCGTTCGTGCACGACATCGGCATCACGTCGTCTCGCCACCCCGAGGAGCGCTGCACCCCCGAGCAGGCCGACTGCCGGGCCCAGCCGAGCGGCGGCTCGCCGGAGCTGGAGGACGCGAAGCTCGACCAGGTCACCTTCTACGCCCGCACCCTCGCCGTGCCGGCCCGCCGAGATGTCGAGGACGCGGGGAACCGGGCCGGGCAGCAGGCGTTCGAGGACATCGGGTGCAGCTCGTGCCACACCCCGGAGCTCCGCACCGGCCCGTCCGACCTGGTCCCGCTGTCCCGCCAGGAGATCCGGCCCTACACCGACCTGCTCCTGCACGACCTCGGGCCCGATCTGGCCGACGACCGGCCCGACGGCGACGCCACCGGCCGGGAGTGGCGCACCCCGCCGCTGTGGGGCATCGGGCTGGTGGAGACCGTCAACCGGCACACCCGCTTCCTGCACGACGGCCGGGCACGCAACCTGGAGGAGGCCGTGTTGTGGCACGGTGGCGAAGCCGAGGCGTCCCGAGACCGGTTCGTCGCCCTTCCCGCTGCCGAGCGCGAGCAGCTGCTCACCTTCCTGGAGTCGCTGTGACGAGATCTCGCCTTCCGGCGCCCCGGCGCCTGCGCCGGGCCCTGGTGCCGTTGCTCGCAGCGGCGCTGGTGCTCGCCGCCTGCTCCGACGACGGCGACGGTGGCGCCGGCGGGG
>JBBRFU010000015.1:0-42917 GCA_038241315.1 Acidimicrobiales bacterium | reverse complement strand
TGATGCGCTTGAACACCGCTACTCCCTCCGCATCCGCTTGGCGGCCCGGGAGGCCCCCGAGGTCATGGCCACCGTCTTGATGACCGGCGCCGAGAGCGCCCGGTAGGCGAGCTTCGAGGTGGCGTCGACGGTGGCCGAGATCGACTCGGCGCTCCCCACCAGCCGGTCGAGGCGGGCCAGCTCCTCGTTGGCCTCGGTGACGCTGCGGCCCAGCTCGTCGACCAGCGGCAGCGCCTCGGCGCGCACCTGCTCGAGCGTGGCCCGGACCCGGCGCAGCGTGGCCAGCAGCCGCTGGAGGGCGACCAGCAGGGCGCCCACCGCCACGATGCTGCAGCCGGTGACCACCACCACCGCCAGGTCGGCGCCCGACAGCTCGGCCAGCACCCCGGCGCTCACGGGCGGGGCGCCGATCGGTCCTCGGCGGCGGTGTCGTCGGGGGTGCGGCGGCTGGCCATGCGTTCGCTGATCTCTCGTTCGTGACCGTGGGGCGACGGCTCGTAGTACCGGCGCCGGGCCACCTCGGGGGGCCGGTACGCCTGGTCCACCCAGCCGCTGGGGTGGTCATGAGGGTACTCGTAGCCCGAGCCGTGCCCGAGCTTCGCCGCGCCCTGGTAGTGGGCGTCGCGGAGGTGGGGCGGCACGCCCGAGGAGGGCCGGTCGCGGACGTCGGCCAGCGCCCGGCCGATGGCGGTGGTGGACCGGTTCGACTTCGGCGCCGTGGCCAGGTGGATCACCGCCTGGGACAGGTTGAGCTGGGCCTCCGGCAGGCCCACGTGCTCCACCGCCTGGGCGGCGGCCACCGCCACGAGCAGCGACGTGGGGTCGGCCTCGCCGATGTCCTCCGACGCCAGGATGATCAGGCGGCGCACGATGAACCGGGCGTCCTCGCCGGCCTCGAGCATGGTGGCCAGCCAGTAGAGGCCGGCGTCGGGGTCCGAGCCCCGGATGCTCTTGATGAAGGCCGAGATCACGTCGTAGTGGTCGTCTCGCCCGTAGCGCATGGCCTTGGTGCCCAGCGCGGCCTCGGCGTCGGCCAGGGTGACCGTGGCCGCTCCCCCGCCGGCGTCCTCGGCCCGCTGCACCGCCAGGGCGACGGCCACCTCGAGGCTGGTGAGGGTGTGGCGGCCGTCGCCGTTGGCCCGGGCCGCCAGGTGCGCCACCGCCTCGTCGTCGGCCGTGGCTCCCTCGGCCTCGAGCGCCTTGGCGATGAGCAGCCGGGCGGCGGCGTCGTCGAGGGCGTGGAGCCGGAAGAGCGTGGACCGGCTGAGCAGCGGCGGGTTGACCTCGAAGTAGGGGTTCTCGGTGGTGGCGCCGATGAGGGTGAGCAGCCCGCTCTCCACCGACGGGAGCAGGGCGTCCTGCTGGCTCTTGTTGAAGCGGTGCACCTCGTCGAGGAAGAGGATCGTGCCCTGGCCCCGCTCCCCCAGCCGGTGCTCGGCCCGGGCCACCACCTCGCGCACGTCCTTCACGCCGGCGGTCACCGCCGAGAGCGTCTCGAACGACTTGGCCGTGTGGCCGGCGATCACCCGGGCCAGGGTGGTCTTGCCGGTGCCCGGCGGCCCCCAGAGGATGACCGACGACAGCTTGTCGGCCTCGATCAGCACCCGGAGGGGCTGGCCCGGGCCGATGAGGTGGTCCTGGCCCACGATGTCGTCGAGGCGCTTCGGCCGGAGCCGGTCGGCCAGCGGGGCCCGCCGGGCCAGCCGGTCCTCGGCCGCGGCCCCGAAGAGGTCATCGGCCACGGGGCCACCTGCGGTCGGTCACCCGGCCGAGGCTACCGGTGCCCACCGGGCGACCGTCCTCGCCCGCGGCGCTCCCGCGTCGCCACCCGCCGGGCCGCTCGGTCAGGGCAGCCAGCCCCGCGGCGGGGTCGGGTCGCGGTCGGGCTTGGCCGGCGGGAAGTTCATCGTGGTCGGCGGCTGCCAGCCGCTGTCGCCGATGAGCTCACCGATGTGGGCCATGTTCAAGATGTCGTGCTCGTAGGAGAACCGACCGTCGCCGGCGTAGTGCAGGATCGAGATGCCGGTGGCCTGGTACGGCGAGCCGTCTCCGTGGGTGCCGGGCAGGCGGTTCCACCACATGGCGACGATGCGATCCCCGTCGGCCATGGTCCACTCCTCCGGGAACGACCAGTCGTCGAGGCCGGCCATGCTCTCGTCCATGAACTCGGCGATGGCCCGGCGCCCCTCGACCCGGCCCCAGGCCGGGTCGATGAACACCGCGTCCTCGGTGAAGAACTCCTCACCGAGGCTCGACCACGTGCGCTCGCCCCGGGCCACGGCCTCCCGGCCGGCCACGTAGCGGTGATACGCGGCCTCGGCCTCGGCGCTGCGATCGGTCGTGGTGGTGGTGTCGGCCATCTCGGTCCCCTGTCGTCGACGGTGGCCGGACCGTAGGGCACCGACCGGTCGGCTGCCGAGGGATCGACGGGTCGGACCGGCGGTCAGTCCGGCGGTCAGTCCGGCGGTCAGGCCGGCGCGCTCAGGCCGGTGCGGTCGTCGGGGCCGGCGGGGTCGGCGCCTTGGCGACGGCGTCGACGCCGGCCTCCTTGCGCTGGGCCGCGGTGATGGGAGCCGGCGCGCCGGTGAGCGGGTCGAAGCCGCCGCCGGTCTTCGGGAAGGCGATGACCTCGCGGATGGAGGCGGCGCCGCTCAGCAGGGCGCAGATGCGGTCCCAGCCGAAGGCGATGCCGCCGTGGGGCGGGGCGCCGTACTTGAACGCCTCGAGCAGGAAGCCGAACTTCTCCTCGGCCTCCTCCTCGCCCAGGCCCATGACCTCGAACACGCGGGACTGGATGTCGCGGCGGTGGATGCGGATGCTGCCGCCACCGATCTCGTTGCCGTTGCAGACGATGTCGTAGGCGTAGGCCAGCGCGGCGCCCGGGTCGGTGTCGAAGGTGTCGATGCTCTCGGGCTTGGGCGAGGTGAAGGCGTGGTGCACGGCCGTCCACGCCCCGCTGCCCACGGCCACGTCGTCGGTCTCGCCGGTGGGCTCGAACAGCGGGGCGTCGACCACCCAGGTGAAGGCCCACGCCGACTCGTCGATGAGCTCGCACCGCTTGCCGATCTCCAGGCGGGCGGCGCCCAGCAGGGCCCGGGCCACCCGCTCGGTGCCGGCGCCGAAGAAGATGCAGTCGCCCGGCTGGGCCCCCACGTGGGCGGCCAACCCGGCCCGCTCCTCCTCGGAGATGTTCTTGGCCACCGGGCCCTTGAGCTCGCCGTCGTCGCCCACCAGCACGTAGGCCAGGCCGCGGGCGCCCCGGGCCTTGGCCCAGTCCTGCCAGCCGTCGAGCACCTTGCGGGTCTGCGAGCCGCCGCCGGGCATCACCACCGCACCGACGTGCGGGGCCTGGAAGACCCCGAACCCGGTGCCGGCGAAGTAGTCGGTGCAGTCCACCAGCTCCACCCCGAAGCGGAGGTCGGGCTTGTCGGAGCCGTAGCGACGCATGGCCTCGGCGTAGGTGATCCGCGGGATGGGGAGCGCCACCTCGTGGCCGACGAGCGCCCACAGCTCGACGACGATGCGCTCGGCGAGGGCGATGACGTCGTCCTCCTCCACGAAGCTCATCTCCACGTCGAGCTGGGTGAACTCGGGCTGGCGATCGGCGCGGAAGTCCTCGTCGCGGTAGCAGCGGGCGATCTGGAAGTACTTCTCCAGGCCGGCCACCATCAGCAGCTGCTTGAACAGCTGCGGGCTCTGGGGCAGGGCGTACCAGGAGCCGGGCTGGAGGCGGGCCGGCACCACGAAGTCACGCGCGCCCTCGGGGGTGCTGCGGGTGAGCGTGGGCGTCTCGACCTCCACGAACCCGTCGTCGAGCAGCACCCGGCGGGCGGCCTGGTTCACGTCGCTGCGGAGCCGGATGGTGGCGGCCGAGCCGGCCCGACGGAGGTCGAGGTAGCGGTAGCGGTAGCGCACCTCGTCGGAGACGGGGGTGGTCTCGTGCTCCTCGATGGGGAACGGCAGCACGGCCGACTCGCTGAGCACCTCCACCGTGGTGGCCTCGACCTCGATGGTGCCGGTGGCCAGGTTGGGGTTGTCGTTGCCGTCGGGCCGCCGGGTGACGGTGCCGATCACCCGGAGGCAGAACTCCGAGCGCAGGGGGTGGGCGACCGCCTCGTCGTGGATCACCACCTGCACGACGCCGCTGGCGTCGCGCAGGTCGAGGAAGGCCACGCCACCGTGGTCGCGGCGCTTGGCCACCCAGCCGCAGAGCGTGACCTCGGAGCCGGTCCGGTCCTCGCGCAGCTCCCCGCAGTGGTCGGTTCGCAGGCCAGCGGCTCGGGTCATCGGGGGTCTTCCTTGGTGAGGGCGTCTCGGAGGTGGGCGACCAGGTCGGCCCGGGGAACGGTGTGCTGCTCGCCGCCGAAGTCGTGGCGCATCGGGCGCACGGTGGCGACCCCGTCGGCCAGCTCCTGGTCGCCGATGATCACCGCGAACGGCGCGCCCGATCGGTCGGCGCCCTTCATCTGGCCCCGCATGCCCTTCTGGTCGAAGGCCCGGTCGCAGCGGATGCCCGCGGCGCGCAGCTCGGCGGTGAGGTCCCGGGCCTCGGACCCGCCGGTGACGTCGACCACGAACACGTCGAGGCGCGTGTCGGGAGCCGGGAAGACGCCCTCGGCGTCGCAGGCGATGAGCAGGCGCTCGATGCCGGAGCCGAAGCCGATGCCGGGGGTGGGCGGGCCGCCGAGCTCCTCCACCAGGCCGTCGTAGCGGCCCCCGCCGAGGATGGTGGCCTGGGCGTTGTCGACCAGCGTGGGGACGAGCTCGAAGGTGGTGTGGGTGTAGTAGTCGAAGCCGCGGACCAGGCGGGGCGCGAGCGTGAAGGCGATCCCCCGGGCGGTGAGGCCCTCCTGCACCCGGGCGAAGTGGGCCTCGCTCTCGGGTGAGAGGTGGTCGGCGATGGCCGGTGCCTCGGCGGTGACCCGCTGGGTGTCGCGGCGCTTGGAGTCGAGCACCCGCATGGGGTGGGTGTCGACCTTTTCGCGGTCGTCCTCGGCCAGGTCGCCACGGCGCTCGATCAGCCAGGCCCGCAGGACCTCCACGTAGGCCAGCCGGTCGGCCGAGGTGCCCATGGTGTTGAGCAGCAGGTCGACCTGACGGAGGCCCAGGGCCTGGAGCAGCTCCCAGCCGAGGGAGATGACCTCCACGTCGACGTCGGGGTCGGCGGAGCCCAGCACCTCGAGGCCCACCTGGTGGTGCTGGCGGTAGCGCCCGGCCTGGGCCCGCTCGTAGCGGAACGCCGGCGTGGCGTACCAGACCTTCCACGGCGTGAGCGGGTTGTGCTGCACGAAGGCCCGCACCACCGACGCCGTGCCCTCGGGCCGCAGGGCGACGTGCTGGCCGCCCTTGTCGGTGAAGTCGTACATCTCCTTGCGGACCGCGTCGGCGCCCTCGGTCTCGCGCTGGAAGACGCCGAGGTCCTCGAACATCGGCGACTGGAGGAGGCCGTAGCCGGCCCGCTCCACCACCGTGGCGTAGGTGGCGAGGAGACGCTCCCACCGCGCCGACTCCGGGGGGAGGACGTCGTGGGTCCCCTTGGGGGCCTGGTACTTCGCTCGTGCCATGGGACGGCCAACCTACCGGTCGCCCCTCGGGGGCCCGAAACGGGAACCCGACGCCTACCCGCCGCTGCGGCGGGCCCGCGGCGTGGAGTGCTCCCAGTCGGCCAGCAGCGAGCGGATGGCGGTGGTGAGCACGAGCGGCTCGTCGAGCATGCCGTGGTGGCCGGCCATCGGCAGCTCCACCACCGGGGCCACCCGGCCGAGCATCTCGTACATCGACTCCCCGATGTCGGGGGTGACCAGGCCGTGCTCGGCCCGCAGGAGGGCGAAGCGGCACCGCACCTGGGGCAGGTAGGGGACGGCGATGTTCCGGATGTGGCCGGTGAAGGCGCTGAAGAGGTTGTGGTCGAACTTCCAGCTCCAGCCGCCGGGCACCTCGCGCAGCGAGCGCCGGGCCACGTGGTGCATGACGTAGGGCAGGTAGTGCTTCTGCGGTGGGACGGTGCGGAACCGCGCCAGGGCCTCGTCACGGGTCGGGTAGACCCGGGGCACGCCGAAGGCCTGGCCGGCCTGGGCCACCCCGACCTCCGGGTCGACGTGGATCACGGGCGAGTCGAGCACGATGACGCCGTCCAGCGCGTCGCCGTGGATCGCCGCGGTGGCGATGGTCACCATGCCGCCCATGGAGTGGCCGATCACCACCGGCGGCCCGTCGACGCCGGCCGCCTCGGCCACCGCCAGCACCTCGGTGGCCCACTGCTCGAGCGAGTAGGTGGCGCGGTGGTCGCTGTCGCCGTGGCCGGACAGGTCGATGGCCACCACCCGGTACTGGCGGGCGTACCAGGCCGCCACGTGGGTCCACCAGTGGGCGTGGGCCGCGCCGCCGTGCACGAAGACCAGGCCCCGACGGCCGGGCTCACCCCAGGCCAGGTAGTGGATCCGGGCCCCGTCGACCTCCACGTGCTCGTCGACGAAGGGCGTCTGCAGCGCTCGACGGAACCAGCCGGGCGCCTCGGGATCGATCAGGTCGTCGGGGGCGGTGGCCATCCGGCGGACCGTAGACGCGCTCGACGGCGCACCCGTCCGAGCCGGCGGACCTACCGCTTGGCGTCGGCCTCGGTGAGGCCCGAGCTGGCCGCGCCGGGGAGCACCCGGTACGACTCGTAGACCCCGTCGAGGCTGCGGATGGAGCCGAGCACCACGCTCAGGTGCGAGGGGTCGCCCAGCTCGAAGTCGAACCGCATGGCGGCCATGCGGTCGCCGCCGGTCTTCATGTTGCAGGCCAGGATGTTGACGTGGTGGTCGGCCAGGGTGCTCGACACGTCGCGCAGGAGGCGGGGGCGGTCGAGGGCCCGCACCTCGATGGAGGCCACGAACGACCCGCCGGCGAAGTCCTCGTCCCACTCCACCTCGATGAGGCGGTCGCGCTGGCCGGTCTGGAGCGACACCGCGTTGGCGCAGTCGGCCCGGTGCACCGAGACCCCCCGGCCCCGGGTGACGAAGCCGATGATCTCGTCGCCGGGCACCGGCGTGCAGCAGCGGGACAGCTTCACCATGACGTCGTCGAGGCCCTCGACGTGCACCCCGGCGCCGGGCCGGGTGGCCTTCATGTTGCGGGTGCCGCTCACCGTGGTGGGGAGCTGCTCCTCGCGGCCGGGATCGCCCGAGCGCAGGAGCCGGCTGATGCGGGCCACCACGGACTCGGGTGACACGTGGTGCTCGCCGATGGCCGTGTACAGCGCGTCGGTGTCGAGGTAGTTGAGGCCGGTGGCCACCTCGTGGAGGACCGCGGCCGGGAGCTTCTGGGTGGGCAGGCCCTCGCGCCGCAGCTGCTTCTGCAGATCCTCCCGGCCCGTCTCGCGGGCGTCCTCCCGGCGCTCCCGGGAGAACCACTGGCGGATCTTGTTGGCCGCCCGCGGGGTCTGGACGATCTGGAGCCAGTCTCGGCTCGGGCCGGTGCCCTCGACCTTGGAGGTGAAGATCTCGCAGGTGTCGCCCGAGGTCATCTGGTGGTTCAGCGAGACCAGGCGCCCGTTGACCCGGGCCCCGACGCACGAGTGCCCGACCTCGGTGTGGACGGCGTAGGCGAAGTCGATCGGGGTGGCCCCCTTCGCCATGGTGACGACCTTGCCCTTGGGCGTGAAGACGTAGACCTCGTCCTGGTCCAGGTCGACCTTGAGCGTCTCCATGAACTGGGCGGGGTCCGACGTCTCCTGCTGCCAGTCGACGATGCGGTTCAGCCAGGCCAGCTCGTCGGTGGGCGAGCCGATCTTGTAGGCGAAGTGGGCGGCCACGCCGAACTCGGCCCGCTGGTGCATCTCGCGGGTGCGGAGCTGCACCTCCAGCGGCTTGCCCTGGGGGCCAACCACGGTGGTGTGCAGCGACTGGTAGAGGTTGAACTTGGGCATGGCCACGTAGTCCTTGAACCGGCCCTGCACCGGCCGCCACGTGGCGTGGATGGAGCCGAGGGCGGCGTAGCAGTCGCGCACCGAGTCGACCAGCACGCGGATGCCCACCAGGTCGAAGATGTCGTCGAACTGGCGGCCCTTCACGACCATCTTCTCGTAGATGCTCCACAGGTGCTTCGGGCGGCCGCTCACCTCGGCGTCGACCCCCAGCTCGGCCAGGCGCTGGCGGACCTGCTCGAGCACCTGCTCGAGGTAGAGCTCCCGCTCGGGCGCCC
This sequence comes from Acidimicrobiales bacterium, assembly GCA_038241315.1. Classification (GTDB taxonomy): domain Bacteria; phylum Actinomycetota; class Acidimicrobiia; order Acidimicrobiales; family Iamiaceae; genus Aquihabitans. The sequence continues at coordinate 34,733 of JBBRFU010000015.1, read as the reverse complement.
GGGTGGCCACCATGTGGTCGATCTCGGCGTACTGCTTGGGGTGGAGCGTGGCGAAGCTGAGGTCCTCCAGCTGCTGCTTGAGGTCCTGCATGCCGAGGCGGTGGGCCAGCGGGGCGTAGACGTCGAGCGTCTCGCGGGCGATGCGGATCTGCTTCTCGGGCGCCATGGCGCCGAGGGTGCGCATGTTGTGGAGCCGGTCGGCCAGCTTGATCATGAGGACCCGGAGGTCCTTGGCCATGGCCACGAGCATCTTGCGCATGGAGGCGGCCTGCTGGGCCGCCTTGGAGTCGAACTGGACGCGGTCGAGCTTGGTGACGCCGTCGACGATGCGGGCCACCTCGTCGCCGAACCGGGCCGCCAGCTCCTCCAGCTCCACGCCGGTGTCCTCCACCGAGTCGTGGAGCAGGGCGGCGGCGATGGTGACGTCGTCGAGGCCGAGGTCGGCCACGATCTGGGCGACCGAGAGCGGGTGGTGGATGTACGGCTCGCCGCTGCGACGGGTCTGGCCGACGTGGGCGCTGGCCGCCAGGTCGTAGGCCTGGGAGATCATGGCCGTGGAGGTCTTGGGGTGGTGGGCCCGGAACGAGGCGAGCAGGGGCGCGGTCTCCACCGAGGCGGGGGCGCTCGACCGGCGCCACGGGAGCACCCGGCTCACGGTGGACATGGGCCCAGCCTACGGGTGCCGACCGACGCCCCGGTGACGCCGACGGTGGGGCGCGGGCGACGCGCCGGGGACCGGCTATTCGTAGGTGACGAGCGAGGTGATGCGCCGACCCGGGAGGGCGTCGCGGCCACCGAGGAACCCGAGCTCGATGAGGAAGGCGAAGCCCACCACGGTGGCGCCCAGCTTCTCCACCAGCCGGGCCGTGGCCGCTGCGGTGCCCCCGGTGGCGAGCACGTCGTCGACGATGAGCACCCGCTCGCCGGGGTGGACGGCGTCGCGGTGGATCTCGAGCAGGTCGGTGCCGTACTCGAGCTCGTACTCCTGGCGCTCGATCTCCCACGGCAGCTTTCCCGCCTTGCGCACCGGCACGAACCCGGCATCGAAGAGGTAGGCCACGGGCGCGGCCAGGATGAACCCGCGGGCCTCGGTGCCGAGGACCTTGGAGATCCCGTCTCCCACGTAGGGCGCTGCGAGCTCGTCGATGCACCGCCGGAACGTCGCCGGGTCGCCCAGGAGCGGCGTGATGTCCTTGAAGACCACCCCCGGCTTCGGGAAGTCGGGGATGTCGCGGATGCGGGCGGTGAGGGCCGGCCCGAGGGTGTCGGTCACCGCTTGCGGCCCTGCTTGCGGGGTCGGGGCGTGCCGCCGGGCGGGCGGGGCGCGGTGGGACCGGCCTTCACCGACGCCATGACCGGGTCGAGCTCGGCCTCGGTGGGCACCACGTCGGCCTTCAGCGGCACCGTGCCGTGGCCCCGCTCGGCGATCTGGGTCCGGAGCTCGCGGTACTGCGGCTCGCGCTCCTTGAGCAACGCCAGGAGCGGCGTGGCGATGAAGATCGACGAGTAGGCGCCCGACAGCAGGCCGAGGAACAGCGCCACGCCGAACTCCTCGAGCGTGCTGGCGCCCAGCACCACGGCGCCGATGATGAGCACCGACAGGATCGGCAGCAGCGAGGTGATCGAGGTGTTGAGCGATCGCATCAGCACCTGGTTCAGCGACATGTTGGCCATGTCGGTGTAGGTCATCTTGCTCTTGGCGTTGAGGAGCTTGGTGTTCTCGTTGACCCGGTCGAACACCACGATGCCGTCGTAGATCGAGAAGCCGAGCATGGTCAGCAGGGCCACCACGGTGGCGAGGGCCATCTTCAGCTCGAAGCGGATGGTGATGAAGATCGTGATGGCGATCATGAACACCACGAGGGCGTTGCGGGCCTTCTCGGAGATCTGCTGACCCCACGAGGGGCCGACGGTGTCGACCGTGATGTCGGTGGCGGGCGTGCCGGTGAGCTCGGCGAGGGCGTCGGTGACGTCGGCGCCCAGCCGCGTCCGCTCCTCGTCCTCCAGGTTGGACAGGTCGGTGATGTGGGCGAGCATCCGATCCGCGGCGCGGCGGACCGCGGCCGGGTCGTCCTTCGCCTCCTCCAGCGTGGCCGGCACCCCGTCGATCTCGGCCTGCAGCGCCTCCAGCGGCGCCGGGACGGCCTGCTCGAAGGGCCCGTCGATGCCGTCGAGGGTGTCGCGGACGTCGTCGACCCGGCCACGCACGTCGGCGGGGACGTCGCCCCGCAGGTCGGCCAGGTCGTCGGAGGCCCGGTCGAGGGCGCGGACCGAGGCCTCGGCGGGCTCGGCGTCGTCCTCGGCCTCCACCCGGAAGAACCGCGTGTCGGACCCGCCGGACGCCTGGGTGACCTCCTGGACCTGGACGTCCTGGTAGCCGAGCTCGGCCATGGCGTCCTGCACGTCGGCCACCTCGGCGTCACCCGCCTCGACCTGCCAGACGGTGCCGCCGGTGAAGTCGATGCCGAGCTTGAGGCCGGGGCCGAGCAGGGCACCGGCGCCGATGAGCAGGAGGACGCCGGAGATGGCGAACCACAGCTTCCAGCGCCCGACGATGTCGGCCTTGGTCTCGCCGTGGTAGAGGCGCTTGAGGACGCCGCGTCGGGGTTCGTTGGGCGAGGTCACGACGCCACCACCTTGGGGACCTTGGTCGAGGGAGCTTGATCGGTGGAGGCGCCGATCCCGAAGAAGCGGGCCTTGGCGAAGCGGGGCGACCGGGCGAGCAGCAGGATCAGCGGCCGGGTGAAGAGGATGGCCACCAGCAGGTCGAGGATCACGGACAGGCCCAGGAAGTAGGCGAAGCCGCGCACCGGCCCGACCGTGAGGTACCAGAGCAGGAAGGCGCCGATGAAGGCGGCGCCGTTGGCGGTGAGCACCGTCTTGATGCCGCTGTCGTAGCCCCGCTCGGTGGCCGACCGGAGGGACCGGCCGGCGCGCAGCTCGTCCTTCACCCGCTCGAAGATCACCACGTAGGTGTCGACGGTGGTGCCCACCGAGACGATCACGCCGGTGATGCCGGCCAGGGTGAGGGCCAGGCCCTGGGTGGCCGACAGGAGGCAGACCAGGGCGTACATGAGCGCGCCCCACACCACCAGGCTGATCACCACCACCAGGCCGAAGCCCCGGTAGTAGAGGATCATGTAGAGGGCGAGGGCGGCCACGCCGATGAGCCCGGCGATGAGGCCCGCCCGCAGCGAGTCGGCGCCGAGGGTGGCCGACACCTGCTGGAGGGCGGCCTGCTCGAACTCCACGGGCAGGGAGCCGTAGCGCAGCACGAGGGCCAGGTCCTTGGCGTCGCCCTCGGAGAAGTCGCCCGTGATCGTGAACTGGTCGGTGGCCAGGTCGGGGCCGTTGACCTCGGGGGCCGAGAGCACCTGGCCGTCGAGCACGATGGCGATGGCGCCCTGCGACGGCTGGCCCGAGGCCCCGCCGCCCAACGGCGGACAGGTGGGCCCGCCGGCGTAGCACTCGTTGAAGGCGGCGTTGGCCTGGGTCTGCTGGGAGCCCTTCACCGACACGTTGACCGCCCACTCGGCGCCGTTGAGCGAGGCGGTGGCGCTGCTCAGGGCGTCGCCGGTGAACCCGACGGGGCCCAGGCTGTAGAGGAGCTGGCCGTCGTCGGAGGGGAACTGCCCGCCGCCGGTGGGGTCGAGCACCGCGGTGGTGCCGCCGCCGGCCGCGCCGCCCAGGGCGTCGCCGCAGGAGCTGCTGGTGCCGGAGGTGCCGGGCGCAGCCGTCGTGGTGGTGACGTCGGCGGCGACGGTGGTGCTGGTGGCGTCGGCCGGGACCGTGGTGGTGGCCTCGGGCGGCGTCGTGGTGGTGGGCGGCGCGGTCGTGGTGGTCGGCGCGAACTGAGCGGGCAGGGCGCCCTCTCCCCCGGCCACGCCCACCACGCCGGTGCCGTGCTCGCCGAGCGCGCCCTCGCCCTCGCCGTCGGCGGCCGGTTCGGTGGTGGTGCCGTCCGCGGCGGTCGTGGTGGTCACGTCGCCGGCTGCGGTGGTGGTGGTCGAGGCGTCGCCTGCCTCGGTGGTCGTGGTGGTGGCGTCGCCCTCGCCCTCGCCGTCGCCCGCCCCGTCGAGCGACGGGGCGTCGGGGTTCGGCGCCGCGCTGAGCACGGGGCGGAACTCCAGGCGGGCGGTGCAGCCCACCACGCTCTCGGCCTTCTCGCGGTTGCGCACGCCCGGGAGCTGCACGATCACCGTGCGGCCCTGGCGCGTGATGTCGGGCTCGGCCACGCCGAGGCCGTCGACGCGCTGGCGGATGATGTCCTTCGCCTTCTCGACGCTCTCCTCGGAGGGCAGCCGGCCGTTGACCTCCTTGGCCTGCAGCACCACGGAGAACCCGCCCTGCAGGTCGAGGCCGAGGGTGGGCTTCGAGTCGGTGACCAGCGCGGTGCCCACGCCGAGCACCGCCACGAGGGCGACCAGGATGAGCGGGGTCAGCAGCGCCCGTCGGGTCATGCCGGGCCGCCGGTGGTGGGGCCGTCGTTGTCGGTGGGCACGGGGTCCTCCACTGGGCCGCCACGGAGGTGGGGCGCGGGCTCGTCGGTGAGGTCGATGGCGGCGTCGGTGCCGTCGGCGGGGTCGTCCGGGTCGATGCGGCGGGCGATCGCCGGTCGGGCCAGCGTGAGCTCGATGCCGGGGGCGACCTCGAGGCGCACGGTCTCGTCGGCCACCTCGGTGAGGGTGCCGTGGATCCCGCCGGCGCTGATCACCCGATCACCCACGGTGAGGGCGGCGACCATGGCCCGTTGGGCCTTGGCCCGCTCCTGCTGGGGGCGGATGAGGAGGAACCACCCGATCCCGATGAACAGGAAGGTGAGCAGCAGGGGGGCCAACGAGGATCCAGTCGAGATCGGGAAAACGCCTCGGGAACCATAGACCTTGGCCACCCCGCACCGATGATCACCAGGCGGGCGCCCCGCCCCGCCCCGACCGCCGGCGCCCCGTCGGGTCAGCCCCAGACGTCGAGCACGGCCCGTCGGGCGGCCGCGAAGCGCCCGGCGGCGATCGCGGCCCGCAGGTCGACCACCAGGGTCGAGAGCCAGGCCACGTTGTGGACGGTGAGCAGGTGGGCCCCGGTGGGCTCGCCCAGCCGGTGGAGGTGGCGCAGGTACGCCCGGGAGTAGGTGGCGCACACCGAGCACCCGCAGGCCGGGTCGAGCGGGCCCTCGTCGCGCTCGTAGGCCAGGTTCTTGATCATGAGCTTGCCCTCGCCGGTGAGCACGGTGCCGTGGCGGGCGTGGCGCGTGGGCAGGACGCAGTCGAACAGGTCGACGCCCAGCCCCACCGCCTCCACGATGCTCGCCGGGTCGCCCACGCCCATGAGGTAGCGGGGCTGGTCCGCCGGGAGGTGGGCCAGGGCGGCGGCCAGCGCCGGCACCATCTCCGCTCGGGACTCCCCCACCGAGAGCCCACCGATGGCGTAGCCGTCGAAATCCAGCGCCACGGTGCGCTCGGCGCCCTCGGCCCGCAGCCCCGGGTGGGTGCCGCCCTGGGCGATGCCGAACTGGGCCTGGTCGAGGCCGCGATCCTCCCGCCACCCCCGCCCGTCGAGGAAGGCGGCCCGGCCCCGCGCCGCCCAGGTGGCGGTGCGCTCCACCGCGGCGCGCACCACCCGGTCGGTGGCGGGCAGGGCGGGGCAGACGTCGAGCACCATCTGGATGTCGGCCCCCAGCTTCGACTGGATGGTGGCGGCCTCCTCGGGGCTGAGGTGGTGGGTGGAGCCGTCGTAGGTGGAGCGGAACGTGGCCCCCTCGTCGGTCACCTTCGGCTGCAGGGAGAAGATCTGGTAGCCGCCCGAGTCGGTGAGCACGTGGCCGTCCCAGCTCATGAACCGGTGGAGCCCGCCGAGCTCGGCCACCAGGTCCGCGCCGGGCTTGAGCATGAGGTGGTACGTGTTGCCGAGGATCAGCGGGACGCCCAGGGCGCGCAGGTCGGGCGGGGTGAGCGTCTTCACCGCCGCCTTGGTCCCGACCGGCATGAACAGGGGGGTGGGCAGCACCCCGCGGGGGGTGCGGATGGTGCCGGTGCGCGCCGCGCCGTCGATGGCCGCCACGTCGATGGTGAGCTTCACGATCGGGCCCGGGCACTCGGCTGGTCGGCGCGGCTCAGCAACATGGCGTCGCCGAAGGAGAGGAAGCGGTAGCCGCGGGCGAGCGCCTCGGCGTAGAGGTCCTGCCAGCGGGGCCCGGCGAACGCCTGCACGAGGGCGAGCAGCGACGACCGGGGCACGTGGAAGTTGGTCACGAGCCGGTCGACGAGGGCGAAGGGGTAGTCGCCGTGGATGAACAGCGAGGTGGGCCCCTCGGTCTCGCCCGTGGCCGCCCAGCTCTCGAGGGCCCGCACCACCGTGGTGCCCACCGCCACCACCCGGCCGCCCGGGTCGTGCGTGGCGGCCCCGAGGTCGGCGTGGGCCCCGAGCCGCGGCCCGAGCGCGGCCTGGACGTCGGCCGGGATGCGGTACCGCTCGGCGTGCATGGGGTGGTCCTCCACCTCCGCCTCGGTGATGGGCCGGAACGTGCCCAGCCCCACCACGAGCTGGACGTGCAGGATGGTGATGCCCCGCTCGCGGCACCGCTCGAGCAGGCCCTCGGTGAGGTGGAGGCCGGCGGTGGGCGCCGCCACCGAGCCGGGGTGGGCCGCGAACACGGTCTGGTAGCGCGCCGGGTCCACGAGGGGCTCGTGGATGTAGGGCGGCAGCGGCACCTCACCCCACCAGGCCAACAGGGCCAGGTCGTCGTCGCCGCCACCGGTCAGGGTCACGCGCCGGCGGCCCTCTCCCAGCTCCTCGCCGACCTCCAGCGAGAGCCCGGGCGCGGCGCGCTCCGTGCCCGAGGGCGCGGCCGGGGTGAGCACGGTCCCCGGCGGCACCCGGCGGCCGGGCCGGACCAGCGCCTCCCACCAGCCCTCCGGACGTCGCTCCAGGAGCAGCACCTCCACCGCCCCGCCGGTGGGCTTGCGGAGGTGGAGCCGGGCCGGGATCACCTCGGTGTCGTTGACCACCAGCACGTCGCCCGGGTCGAGCAGGTCGGCCAGGTCGGCCACGGTGCGGTGCTCGGGCGCCATCCCGGGGCCCCGGTCGACCAGGAGCCGGGCCGAGTCGCGGGGCTCGGCGGGGGTCTGGGCGATCGCCTCGGCCGGCAGGGGGTAGTCGAGCTCGGCGGCGTCCATGGGCGCCCCGAGTGTAGGTGCGCCTCGATCAGCCCGACGTCGCGGCGAGGTCGGCGAGGGCGGCCAGGGCGGCGCCGGCCAGCACACGAGCCCCGATGGCGATGGCCCCCTCGTGCACGTCGAAGGTGCCGGCGTGGATGTCGACGCGGTCGCGGCCGGGGCGGTGGACCCCGAGGCGGAGGTACCCGAGCGGTGCCACGTCGCCGTACCAGGAGAAGTCCTCGCCCCCTGCGCTCTGCAGCGTGGGGCCGACGCCGTGGTGGCCCACCACCAGCGCCGCGGCCTCGGCGGTCAGCCCCGCCGCCCAGGGGTCGTTCACGATCGGTGGCGCGCCCCGCACGTGCTCCAGCTCCCACGTGGCGCCCAGCGGCTCGACCAGTCCGGCCAGCAGGCCGGGGATCAGCTCCGGCGCCGCGTCCCACGCGCCCCGGCCCGACGCCCGCAGCGAGCCGAGCAGGGTGGCCTCGCCGGGGATCACGTTGGCCACCTCGCCGGCGTGGATGGCACCGAACGTCACGTTCAGGCCGTCCCGCGGGTCGGTGAGGCGCCCGAGGCCCATCGGCAGCTCCACCGCCACCCGGGCGGCGACGTGGACGAGGTCGGCGGTGTGGTGGGGGCGGGCCGTGTGCCCGCCCGGCCCCCGCAGGCGGATGCGGAGCTGATCGGCGGCCGACGTGATGGGGCCGGCGCTGACGCCCACCCGGCCCACGTCGTTGGCCGGGTCGCAGTGCAGGCCGAAGACGGCCTGGACCCCGTCGAGGACCCCGGCCTCGACGAAGCGGATCGCCCCGCCCGGCACCGCCTCCTCCGCCGGTTGGAGCAGCACCCGCACCGTGCCGACCACGTCGAGGGCCTCCAGCGCGTCGGCCAGGGCCAGCGCGGCGCCCACCGTGGCCGCGGCGTGCACGTCGTGGCCGCAGGCGTGGCAGACGCCGGCGATGGTGGACCGGTAGGGCACGTCCTTGGCGTCGGTCATCCGGAGGGCGTCGATGTCGCCCCGGATGGCCACGACCGGCCCGCCGCCGAGCGGTCCGCCGCTGCGGCTGACGTCGCACACCACGCCGGTGCCGGTGGGCGCCACCACCGCAGGGAGGCCGGCGGCCACCAGGCGGTCGCGCAGCACCGAGGTGGTGCGGTGCTCGAGCCAGGAGGGCTCGGGGTGGGCGTGGAGGTCCCGGCGCAGGGCGATGAGCTCCGGCTCCAGCCTCGCCACCGTGGCGGCGACCACCTCGTGGGCGGGCGCCACGGCCGGGGCGCCCGGGCGGCCGGTGCTCACGTGGTCAGCTCGTCGATGATCAGCTCATCGGTGGTCATCTCGTCGGTGGCCAGCTCCCGGACGAGCGACCGCACCACGGGCGTCAGGTCGACGGGGCCGTCGTCACCCGACGCGGTGGCCGCGACCACCCGGCGCTGGCGGGCGTAGCTGGGACCGACCTCGAGGATCTTCCCCACGTACTGCAGCTCGTCGGCGCAGCCCAGGCGGCCGGCGGCGGGGGTGACCTCCTCCACCAGGTCGGTGATCGCCTGGCGGGCTGGCTCGAGGCGGCCCTGCTGGTCGGCGATGAGATCGGTGTCGAGGCCGTGGCGGCCGGCCCGCCACTTGTTCTGCCGCAGCACCCACTCCTTGTGGCGGGGCAGGGTGAACCCCCGGTCGTCGAGGGCGTCGAGGTGGGCCACCAGGCTCTGCGCCAGCGCGGCCACCGCGCAGATCTCCGACATCGTGGGGATGCCGTCGCACATGCGCAGCTCCACCGTGCCGAAGTCGGGGTGCGGGCGGATGTCCCACCACACCTCGCGCACCGTGGAGATGGCCGCCGAGGAGACCAACGTGTCCATGAACGACTCGAAGTCGGACCAGTTCTCGATCGGGGCGGGGAGCCCGGCGGTGGGCAGGCCCTCGAACACCTTGGACCGGCTCGAGGCCAGGCCGGTGTCGCGGCCCTCCCAGTACGGGCTGGAGGCGGACAGGGCCAGGAAGTGGGGGATGTAGCCGGCGAGGGCGTTGGCGATCGACACCGCCTTCTCCGGCGAGCGGATGCCCACGTGCACGTGGACCCCGAAGATCTGCAGCCGTCGGGCCATCCACTGCATCTCGTCGATGAGCTTGGCGTAGCGGGGGTTCGGGCTCACCTCCTGGTCCGACCAGCACGAGAACGGGTGGGTGCCCGAGCACAGCAGGGCCAGGCCGCGCGCCTCGGCCGCCGCCTGCACCTCGGCGAGGGTCCCCTCGAGGTCGGCGCGGGCCTCGGCCACCGTGCCGCAGATGCCCGTGATGATCTCCACGGTGCATTCGAAGAGCTCGTGCTTGGCCTTGGGGTGCTCGCCGCGGGGGTGGTCGGCGCCGAGCTCGGTGAGCATGTCGGTGGCGGCCGACGCCAGGGCGCCGGTCTCGGCGTCGACCACCTCCAGCTCGACCTCGATCCCCAGGCTGGGCCCCGGGGAGCTGTTGAAATCGATGTGCACGCGCCTGCTCCCGGTTGGTCTGCGCCCGTTGCGTATCGCCGCGCAGGCTACCGGTGCCCACCCGGCGACACGGATCGGTGCCTCAGCCGAACAGGCCCGGGGGCGGCGTGGCGTCGGGGGATCGCTCCGGGGCGGACCGCCCGATGTGGGCCCAGGCGGCCGGCGTGGCCACCCGCCCGCGCGGCGTCCGCATCAGCAGGCCCTCGCGGATGAGGACCGGCTCGTAGACGTCCTCCACGGTCTCGGTGGGCTCGGACACGCTGATGGCCAGGGTGGACAGGCCGACGGGTCCCCCGCCGAAGCGCTCGCAGAGGGCCACGAGCAGGGCGCGGTCCACCTTGTCGAGGCCGCGCTCGTCGACGCCGAACACCCGCAGGCCCTCTCGCGCCGACGCGGCGTCGACGAGGCCGTCGCCGCGGACCTCGGCGAAGTCGCGGACCCGGCGCAGCAGCCGGTTGGCGATGCGCGGCGTGCCCCGCGCCCGGCGGGCGATCTCCGCCGCCCCGGCCTCGTCGGCCCGGACGTCGAGGATGCCGGCGGCCCGGGTGACGATGGACTCGAGGTCGGAGGCCTCGTAGTAGTCGAGGCGGGCCACCAGGCCGAAGCGGTCGCGGAGCGGCCCGGTGATCAGCCCGGTGCGGGTGGTGGCGCCGACGAGGGTGAAGCGGGGCACGTCCATGCGGATGGACCGGGCGGCCGGCCCCTTCCCGAGCACGATGTCGAGCTGGAAGTCTTCGATGGCGGGGTACAGCACCTCCTCCACGGCACGCGAGAGGCGATGGATCTCGTCGATGAAGAGCACGTCGCCCTCGGCCAGCTGGGAGAGGATCGAGGCGAGGTCGCCGCCCCGCTCGAGGGCCGGCCCGGAGGTGACGTGGATCCCCGCTTCCATCTCTCCGGCCACGATGGTGGCGAGGGTGGTCTTGCCCAGCCCTGGGGGTCCGGCGAAGAGCAGGTGGTCGGCCGCCTGGCCGCGCTTGCGGGCCGCCTCCAGGATGATCGACAGGTGCTCCTTCAGCTCGGCCTGGCCCACGAAGTCGGCCAGGGTCCGGGGCCGGAGGCTGACCTCGTCGGACAGCTCGGCGGGCTCGAGGGGTTCGGGGGTGAGGAGCTCGTCTCGCACGGTCAGCCCATCCTGCCCGACGGGCGCGAGCACCCGGCGGCGCGGGGACCGGCCATCAGCGGGTGCTGGCCAGTCGGCGCAGGGCGTCCTTCAACAGGACGCCCGGGTCGCCGTCGGGGAGCTCGCGGGTGGCCTCGGCGATCTCCTCGGGCGTGTAGCCCAGGCCCACCAGGGCGTCTCGCACGTCGGCCCGGGCCGACGGCGTGGCGCCGCCGGCGGCCTGGCCGTCGAGACCGGCCGGCACCCCGTCGGACAGCGGCACGTCGAGGCGGGTCTTCAGCTCGATCAGGAGGCGGGCCGCGGTCTTCTTGCCGACGCCGGGCACCAGGCACAGCGCGGCCACGTCGTCGTCGGCCAGGACGCGGACCAGGTTGGCCGGCGGGTGGACCGAGAGGATGGCCAGGGCCAGCGCGGGGCCGACGCCGTGGGCGCCGAGCAGGGCCTCGAACGCGTCGCGCTCCCCCTTCGACGCGAACCCGTACAGCGTGTCGGCGTCCTCGCGGACGTGGTGGTGGATCCACACGAAGACCTCGCCCTGGAGGTCCCCCAGGCGGGCCGAGGTGACCGGGCCGGCCTGGACGCGGTAGCCCACGCCCCGGACCTCCACCAGCACCTCGCCGGTGGTGGAGCGGTCGAGCAGCGTGCCCCGCAGCGACCCGATCACCGGCCGGACCGCCCCACGGCGGCCGCCAGCCGGGCCCGGACCGGGGCGTGGGCCAGGTGGCAGAGCGCCAGCGCGGCGGCATCGGCGGCATCGGCCGGGCGGGGCGGCGTGGCCAGCCCAAGAAGGCGCTGGACCATCGCCTGCACCTGGGCCTTGTCAGCGGCCCCGTCCCCCGCCACCGCGAGCTTCACCTCGTTCGGCGAGTACTGGGTGACCGAGCAGCCCGCGGCCACCGCCTCGGCCATGGCCAGCCCGCTGGCCTGGCCGACCGACATCGCCGTCCGCACGTTGTTCTGGAAGAAGATCCGCTCCACCGCCACCACGTCGGGCGTCAGCTCGGCGATGAGGGCCCGGAGCTCCCCCTGGAGCTCGGCCAGGCGCGCCGGGAGCTCGTCGGCCGGCGAGGTGCGGATCACCCCGATGGCCACGGCACGAGGCCCGGCCGCGGTGGCGCGCACGGCCCCGTAGCCGCAGCGGGACAGGCCCGGATCGATCCCCAGCACGAACACACGTACGACCGTAGCCGCCGCGCCCCGTTCGTCGGCGGACCCGACGCGAGGGCCCGGTCCGCCCCGGCATCAAGAACCGGACCGGTCCGGCCGATGGAACACCCGATGACCGCCACCTTGCCCCCTCCACCCGATGACGGCGTGCCCCCCGTCGTCGCCATGGAGGGCGTCCACCGCCGCTTCGGCCAGGTGGATGCCCTCGGCGGCCTCGACCTGGTGGTCCCGGCCAACAAGATCACCGTGCTGCTCGGGCCCAACGGGGCCGGCAAGACCACCGCCATCCGGATGATCACGGGCGCGCTCGACGCCCACGCCGGCGTGGTTCGGACCTTCGGGATGGACCCGGCGCTCTACGGCGAGGAGGTCCGGCTCCGCTGCGGCGTGGTCTCGGCCAAGCCCGCCCTGTACGACCGCCTCGACGGCTACGCCAACCTGGCCTACGCCGCCGAGCTCTACGGGCTCGGGCGGGGCGACGGGATCGCCGGCCGGATCCACGATGCCGCGGCCCGCTTCGGGATCGAGGACGCCCTCGACCAGCGCGTCGGCGGGTTCTCCACCGGCATGAAGACCCGGCTGGCGCTGGCCCGGTCGATCCTGCACGACCCCGACCTCCTCCTCTTCGACGAGCCGACGTCGGGCCTCGACCCCGAGTCGAGCCACGCCGTGCTCGAGATGATCCGCGAGATGACCGCCGACGGGCGGACCGTGGTGATGTGCACCCACCTGCTGCTCGAGGCCGAGGGCCTCGCCGACAAGGTGGTGGTCATGGAGGACGGCAACGACCTGGTGGCCGGCACGCCGCTCGAGCTCACCCGGCGGTTCTGGCCGGGCACGGTGCTCCTGGTGGAGGCCGACGACCCGACCACCCTCGCGGTCGCGGCCAACATCCCCGGCGTCCGCACCATCGAGCCCGACTCCGACCCGACGCGCGTCCGCCTCCACCTCGACGGCGACGAGCGCATCCCCGACGTGATCATCGCCCTGGTGGCGAACGGCGTCCGCCTCACCCGCGCCGAGCCCCTCCAGCCGACCCTCGAGGACCTCTACTTCGCGGTGCGGACGAAGAAGCCCATCGCCGACGACGGCGGACGCCAGCTCACGCCGAGCGGCGACGACGGCGCGCCGCTCACCGACCGACACCGCCAGGTGGTCGCCCTCACCGGGTGGCCCGGCGCCGAAGGAGATCCGTCATGACCGCAGCTGCGGCACCCCCCACCCCCGTCGTCGCCCGCACGGGCTGGCGGAACCTCAACCGCCGACGGATCTGGACCGTGGCCCGGTCCGACATGCGCCAGCTCCTGGAGGACAAGGGCTTCTGGCTGCCGATGATCTTCCTCGGCGCCCTGTTCTTCCTCATCATCCCCACCGTCCTGCTGCTCACGATCACCAAGATCGGCGACGTGCAGGCCGTCTCGCAGATGTCGGAGACCCTCGAGGTCCTGCCCGACTCCGCCCAGGAGCAGATCCAGGGCACCTCCGACCAGGGGCGCACCGCCTACGCGCTGGCCGTGTTCCTCCTCGCCCCCGTGGCCATCGTGGTGCCCCTCACCATCTCCACGGCGATCGGTGCGTCGACGATCGTGGGCGAGCGAGAGCGGGGCACCGGGGAGTTCCTCGCCCACTCCCCCGCCCACGAGCGCGAGATCTACCTCGGCAAGCTGATGGCCAGCCTGCTCCCCGGCTACGCCACCACGATCCTGGGCTTCGGCGTGTACTCACTGATCGTCAACCTCCTCGTCGGGCCGGAGGTGGGGGGCTGGTTCTTCCCCACCGCGCAGTGGTGGGTCCTGATGTTGTGGGTGGTCCCGCCCTTCCTCGCCCTGACCCTCTCGGTGGTGCTGCGGCTCTCCGCCCGGGTGAAGAGCACCGCAGCCGCCCAGCAGGGCGCCGGGCTGGTGACGTTGCCGATGATCGGCATCGCCTACAGCCAGAGCACCGGGGCGCTCTTCGGCGCCGGTTCGGCCGGGCTGTACCTCGGCGCGGTCGCCTGGGTCGTGGCCATCTTCGGGCTCTCCCGGGGCATGCGAGCCGTCAGCCGGGCCCGCCTGCTGGGTGTCGCCGACGGCGTCTGAACGACAGCGCGGCCCTGATCAGACGGCGCGCTCACCGCCGTGCAGCGCCTCGGCGGCCGCCATCCCCGACAGGGCGGCCCCCTCCACCCGGGCGCCGCCGAAGGCGTCACCGGCGAACACCAGCGGCGGGACGCCCGACGCCCGGAGGGCCCGCTCCGGGTGGGGCGTGCTCGGCTTGGCGTAGCGCCACCGCACCACCTGCGAGGTCCCCGGCACCGGCGCCGAGCCGAGTGCGGCGGCGGCCAAGAGGTCGACGGCGATGGCGTCGTCGGCATCGTCCCAGTGGCTCCGGCTCCACGCCGCCGAGGCGTGGATGGTGACGGCCGGGAGCGGCGACGTGCCCTTGACGTGGTTGTCGGCCACCCAGTCGAGATCGGGGTGGGCCGGGCGGATCGCCCCAGGTGCCGCCAGGCCCGACGGTCCCGACAAGGGCGCCAGCAGGGCCAGGCACGGGTCGTAGGCGATGGCGCCCAGCGCGGACCGGTCGGACGCGTCCAGGGTGACCCCGCCCGCATCGAGGAGGGCCAGGGCCTGGGGCACCGGGCTGGTGATCACGAGGGCGGCCGCCGCCACCTCGGAGCCGTCGGCGATCGCCAGGTGCCAGCGCCCTTCCCGGAGGGCGATCCGCTCGACCGTCGTCGCCGAGCGGACGTCGAGCCCACGGGCCAGGTCCTTGGCCAGCGCCGTCATGGTCGGGGCGCCGCGGTAGCGCACGTGGGCCGGTGCGCCGCCGCCCTCGCCGGCCAGGCGCTCGAACCACGGCACGGCGACACCGGCCGCCTCCCAGCCCGCCACCAGCGCGCCGAACGCCGGGTCCCGGACGGTGAAGAACTGGGCCCCGTGGTCGAGGACGGCGGCCCCGATCCGGCGGGTGGCCAGGCGTCCGCCGACGCCCCTGCCCTTGTCCAGCACGAGCACGCGCCGCGTCGCCGCCAGGGACCGCGCCGCCACCAGGCCCGCGAGCCCGGCCCCCACGACGACCACGTCGGCGGCGGCGTCATCGCCGGTCACGGCGTCACCACGCCATCGCCACGGCGACGGCGGCGTGGGTGGTCCACGCTGCCGTGCGGACCCAGTTGGTCCGCACGAGCGTGTCGATGAGGGCGCGGTCGTAGCCACTCGACAGCCGCCCGTGCAGGGGCGCCGACACGAACGCGGTGGTGCCGAGGGCCACCGCCACGCTGAGCGCACCCACCCAGGGCAGCAGCGCCGGCACGCCCGGCGGCGGGTCGGCCAGGAGCACGAGGGTGGTCACGCCCTCCAGCGCCATCAGCGGTCCGACCACCCAGGCGATCCGGCGGGTGTGCGCTGCCTCGTAGGACAGGAACTCGTCGACCGGCACCAGGGCCATCAGCGGGTAGTGGACGAGTTGCATCGTCCAGATGACGCCCATCATCGCCACCGCCCCGATCACCTGGCCGGCGAGCACCCACGTCACGCCCGCCAGTGAACCGGTCGGGGCCGCCGACCGAAACGTGCGACGTCGCGATCAGCGCGACGGTCCGGCGTCGTGGTCGTCGCCGCTCCCCGAGGTGGCCCGCAGCCAGGCGACCGGCGACGGCGGGCGCGCCAGGTCCGCCCAGGAGGACGCCATGACGGCGCCGAGGCGGTCGACCGCGGCGGCGAGGTCGTCGGCGGCCTCGAGGTGGTCGTGCTCCTCCGGGTGGATCGGCACCAGCGCCACCAGGTGGACGTGGACCCCGTCGGCCTCCAGGGCGGCGATCGATGCCGGCTCCCGCAGCGGCTCGTCGACGAGGAGCGCCGACAAGGGCCACGGGCTGAGGTCCGACGGGGGCAGGAGCACCGGCGGCACCGGGCGCAGCCCGTGGGTGAGCAGGTGGGCCGCCACGTCGAACACGTACTCGATGGCGGCGCGGGGCTCGACCCCGCCGAGCGCGGCGTCGGCCGTGAGGAGCAGCTCCACCTGCAGCGGCTCGCCGTCGGGCCCCGGTGCCCGCCCCAGCCCGTGGGTGACCAGCCGGAGGAGCGGGTCGCCCGCCCGAGCGAACACCAGCACGTTGACCGGTGCGCCGGAGCCGTCGTGGCGCACCGACACGCCGGCCACCACCGGGCCCCACGCCGCGGCGTAGGCGTCGTGGAGCTCGGGGGCGACGCGCCGGTACGTCTCGAGCTCGTCGGGGTCCACGGACCGACCGTACCGTCAGGCCGCGACGCCCTCGTCCACCAGCACCCGGTCGATGCCGTCGAGCAGCGTGACGGCGAAGGTCTGGGTGAGGTGCGTCTCGTCCCACCGGACCACCTCCCCGCCCACCACGGGATCGCAGATCGGGAGGTAGGGGCAGATCCCCCGGTCGAGGTCGATGCTCACGATGCCCTCGTCGTCGGCGTCGAGCTGCCGGAACACGCGCTCCTCGGCCGTGGGACCGCGGCTGGCCACGAACCGGCACGCCTCGAGGTGCTCGGCCTCGGAGAGGCAGGTCAGCGGGTTGGTGCCCGACGGCGGTGCGGGCACCGGCTCGAGGAGCACGACCGTGCGCCCGTCGGCGCGGAGATCGGCCGCCACGGCGCGGACGTGGCGGGCCAGCTCGGCCTCCTGTCGATCCTCGGGGAGGGCGCCCTCGGCCGCCCGCATCCGCATGCCGTTGGCCGGGTCGTCGATCGGCCGGTGGGCGAGGATGACGATGTCCGGGTCGAGGGCCGGCGCCACCTGGTCGTAGAGGCGCTCCTGGTCGGCGAGGCAGTTGCGCCCGACCGTGGCGTAGCCGAGCCCGCGCGTCCAGGGGCAGTAGTCGAGCAGGCCGCCGTAGAGGCTCCAGTCGTGGCGCTCGGCGAGCTGCTCGAGCATCGGGAGGTACATGGCGGCGTGGCTCTCCCCCACCACCAGGACCGTGGCGCCGGACCCGCTCGTGAGCCGGCACGCGGCGTCCTGGCTCGGTGTGCAGCGCTCGTACGTGTACTTGTCCGCGAAGGCGGACCGCCAGTCGGTCCGGTTCGGGGTGCCGGCCGCCGTGGCCACCACCGCGGCCCCGCCGCCTGCGGTGTCCGACGGCTCGAGGAGGCGCGGCGCCACGACGACGCCCACGAGGAGGCTGGCCACCAGCCCCACCGCGATCACCGGGCCCCGGAGCCGGTCGAGGGCTGGCGCCTCGCGGACGGGCCGCTCCAGCAGCTCGAAGCTCAGCGCGGCCAGCCCGGTGGCCACGGGAGCGGCCACCGCGAAGGTGGCGACGTGGGAGAGGTCGAGCTGGCGAGCGATGACCACCACGACCAGCCAGTGCCACAGGTAGGTGCCGTAGGAGATCGACCCCAGGAACACCAGGGGTCGCCACGAGAGCAGCCGGCGCCCCACGCCCCCGTCGGCGGCCTCGAGCGAGACGATGAGCGCCGCCGTGACGGCGGTGGCCGCGATGCCCCGGGTGACCGGGCCGGCGGTGAACCGCCACGAGGCGACCGCCGCCAGCGCGCCCACCAGGCCGACCGACGCGACCGGCAGCAGCCGGACGGCGCCGGGCAGGCGCCGGGCCCGGGCCAGGACGGTGGGGCTCAGGGCCAGCAGCGCGCCGGCCAGCAGCTGGTAGGCCCGGGTGTCGGTGCCGAAGTAGGCCCGGTCGACGTCGGTGCGGCTGATGAGGACCGCGGCGGCGAGCGACGCGACGGCAGCCGTCGCCACCAGTGCCCGCACCACGACGGCAGCGTGGCGACCGGCGGGCCGGGCCACGCGGTGCACGGCCGCGAGGACCAGCGGCCAGAGCAGGTAGAACTGCTCCTCCACCGACAGCGACCAGTAGTGCGCCACCGGGCTGGCGTCGACGTCGGCACCGAAGTAGTCGGCCGACTCGGCGATGAAGTGCCAGTTGGATGCGTAGAGCGACGCCCACCGGATGCTGTCCCGGGCGGCGGCCAACTCGGCCGGCGCGGCGATGGCGCGGAACACCACGGCCGTCACCACCAGGCTCAGCGCCGCGGCCGGGAGGAGGCGCCGCGACCGTCGGGCGTAGAAGCGGCCGAACCGGACCCGGCCGTGCTGGCCGAGGTCCCGGAGCAAGATGTTGGTGACGAGGTAGCCCGAGAGCACGAAGAACACGTCGACGCCGATGAACCCGCCCGCCGCCCGACCGATGCCGGCGTGGAAGGCCACCACGAGGTACACCGCCACCGCCCGCAGCCCGTCGAGGTGCGGACGGTACGTCCACGTGCCCTCCCGCTGCTCCGCCCCACCCATCCGAGGGAGCGTAGGGGATCGCCAGGGGTCGGATGGACGCCTCCAGCACGAGGAGCACCACGGAGGTACCGTCATGGCATGAGACGGCGGTTCGACGCCGCGGTGGAGACGGCGCGGCGGCACCAGTGGGCGACGATCGGTCTGACCGGCGCCGTGCTCCTCCTGCTCGGGGGCGCGGCCTTCCAGGCCGCGGCCAACCCCGCGTACCTCCACGACGAGGCCGCGCACGTCGGCTACGTGCTCCGCCTCCAACAGGCCGACCTCCCCACCATCGACTCGTCGGTGCCCCTCGGGCACGGTGCCGCGCTCGACGCCCGCCTGGCCCGCCGCGGCGCCTGGTTCTCCGAGGACGTCTACGTGGCCAACAACCCCCCGTTCGCCTACGTCGCGGCGATCCCGTTCACCGAGGTGTCCGAGCACACCGGCAACCCGGGCGGTCCCCTCGCCGGCATGCGGCTCTACGGCGTGGTCGGCGGTGCCGCCGCGGTGGTCACCGCCTTCCTCCTGGGGCGCGAGCTGGGCGGCGCCGACACCTTCACCGGGCTGGTCACCGCCGGCCTGGTCGCCAGCACCTTGTCGATCAGCATGGTCGTGGCCATGGCGTCGATGGACGGCATCGCGCTCGCCGCCACCACGGGGGTCCTGTGGCGGGGGGCCCGCTTCGCCCGGACCCGCACCACGCCCGACGCCACCCAGCTGGGCATCTGGTGCGCCCTCGCCGCGGCCGTCCGACCCATGGCGCTGGCCCTCGCCGTCGGGGTGGGGGGCGTGGCGGCGCTGCTCGCCCTGCGGGCCCACGGGCGGTCGGCGGTGCCCCACCTCGCCCGCATCGCCGGCCCGGCCCTGGTGCTGGTGAGCTGGTCCTACCTGCTCAACATCCGGCGCTACGGCGATCCCACCGGCTCGAGGGCCCTGTTCGCCAAGTTCGACATGACGCCCAACACCGGGTTCTGGGACTCCCTGTGGGACGGGCGCAGCTCCGCCACCCCGTTCGCCTACCTGCTGCGCGAGCGCTACGCCGACGGGCCGTTCTACCTCTACCAACCGAGCACGGCGGCGAAGCTCACCAGCGCGGCCGGCGTGGCGGTGCTCCTCGCCGCCATCGCCCTCGCCGTCGTGACGGCCCGCACCGACCGCCGGCGCGACCGCGCCCCGATCCTGGTGCCGGCGGCCTGGGCCCTCACCACGGTGGCGGTGGTCGTGCCGGTCGTGCTGCTGGCGAAGCACTACGCCGACGGTGGCGGCAACCACCCCCGCTACCTGCTCCCGGCCCTGCCCGTCTTCGCGGCCGCCCTCGCCCTCGTGGTCAGCCGGGCGAGTCGGTGGCTGGCGGCTGCGGCGGTGGTGGCCGCCACGACCTGGTACCTCGTGCGGATCCGAGCCGCCGGCCACATGCGGTTCCCGGTCGACCCCTTCTTCGGGCCCCTGTTCCAGCGACCGCTCATGGGCCAGCCGGTCCGCGCCACCGCGCTGGTCGTGGCCGCGGTGGGCGGGGTGCTGCTCGCCGCCTCCGTGGTGGCCCTCGCCCGGCAGCGCGCCGCCGTGGCCACGCCCGCCCCAGCGCGGTCACCGGTGAGCGCCGAGGGCGCCACGGCCTGAGCGCGCCGCTCGGCGGCGGCCCGCCGCCGGGGTCAGGAGCGGGCGCGCGCCTGCTGCACCGCGTGGAGGAGCTCCGGCGTGCGGCGGAAGGTGGCGCCGGCGAAGCCGCGGTGGACGTGGGCCAGGATCCCCTGGCCGTCGATCACGAAGACGCACCGGCGGTAGAAGCCCATGGGCCCGAGCACCCCGTAGGCGGTGGCGAGCGACTTGTCGACATCGGCCAGGAGGGGGAAGGCGAAGCCGCCCTGGTGCTCGGCGAAGCCCTGGTGGCTGTCGAGGTCCTCCGGGCTCACCGCGAGGAGCTGGGCGTCGAGCTCGAGGAACAGGTCGATGTCGTCGGTGTAGGCGTTGAGCTGCCGGGTGCACACCGGGGTGTTGTCGCCGGGGTACGTCACCAGGACGACGGGGCGCCCGGCGAACTCGGCGAGCGAGTAGGTGCGGCGCACGCCGTCGAGGACGCCGGGGAGCTCGAAGGGAGGGGCGGGGTCTCCCGCGGTCACGGCCATGCTCGGACCATACGACCGCCGACGCGCGGGGCGAAACCGCGACAAGATCGCACCCGGTCGGCCCCGGCGCCTCCGACCACCCCCCTGCTCACCGCCCGGCTCCCACGAAAGCAGCTCCCACCCCATGACCCTCCCCACCCGCACCCTCGGACGCTCGGGCCTCGAGGTCGGGGCCATCGGCCTCGGCTGCATGAGCTTCAGCCCCATCTACGGCGGCTACGACGGGACCGGCGCCGACGAGGTGATCGGGCGGGCCCTCGACCTCGGCGTCACCCTCCTCGACACCGCCGACATCTACGGGCCCTTCACCAGCGAGGAGGCGGTGGGCCAGGCGATCGCCGGCCGGCGAGACGAGGTGGTGCTGGCCACCAAGTTCGGCATCGTGGCCGACGGCACCAGCCCCACGGGCCTCGGCATCGACGGGTCCCCCGAGCACGTGCGGCGCTCCGTCGACGGCTCGCTCCGGCGGCTCGGCGTCGACCACATCGACCTGTACTACCTCCACCGCCCGTCGGGCTCGACCCCCATCGAGGAGACCGTCGGCGCCATGGGCGAGCTGGTGGCGGCGGGCAAGGTCCGTCACCTCGGCCTCTCGGAGGCATCGGTCGACACCATCCGCCGCGGCGCGGCCACCCACCCGATCGCCGCCCTCCAGACGGAGTACTCGCTGTGGAGCCGCGACATCGAGGGCCCGATCCTCGACACCTGCCGGGAGCTCGGCATCGGGCTCGTCCCCTACAGCCCCCTCGGGCGGGGCTTCCTCACCGGCACCTTCACCACGCCCGACGACCTGCCCGAGGGCGACTGGCGCCGGGCCAACCCCCGGTTCGCCGCCGAGGCCATGGCGGCCAACCAGGACCTGGTGCAGCTGGTGCGCGACGTCGCCGACCGCCTCGGCGCCACGCCGGGCCAGGTGGCGCTGGCCTGGATCCTCGCCCAGGGCGACGACCTCGTCCCGATCCCGGGCACCAAGCGGGTCGCCTACCTCGAGGACAACGCGGGCGCCGCGTCGGTCACCCTCGGCGCCGGTGACCTCGAGGAGCTCGGCCGGGCCGCCGCCCTGGTGGCCGCGCCCCGCTACGACCCCGGCCTCGGGTGGATCAACCGCGACACCCCGCCGGTCACCGGCTGAACGGCGCCCGGGTGGGCCGCCTCAGCCCGTGTCGGCGCGGGCGTCGAGGGCCTTCAGCTGGCGCTTCAGCGCGATCTGGCGGTACGACGCGTCGAGCAGCTCACCCACCTCGTCCCAGTCCACGGGAGCCGCCTCGAAGTCGAGCGTGAGCCAGCCACCGGGCCCGTAGTAGGGCGGGGCGTAGAACCGGGGGTCCTCCAGCAGGGCGTGGCGATCGTCGGCGTCGGGCTTGAAGATCACGCCGTAGGGGCGGTCCTCGATGCCCGAGTAGAGGCCGAAGATCTTCCCGGCCCGGAAGGTGGGCCGCCCCCAGGCCTCCACCTCCACCGCCTCGGGGAAGCCCAGGGCGACCCTGCGGAGCTCCGCCAGGAAGGGATCGTCGTCGGCGTACATCCGCGGGTGCGCCATGGCCGGTCAGTCCAGCTGGGCGATGACGTCGTCGGGGATGTCGAAGTTGCCGAACACGTCCTGCACGTCGTCGATGTCGTCGAGGGCGTCGATGAGGTCGAGCACCTTCTTGGCCGCACCGACCTCGCTGAGCGGGACCAGGTTCTGGGCCACCATCGTGAGATCGCCCGACTCCACCGTGAAGCCCGCCTCCTCGAGGGAGGTCCGCACCGTGTGGAGATCGGTGGGCGGCGTGCTCACCTGCCACGAGTCGCCGACCCGCACGATGTCGTCGGCCCCGGCCTCGATCGCGGCCAGCATGAGCTCGTCCTCGTCGGCGGCGCCGTCCACCAGCAGCGAGCCCTTCCGGTCGAACTGCCACGCCACCGCACCCGGCTCGGCCATGGAGCCGCCCCGCTTGGTGAAGGCGGAGCGCACGTCGGACCCGCTGCGGTTGCGGTTGTCGGTGAGGACCTCGATGAGCAGGGCCACGCCGCCGGGGGCGTAGCCCTCGTAGGTGATCTGCTCGTAGTTGACCCCGTCGAGGCCGCCGGTGGCCCGCTTGATCGCCTTCTCGATGGTGTCGAGCGGCACCGAGGAGTCCCGGGCCTTCTGGTACATGGTCCGCAGCGAGGGGTTCATCTCCGGGTCGGGCCCGCCCTCGCGGGCGGCCACCTCGACCTGGCGGATCAGCTTGGCGAAGACCTTCGCCCGCTTGGCGTCGGTGGCGCCCTTCTTGTGCTTGATGGTCGCCCACTTGGAATGGCCCGACATGTGGTCCTCCTCAGGAAGCGTGGCGGCGCACCGGCCCGTGTCGTGGGTCGTACGCCAGTCGGTCGATCAGTTCGGTCGAAGCGGTCCTGCGATCCGCAGCGACAGGGGCGGGATGGCGGGAGGAATCAAGACGGTTCTACTCGATCAGGGTCAGGAACAGCTCGTGCAGCCGGCGGTCACCGGTGAGCTCCGGGTGGAACGCGGCGACCAGCACCGCGCCCTGGCGACACAGCACCGGGTGCCCGTCGACGGTGGCCAGCACCTCGACGCCGTCGCCCACCTCCTCCACGAAGGGCGCCCGGATGAACACCGCGTGGAAGGGCGCCTCGAGGCCGTCGACGCGGAGGTCGGACTCGAACGAGTCGATCTGGCGGCCGAAGGCGTTGCGCCGGACGGTGATGTCGATGGCGCCGTAGGAGCGCTGGTCGGCCCGGCCGTCGAGCACCGAGCGGGCCAGGACGATCATCCCGGCGCAGGTGCCGAAGGTGGGCAGGCCCCCCTCGAGCCGCTCGCGCAGCGGCCCCGCCAACCCGGAGGTCTCGAGCAGCTTCGACATGGTGGTGGACTCGCCGCCGGGCACCACGAGGGCGTCGACGTCGGCCAGCTGGGCCGGGGTGCGGACCTCCACCGGGACCGCGCCCAGGGAGCGGAGCGCGTCAGCGTGGGGGCCGATGGCCCCTTGGAGCGCGAGGAGGCCGACCTTCACCGGCTCCACCCGCTCCGGGGGGTTCCGACGGACGGCCGTCGGAACCGGAGGCGGACCTGGTGGGCACGGCGAGCTACCAGCCGCGATCGGCGAAGGTGGTCTCGAGCGACCCGATCTCGAGGCCCGGCATGGCACCGCCGAGGCCCCGGCTGACCTTGGCCAGGATGGCGGGGTCGTTGTAGTGGGTGGTGGCCTCCACGATGGCCTTGGCCCGCACCGACGGGTTGTCGGACTTGAAGATGCCCGATCCCACGAACACGCTCTCCGCGCCCAGCTGCATGGCGAGGGCGGCGTCGGCCGGCGTGGCCAGGCCCCCGGCGCAGAACATCGGGACCGGCAGCTTGCCGGTCTGGTGGATCTCCTGGACCAGCGGCAGCGGGGCCTGCAGGCGCTTGGCCCACTCGAACAGCTCGGCCGGGTCGGCCTGGGTGATCTTGCGGATGTCGCCGGTGATCGAGCGGAGGTGGCGGACCGCCTCGACCACGTTGCCGGTGCCGGCCTCGCCCTTGGAGCGGATCATGCAGGCGCCCTCGCTGATGCGACGGAGCGCCTCGCCGAGGTTTGTGGCGCCGCACACGAACGGCACGGTGAACGCCCACTTGTCGATGTGGTGGGCCTCGTCGGCGGGGGTGAGGACCTCGGACTCGTCGACGTAGTCGACGCCGAGCGCCTCGAGGATCTGGGCCTCCACGAAGTGACCGATGCGGGCCTTGGCCATCACCGGGATGGTGGTGACGGCCTTGATGCCCTCGATCATCTCCGGGTCGGACATGCGGGCCACGCCGCCGTCGCGCCGGATGTCGGACGGCACCCGCTCGAGCGCCATCACCGCGACCGCCCCGGCATCCTCGGCCACCTTGGCCTGCTCGGGGTCGACCACGTCCATGATCACGCCGCCCTTGAGCATCTCGGCGAGCCCCCGCTTGACGAGCTGGGTGCCCGTCTCGGCGCCGGGACGAGGTGCGGTGGAGGGCGAGTCGGCCATGGGGCCAGTCTAGGGAGGGTCGTGTCCGATCCCGAAGCTGGATCCGGGCCGAGCGCTCACGGGCGGTCCGTGACGCCGCCCGCCCGCGGGAGCTCGATCCACGTCTGCCCCGGGGTGAGCAGGACCGGTTGGCCGGCGGCGTCGAAGAGGGCCGCGGGGCGCTCCTCGCTGGGGCGCTCCCACCGACCGTGGAGGACCACGCCGTTCGTGTAGACGAAGGCCTCGCCGGCCCCGGTGACGAGGGCTTCGGGCGAGCGGGTGTCGGCCGGGCTGGCACCGTACGGGGTCACCAGGACCACCACGTTCTGGGCCGACAACCGGGTGCCGTCGGCGTCGGCGTGGGGACGGCCGTTCTGGTCCCGGACGTAGAGCCGGAGGCCCGGGTCCCACCGCCACGACACGGGCGACGAGGCGAAGCCGCCGCCCCAGCTGAGGTCGACGCCCGAGGAGGCCTTCGCCGACGGCGCGTTGGCCTGGCCCGCCGAGCGGTACTGGAACACCGGTTGGGGCGCCCCGGCATCGCCGCCCCGGGCCCAGAGCTCGTCGGCCTGCACGAAGAGGTTGTGGGGCGCCCGCCGGCTGCTGTCGCGGTGGTACGAGCCCGACGCCGCGTCGTGGCCGACGTCGATGATCCAGGGCGACGCCCGCACCGCGCCGAGCACGCCGCCGTTGCCGCCCGAGTAGGCCAGGAGGGTGCGGCCGAACTGCGGGAGGAGGTGCACGTCGGTGGTGCGTGCGGACCGGACGGGCCCGACGCGGCCGGGGGTCTGCGACTGGAAGACGGCCACCAGGCGCGTGATGTTGCCCTCGACGATCTCCTCGATGACCACGTCGGCTCGGGTGAGGCCGACCTGCGGCAGGGCGGACTCCCTCGGCGCGTCGAGGTTGTCGACCTTCACGGCCAGGGCCGGACGGCCGGTGACGGCGCCGTCGGCGATGCGCAGGCCCGTGAGCGGGGCCACCGGACCGACCGGCGGCTGGGTGGTGGTGGTCACCTCGGCCACGGTGGTGCTGGTGGTGGGGGCGGGCTTCTTGGCGGCGTCGGGCTCGTCGTCGCCCCCGACGAGCACGACGATGCCGAGCAGCAGGGCGCCGGCAGCCACGACGGCACCGGCCACCAGGCCCCGTCGAGCGTTGGGGGTGAGCCGAGAGCTCCAGCTCGTGGTTGGTTCCATGAGCAGAGGATCCACCCCGCGGCGCCCTCAGCGGTGGATGGTCCCTTGCCTCGCGCTCAGTGCTCCCGGAGCACCGCGAGGCGGTCCTCGATGGGCGGGTGGGTGGCGAAGCAGCGGTTCCGGTCCGACAACCGGCCCTCCGCCTCCACCAGCGCCACCGGGGGCTCGATCCACAGGTGCGCGGTGGCCCGCGAACTGGCGCTCACGACGGTGCTCTGGTCCCGGAGCTTCTCCAGGGCGGCGATCAGCCCCGGGGGGTAGCGGGTCATCTCGAGGGCCCACGCGTCGGCGTGCGGCTCGCGGCTCGGGCTGGCCCCGAACCGGAGCAGCCCGGCGAGCACCGGCGACAGGGCGAGGAGCCCCGAGCCGACGAAGCCGAGCCAGGGGGCGGAGCCGGCCTCGCGCTCGTCGTGGCCCCGCCGACCGCCGTTCGACCACTTCGCCCGGATCGAGAGGTCGGCCACCAGCGTGGGCAGGCCCACCGTGGTCACCGCCAGGGTGGCCAGCAAGGTGTCGAGGTGCTTGATGTGGCTCAGCTCATGGGCGAGCACGGCCTCGAGCTCCACCCGGTTGAGGCGGTCGAGCAACCCGGTGGTGACGGCCACGGCGGCGTGCTTGGGGGTGCGACCGGTGGCGAAGGCGTTGGGGGCCTCGTCGTCGATCACGTACACCGCCGGCTTGGGCAGGCCGCTGGCGACGCACAGACCCTCCACGAGGTTGTGCAGCCGGGCGTGGGCGGTGGGGTCGGCGGGCACGGCCCGGCTCAGGCGGAGGACCACGGCATCGGACGTGCGGTACGCCACCGCCGCGGCCCCGACGCCCACGACCAACCCGACGGCCACGCCGGCCGCGCCCAGGCCGACGAGGGCGAGGATCAGCGAGACGACGACGGCGACCACCAGCGCGAAGGCGACGAGGAGGAGGATCGAGCGGCGTTTGTTCTGGGCGACCTGGTCGTGCAAGGGGGAACCGGCCTCCGGACCGGCGGGGGTCAGCGGCCGCAGCCGGTGACCGGAGGGGTCAGTACGAGACGTCGACGGGGCCGCCGGCCGACCTGAGCTCGGTCGCCACGAGGACGGTCACCACGAGGACGGTCACGGGCACCACCTTAGGGGGCGACCCCTCCCGCCCAGCGCCTCCGGGGGAGGCCGCCGCAGCGCTCAACCGCGAGCTCGCAGGCGGCGCCAGCCGCGGGCCTGGGGCGCAGCGGTGGTGACCCGCTCGTAGAGGGCCAGGTAGTGGTCGGCGAGGCGGTCCATGGAGAACTCGGCCACCCGCTCGGTGCCCGACGCCACCAGGCGGTCGCGGAGCTCGACGTCGCCGAGCACCCGCACCAGCGCCGCGCCGAGGGCGGCCACGTCGCCGGGCGGCACCAGGAGCCCGTCCCGGTCGGGGCGGGCGACGAGCCGGTAGCCACTGAGGTCGGCGGCCACGATGGCGGTGCGCGCCGCCATGGCCTCCAGCAGCACGACGCCGAACGACTCGCCCCGCAGGGAGGGGGCGCAGAAGACGTCGGCCGCCCGGAGGCGCCGGCGCTTCTCCTCGTCGGTGAGCCGGCCGAGCCAGGTGATCCGGGGGTCACCGGCGTGGCGCACCTTCAGGCGCTCGGTGTCGGGCCCGTCGGACCCCACCCAGACGGCCACGTCGGCCGGCAGCTGGGGCAGGGCCGCCAGCAGCACGTCGAGGCCCTTCCGGGGCTCGTGGCGGCCGAGGAAGAAGACCGTCGGTCGCTCGGTGGGCCACGGCTCGGCCTTGGCGAAGCGATCGATCTCGATCCCGTTGAAGAGGTGCTCGTAGGTGCCGCCCAGGTGGTGGCTGGCGAGCGCCTCGGCCTCGGCCGACACCGCCACGCGCACGTCGAGCCGCGACGCCATCCATCGCAGCGCCGGCGACAGGTACTGGTACGAGGCGCTCGAGCCGGCGGCGTGGAACGTGCCGATCAAGGGGGTGGGCTTGAGCAGGCAGGCCGTCATGGTGGGCCCGGGTGCCAGGGGCTCGTGCAGGTGGAGCACGTCGAAGCCCTCGTCGCGCACGGCGCGGATCAGGCGGAGCTGGGCCGAGGGATCCGGGGCGATCGGGGCCACCGACCCGTTGGCGGCGGTGGGGATGGACCGGCCCAGGGCGGTGACCCAGCCGTCGGGCGGCGGGCCGTCGACCGGTGCCAGCACCCGGGTGGGGTGGCCCTTGGCGCGCAGCGCCCGGGCCAGGCCGAGGACCTGCTCCTGGACGCCGCCGGGCACGCTCAGGCTGTACGGGCACACCATGCCGATGCGCACGGTCAGGTGCCCTCGGCCGCGAGGTCGCTCGGCCAGTTGGGCTGCAGGAGGTGCCACTGCTCGGGGGCCTCGCGGATGAGGGCCTCGAGCTCGTCGGCCAGGGCCTGGGTGACGCGGCGCACGTCGTCGCGGAACCGACCCTGCCGGCTGGTGTCGATGGGTGGGTTGGCGATGCCCTGGTGGTGCATCCCGTCGAAGTAGACGGTGGAGGCGATCAGGGCCGCCCCCGAGCGGAGCGCGATCGTGGCCGGCCCGGCGGGCAGCGTGGTGCGCTCACCGAAGAACTCCACCTCGATGCCGCTGCCCGACACGTCGCGGTCGCAGAGGAGGGTGAGGATCCGGTTCGAGGTCAGCGCCGCGGTGGCCGCCGTGCCGGATCCCGAGCCGAGGGGGATGATCTCCATGCCCAGATCCTCGCGGAGCGCGGTGAACCACGCGGCGAGCTCCGGTGGCTCGACCGCCTCCACCACGGTGCTGACCGGGATCCGCTCCACCGCGGTGGTGTAGAAGCCGCCCCACTCCCAGGCCCCGAGGTGCGGCATGGCCAGCACCACGCCGGTGCCCGCGTCGATGGCGTGGCGGATGTGCTCGAAGCCCCGACGGGTGAAGCGCTCGTCGAGCACCTCGGGCGGCGTGCCGGGGAGCCGGAACGACTCGGCCCAGTAGTGGGCGTAGGAGGCGAACACGTTCCGCACGGCCCGGTCGACCTCCGGGGGCGTGAGGTGGGGTCGGATGCGCCGCTGGTGGCGGGCCACCATGGCGGCGCGCCCCGGCATCACCCGCGGGGCCACCGCGCCGACGGCGCGGCTCATCGGGAGGATCGCGGCGTCGGGCAGCGCCCGGGCGACCGCGCTCCCGACCCGATACGCGAGGTAGGCCGGCTTGGGGAGCGGCAACGCTCAGCGCGGCGGTCGGAGCTGCGTGCGCCGACGCACCTGGCGCTGGGTGGAGCGGGCCACCCGGCGGTCCTGCCGGTTGCGGGCCCGAGCGGCCACGGGCAGCCGACGGGCAGCCCC
This sequence comes from Acidimicrobiales bacterium, assembly GCA_038241315.1. Classification (GTDB taxonomy): domain Bacteria; phylum Actinomycetota; class Acidimicrobiia; order Acidimicrobiales; family Iamiaceae; genus Aquihabitans. The sequence continues at coordinate 5,991 of JBBRFU010000015.1, read as the reverse complement.
CGGCACCTCCGCGGTGGCCTGCTTCCAGACCTTGGCGAAGCGCTGCACGGCCGTGACCAGGGTGAGGGCGAGCATGACCCACAGGATCGGGACGAGCAGCTGGTTGAACAGCAGCCCCAACCCGAGCGCGATCAGGCGCTCGGCGCGCTCCATGAGCCCGCCCTTGGCTTCGTAGCCCAGCGCCTCGGCCTTGGCCCGCTCGTAGGAGATGAGGATCGATGCGCCCATCACCGCCATGGGGAGCACGGCGATGCGTCCGGGTTGGACCGTGGACAGGTGCCAGGCGACGCCGATGAAGAGCACGGCGTCGGTGAAGCGATCGGCCACCGAGTCGAAGAAGGCGCCGCGCGGCGACGCGGTGCCGGACGCCTTCGCCACCGCGCCGTCGAGCACGTCGGGCAGCGCGGCGAGCACGAGCAGCAGGAGGCCGAGGCGCAGGGCGCCGTTGCCGATGGCCACGGCGGCGGCGCAGGCCATGACCACGCCCAGCACGGTGAGCTGGTCTGCGGTGATGCCGGTGCGCTTCAGCTGCTGGCCGACCGGCTTCAGCGTGCGCTCGGCGTTGGCCCGGAAGTGGCCGTCGAACATGATGTCTCCTCGAGACCTGGCTTGCTTGCAGAAGTTAGCACCCCCGCCACCAGGTGGGTGCGCGTTACCCCGCCGCGTCGGCGTCCACACCCCGCGCTGGGGCGAGGTCGCCGTCGAGGTCGCTCCAGTCCTCCGGGTTGTCCTCGGTGAACCAGGAGACGATCTCGCCGTCGACGCCGTCGACGAGGACCAGTCCTCGCCGGGTCGGCGGGTTCTCGGCCGAGTACAGGAGGATCCGCCAGGTCGGCCGGCTGCGCAACCCGCGCCACCCGAGCTGGGCGGAGGCGTGGCCCACCGGGAAGCCGACCCGTTCGGTGGCGGCCACCAGCGCGTCGCGCTCGTCGACGTCGAGGTTCCAGCCGGCGAGGAGGTGATAGGCGCCGATGGCCAGGAGGCCCAGGCCGGCGGCGAGGAAGCCGTCGTTCACCAGCACCGCGTCGCCACCTCGGGCGAGGGCCCAGGCGGCCAGGCACGCCGCGCCGATGGCGAGGTACAGGTAGCCGGGCACCCGGCGACGGTTGTTGTTCGGGAAGACGTAGGGGCCCACGAACTCGGAGATGTCGAGGTCGTCGGGAAGGGTGTCGCGCACCTCGGCATCGGTGCGGGTGTCCCCCGCCTCGTCGTCGACGGGCGCCGGTGCCCCCTCGGTCGCGGCATCGGGGGTCGGGCCGTCGCCGTCGGCCGTCGGGTGCTCGGGGTCTGCCACGCCCCGACGGTAGCGGCGGCCCCGCCGTGCCCGGCAATCACCTGCCGGGGCCGGCGATCAGTCGGGCCAGGCTCCCCGCAGCTTCTGCCAGCTCACCGCGAGGGGCTCCGGGAGCACCCGGGCCTCGGCCACCGCCGTCATGAAGTTGGTGTCGCCGCTCCAGCGCGGAAGGCAGTGCACGTGGAGGTGGTCGGGGATGCCGGCGCCGGCACCGACGCCGAGGTTGATCCCCACGTTCACGCCGTCGGGGCGGTACGCGGCCTCGATGGCGGCCACCGCGGCCTGCACGCCGTCCCACAGCTCGGCCGACTCGGTGGGGGTGAGCCCGGCGAGGTCGGGGACCGCCCGCTGGGGCAGGACCAGGAGGTGGCCCGACCCGTAGGGGTAGGCGTTGAGCACCGCGAAGCAGGTGGGCCCGCGCCACACGATGTGCGACTCCTCGTCGGGGAGGCCGCTCGAGAAGATGCGCTCGAAGAGCGACCGGCCGTCGGCGTCGGGGCGGACCTCGGCGGCGTCGTCGGCCACCCGCTCGAGGTAGGCGGTCCGCCAGCCGGCCCACAGCCGGGCCAACGGCCCGGAGGGACCGCCGCCCGCCGCCGCGGCCGTGCGGGGGTCGGTCACCGCGACCCGTGGAACTGGTCGTCGACCTCGTCGACCACCCGTTGGGCGAACTCGTCGAGCGACACGTCGCGCTCCACCTCTCCCCCGCGCGGGTTCACGCCGACGGTGCGGGCCGCGACGTCCTGGTCGCCCACCACCAGCACGTAGGGGACCTTCTCGCCCTTGGCCTTGCGGATCCGGTTGCCCAGCTTCTCGGCGGCCTCCACCACGTCGACCCGCAGGCCGAGCGCCCGCAGCTCGCCGGCCACCTCCTCGGCGTAGGGCTGGTGGTCGTCGCGCACCGGCAGCACCTGCACCTGGACCGGGGCCAGCCACACGGGGAAGGCGCCGGCGTAGTGCTCGACGAGCACGCCGAAGAAGCGCTCCACCGACCCGAACAGCGCCCGGTGCAACATGATCGGCGTGTGCCGCTCGCCGTCGGGGCCCACGTACTCCAGGCCCATCCGCGTGGCCATGTTGAAGTCGTACTGGATGGTGGACAGCTGCCAGCTGCGGCCGATCGCGTCGCGGACGTTCACGTCGATCTTGGGGCCGTAGAAGGCGCCGCCGCCCTCCTCGACCTCGTAGTCGAGGCCCTCGGCCTCCAGCGCCTCCCGCAGGTTCTCGGTGGCGGTGTGCCAGCCCTCGTCGGTGCCGACCGTCTCGGCCTTGGCGGGGCGCGTCGAGAGGCTGGCGCGGAAGTCCTCGAAGCCGAAGGCCCGCAGCACCGAGAGCACGAAGCCGAGCAGGCTCCGGATCTCGTCGTGGGCCTGGTCGGGCGTGCAGTAGATGTGGCTGTCGTCCTGGGTGAAGCCCCGGATCCGCAGGAGGCCGTGCAGCGTCCCGGACTTCTCGTAGCGGTAGACGGTGCCGAGCTCGAACAGCCGCAGCGGCAGCTCCCGGTACGAGCGCTGCCGGGCCCCGAAGATCAGGTTGTGGCCCGGGCAGTTCATGGGCTTCGGGTAGTACTCGCCGTTGTCCATCTCCATGGGCGGGTACATCCCGTCCTGGTAGAAGCCGAGGTGGCCCGACGCCTCGAACAGGCGGCCGTTGGCGATGTTCGGCGTGTAGACGAACTCGTAGCCGCCCTTGGCGTGGCGGTCGCGCGAGTAGTCCTCCATCAGCTTGCGGACGATCCCGCCCTTGGGGTGCCACACGGCGAGCCCGCCGCCGAGCTCGTCGGGGAAGCTCAGGAGGTCGAGCTCGGTGACGAGCTTGCGGTGGTCCCGCTTGGCCGCCTCCTCCAGCTGGAGCAGGTGGGCGTCGAGGTCCTTCTTCGAGGCCCACGCCGTGCCGTAGATCCGCTGGAGCATGGGCTTGTGCTCGTCGCCCCGCCAGTAGGCGCCGGCCACCCGCATGAGCGTGAAGTGGCCGAGGAAGCTCTTGGTGTCGGGCACGTGCGGGCCGCGGCACAGGTCGATGAAGCCCGGGTAGCCGGCGAAGGCGGGCCGCTCCCACGGCGTCGCCGGTGGGTTCTCGTAGGTGCGGACGAGCCCGGAGCCCGTGACCGACGTGGGGTCGTCGGCCTCCCCGTCGATGATCTCGAGCTTGTAGCGGTGGCCGGCGAAGACCTCCCGGGCCCGCTCGCTCGTGAGCTCGTCGCGGACGAAGGGCTGCGCCTCGGCGAGGATCTCGCGCATGCGGGCCTCGATGCGCTCGAGGTCCTCGGGCACGAACGTGGCCGGCTTGCCGTCGGGGCCGGGCGGCAGCTCGAAGTCGTAGTAGAAGCCGTGCTCCACGGGGGGCCCGATGGCGAACGTGGCGCCCGGGAACAGCTCCAGGACGGCCTGGGCCAGCACGTGGGTGGTGCTGTGGCGGATGGTGAACAGGCCGCGCTCGGACGTGGCCGTGACGATCTCCACCTCGTCGCCGTCGGCCAGCTCCCACACCAGGTCGTGCTCGGTGCCGTTGACCACGCCGATGACCGCGGCCTTGGCCAGGCCCCGCCCGATGCTCGCCGCCAGGCCGCCCACGGTGGTGCCCGCGGGGACCGATCGCTCGGAACCGTCGGGCAGCTTGATCGTGAGGTCGGCCATCCGCCGAGCGTACGCCGCGCCCCTCGCAGGCCCGGAACCGGTACCGGCGCGGCGACGGCGGGCCGGTGGCTCAGCTGCTGCGGCGGACCGGCCGGCCGAGGACCGACGCCGAGGACCCGGCGTTGGTGGCGGCCACGAAGTCGCTCTCGGGCTCCTCGGCCCGCTCGCCGTGCGGCCGCTCTGCCCCGGTGGCGGCCGCGTCGGCGGCCTCCGCATCGGGGGCGCCGGGGCCCGACGAGCCGTTGCGGCCCGCGCCCTGGCCGTTCGAGGCGGCGGCGACCTCGGTGGCGGCCCGCTTCTTGGTGGCGTACTCGTTCACGTACTCCTGGCCGGACAGCTCCCGGATGGCGTACATGATCTCGTCGGTGATCTGGCGCAGCACCCGGTGGTCGCCGGCGCGGTCCTGGTAGCGCTCCACACCGATCGGCTCGCCGAAGCGGATGGTGACCGGGAGGCGGAGCCGGGGGAACGTGGCGTCGGGGGGCATCACGTCGCGGGCCCCGACGATGCCGATCGGGATGATCGGCACGTCGGCGCGCAGCGCAAGGCGGGCCGGGCCGGTGTGGCCGCGGTAGAGCCGCCCGTCGCGGCTGCGGGTGCCCTCGGGGTAGATGCCGAAGAGCTCGCCCTTGCGGAGGACCCGCTCGGCTGCGCTGAGCGCCCGCTCGGCGGCGTCGCCACCCTCGCGGTCGATGGGGATCATGCCCAGCGCGGGGAACAGGTGCCGGGTCTTCCAGCTGTCCATGTACTCGGCCTTGCCGACGTACGTGACGCGGCGGGGCAGGAGGGCCGGGACGAAGAAGGAGTCCAGCACCGAGGTGTGGTTCGGGCAGAGGATGGCGCCGCCGGAAGCGGGGATGTGCTCCACGCCCTGCAGGTCGAACCGCCACGAGACGCGGAACAGCGGCTCGAGGATGGCCTTGGCCACCGGGTAGAGCTTGCCCACCTCGTCGTCCGACATGGGTCGATCATGCCCCACCGGAGGGGGCCTCCGCGAGCGGTTCCGGTCACACGTCGGAGGGATCGGCTCCGGCGGCCCGGTGGACGGGCGGGCGATCAGGCCGTGGTGTCGACGCCGAGGAGCGCCGCGGCCCGGCTCACGCCGACCCCTGCGGCGGCGGCCCGGTCGATGGCGGCCACCGCGCTGGTGGTGTCGAGGTCGTCGTCGAGCGCGGTCCGGGCCTCGAGCAGGCCGCCGTCGCCCTCGCCGACGGCGAGCCACGCCTCGAGGCGCGCCGCGGCCGCCGGCATGAGCGTGTCGTCCCACTCCCAGGGGGTGCGGTAGTGGTGCACCACCGCGGCCAGGCGGATGGCGCGGGGGTCCCACTCCTTGCGGAGCTCGCTCACGAACACCAGGTTGCCGAGCGACTTCGACATCTTCTCGCCGTCCATCCGCACCATGGCCTGGTGCATCCAGTGGCGCACGAACGGCTCGCCGGTGGCGGCCTCGGACTGGGCCGACTCGCACTCGTGGTGGGGGAAGATCAGGTCTCCCCCGCCACCGTGGAGGTCGATGGTGGTGCCCAGCTCGCGCAGGGCCAGCGCCGAGCACTCGATGTGCCAGCCCGGCCGGCCGGGTCCCCAGAGCGACTCCCAGAACGGCTCGTCGGGCTGCGAGGGCTGCCAGAGCACGAAGTCGAGCGGGTCGCGCTTGTTGGGGTCGTCGGGGTTGCCGCCCCGCTCCGCCGCCAGGCGCAGCATCTCGTCGCGGTCGTAGTGGCTGATCTCGCCGAAGCGGTCCCAGGAGCCGACGTCGAAGTACACGGCGCCGCCGGCGGCGTAGGCGTGGCCCCGGTCGAGGACCATGCCGATGAAGCCCCGGATGTCGGCGATGGCCGACGTGGCGCGGGGCTCGCTCCAGCTCGGCAGCATCCCGAGCGCGTCCATGTCGTCGTCGAAGCGGGCGATCTCGCCGGCCGCCAGGTCGAGGTAGTGGACCCCGAGCTCGCGCGCCTTGCCGAGGAGGCTGTCGTCGACGTCGGTGATGTTGCGCACGCACTTGGTGTCGTGGCCGCGGTCCCGCAGGCGGCGCTGGAGCACGTCGTAGGTGAGGTAGACGGC
>JBBRFU010000014.1:0-43639 GCA_038241315.1 Acidimicrobiales bacterium | reverse complement strand
CCCGTCGCGAACCCCGGCCCCGCGCCGATCGAGCCCGAGTTCCCGTTCGCCGAGGCCGAGGCGGCCAAGGCCGCCCTCGCCACCCTCCAGGCCGAGCTCTACGCGCTGATCAACACCCGCGACACCGCGGCGGCCGCCATGCTCGACGGCGCGTCGGGCACCAGCATCGACAACTTCCGGCTGCGCTACGACGACCTCGACGGCCAGATCCGGGGCTACTGCGCCCACCGGGGCGCGGCGCTGGTGATGGACATGGAGTGGATCGCCCAGGCCATCACCGAGGCCCAGCAGGCGGCCGACGACTACGAGGTGGCCAGGGCCGCCTGGGACGTCCAGCGAGCCGACTGGCAGGCCTGGATGGACCTGACCGGCAACGGTCGCATCCCCATCTGATCGAGCCCGCCGGCGGCCGCCGCGCCACCACGGGCCCGCACCCTGCTCGGCGCCACGCGCCGCACCTCGACCCGGCGCCACCCGTGAACGGTGGCGATGGTGGCGATGGTGGCCCGTTGGGTACACCAGCCCAATGACAGCGGGCGGCACCGTGCCTACGGTGCAGACACGCCCACCGCACCGCCCCATCCGGGGGCCGAAGAGAGGAACCCCATGGCCATCGTTGGCGCATCATCGGACAGCTTGAGCCAGGTGGTCTCGGCCTCGACCAGCACCGCCGCCCTCAGCGCCGAGACCGGCACCCTCACCGCCGCCCAGGGCCAGAAGGTCATCACCGAGATCGACGAGGCGGCCGCCGCCTTCAGCCGTGAGTTCGGCGACATCGGCACCAAGATGCTCGACCAGGTCCGGGCCACCAACAACGACGTCCAGGCCCTCGCCGCCGTCGGCATGAGCGCCGACCAGGCCAAGACGGCCGCCGACGACTTCGCCCGCCAGCTCGGCGAGCTGCAGACCACCACCGAGACCGCGATCGCCGAGTTCCGCACCAGCGCCACCAACCGGGCCAACGCCATCAACGAGGTGATCGGCCCGAAGCTGGGCGCCATCCTCACCGGCTTCAACACCGACGTCACCGCCTTCGGCACCGCCGTGAGCGGCTTCGCCACCGGGCTGTCCGACATCGACAGCACCGCCATCCAGTACCGCTGACCCGACCCCACGCACCAGGAGCACACCACATGCCACACGGAAAGATCAGCGCCGACCTGGATGGGGTCCTGCAGTCACGGACCCTCAGCACCGACGCCTCCACCGCGACCCTCGACGGCGGCTCCTCGGCGGCCACCGCCGCCGGGAACACCGAGCAGGAGCTGAACGACATCAGCACCACCCTGCGCACCAACTTCGCCACCAGCATCGAGTCGCTGCAGGCCCAGTTCACCAGCTTCCGCAGCGCGGTCTCGCTGTCCGACTGGGACGGGGCCACCAAGAACCGGGCCCTCAGCATCGCCGAGCGCTACGAGAGCCTGCTGACCACGGTGTCCACCGAGGCCACCTCCGCGGTGGCGCAGTTCGGCACCCAGACCGCGGCCGAGGCCGACAACCTGCGGGCCGGCATCTCGGAGCAGTACCAGGGCCTCACCAACCAGTTCGCCGACCGCTACACCTCGCTGGGCACCGCCCTGCAGAACTACCACGACGGCCTCGCCGACCTCGACGCCGGCAGCCTGCAGGAAGCCTGACCCACCCTGCTCTCGGGCCCCGGCCCGGGTCGGCTCGCTCCTCCCTCCCGGAGCGCCTCGACCCGTGGTCGGGGTCCGTTGCGCGTCAGCCGGGCAGGTCGCTCGGCGTCACCAGCCGGGTGCCCACCGCGTGCTCCACCAGGCGCCACCGCCGGTTCAGCGCCTCGTCGCCCCGTCCGCCCTGCAGGCCCCGCACCCCCGCCTTGGTGAGGCGGATGCAGAGGTAGTCGAGCTTGCGGTTGAACTTCGGCTGGGTCCACCCCAGCCGCCGGGCCGCCTCGCGGTTGGTGGGCAGCGCCTCGGCGCCCACCGAGACGTCGCGCAGCACCGGCTCGCTCAGGGCCACCAGGAGCTGACGCTCCTCGTCGGTGAGCTCGATGCGCCCGTAGCCGAGGGTGGCGGCGCCCTCGTCGACGGCGGAGTCGGCCTCGGGCAACGGCTCGAGGGCCACCCGCAGCTCGATCTCGTAGCGCGCCCCGGCCACCCCGAAACTCAGCGTGGTGACCTCGACCGAGACCGGCGCCGAGGGCGGGGCCCCGTCGGCCCGCGCCGGGAGCGACGCCGACGTGCCGTCGGCACCCAGCAGGTCGAGCTCGATCTGCGAGCCGAGGTTCTCCACCCACCACAGGCCGTCGTGGAAGACGAGGCGGCCGAGCACCCGGTGCAGGTAGCGGTTGCCCTCGTCGACCACCAGGTCGGCCATGCGCCCGAAGGTGAGCGTCTCGTGGGGCTCCAGCTCGTGCACCTCGTCGAGGAACTCGACCGTCAGCTGGTTCGTGGCCATGTCCTCGAGCGGGGGCGGGTGGCGGGCAGGGGCGCCCATCATGCCCGGCGTTGGGGTGGTTCCGTGACGACCCGTAAGATCCGACCTCGATGACCAGCGACGAGACCTCAGGTACCGAGCCGACGCTCGACGACTGGACGGCCCTCGCGGCCAAGGACCTGAAGGGCCGCGAGCCCGACAGCCTCACCCGGACCCGACCGGAGGGGATCGACGTCAAGCCGCTCTACACCGCGGCCGACACCGAGGGCCTGGCGGTCGACACCCTCCCGGGCTTCGCCCCCTACACCCGCGGCGTGCGGGCGACGATGTACGCCAACCGGCCCTGGACCATCCGCCAGTACGCCGGCTTCTCCACGGCGGAGGAGTCCAACGCCTTCTACCGCCGCAACCTGGCCGCCGGCCAGCAGGGCGTGTCGGTGGCGTTCGACCTGGCCACCCACCGGGGCTACGACTCCGACCACCCCCGCGTGGTCGGCGACGTGGGCAAGGCCGGCGTGGCGATCGACTCGGTGGAGGACATGAAGATCCTCTTCGACGGCATCCCGCTGGAGAAGATGTCGGTGTCGATGACGATGAACGGGGCGGTGCTGCCGGTGCTGGCGTCGTTCGTGGTGGCCGGCGAGGAGCAGGGCGTCAGCCAGGACCAGCTGGCGGGGACCATCCAGAACGACATCCTCAAGGAGTTCATGGTCCGCAACACCTACATCTACCCGCCGGCCCCCTCCATGCGGATCGTGGCCGACATCATCGACTACACGTCGGACCACATGCCGAAGTGGAACTCGATCTCGATCTCCGGGTACCACATGCAGGAGGCGGGGGCCACGGCGGAGCAGGAGCTCGCCTTCACCATCGCCGACGGGCTGGAGTACGTCCGCACCGCCATCCACCGGGGCATGGACGTCGACAAGTTCGCCGGTCGCCTGAGCTTCTTCTTCGCCATCGGCATGGACTTCTTCATGGAGGTGGCCAAGCTGCGCGCCGCGCGCATCTTGTGGCACCGGGTGATGAGCGGCTTCGAGCCGAAGAACCCGAAGTCGCTGATGCTGCGGACCCACTGCCAAACCTCGGGCGTGTCCCTCACCGCCATGGACCCGTACAACAACGTGATCCGCACCACCATCGAGGCGCTGGCCGCCGTGCTCGGCGGCACCCAGTCGCTGCACACCAACGCCTTCGACGAGGCCCTGGGCCTGCCCACCGACTTCTCGGCCCGCATCGCCCGCAACACCCAGCTGGTGATCCAGGAGGAGACCGGCGTGCCCCACGTGATCGACCCGCTCGGCGGGTCGTACTACGTGGAGGCGCTCACCAACGACCTGGTCGACAAGGCCCAGGCCCTCATCGACGAGGTCGAGGAGCTGGGCGGCATGACCAAGGCGGTCGAGTCCGGCATGCCCAAGTTGCGCATCGAGGAGTCGGCCGCCGGCCGCCAGGCCCGCATCGACCGGGGCGAGGACGTGGTCGTCGGGGTCAACAAGTACGTCGTCGATGATCCCGAGCTGGTCGACGTCCTCGACATCGACAACGCCTCGGTGCTGGCCCAGCAGATCGCCAAGCTGGAGCGGATCCGCGCCCAGCGCGACGACGTCGCCGTCAAGGAGGCGCTCGCGGCCCTCACCGAGGGCGCCCGCGGCGACGCCAACCTCCTGGCCCTCTGCATCGATGCGGCCCGGGCCCGCGCCACCGTCGGGGAGATGAGCGACGCCATGGAAGAGGTGTTCGGCCGCCACGCCGCCGAGGTCACCACCGGGATCGGGAGCTACGGCCGCGAGTACGAGGGTGACGAGCGCTTCGACGCCCTCGTCGCCCGCATCGCCGCCTTCGCCGACGTGGAGGGCCGCCGGCCCCGCATGCTCGTGGTGAAGATGGGCCAGGACGGCCACGACCGCGGGGCCAAGGTGATCGCCACCGGCTTCGCCGACCTCGGCTTCGACGTCGACGTGGGCGTGCTGTTCCAGACGCCCGCCGAGGCCGCCGCCGACGCCGTCGACAACGACGTGCACGTGATCGGGGTGTCGAGCCAGGCCGCCGGCCACAAGACCCTGGTGCCCCAGCTCATCGAGGAGCTGAAGACCCGAGGTGCCGACGACATCAAGGTCGTGGTGGGCGGCGTGATCCCGCCCCAGGACTACCCGTTCCTCGAGGGGATCGGCGTGGCCGCCACCTTCGGGCCCGGCACCAACATCGTCGACGCCGCCGCCCAGGTCCTCGACCTCATCTCGCCCTCCACCTGACCCCGGCGGTGGGTCGGCCGTCGGCGCCACCCCACTACCGTGGCGCCGTGCCCACCACCGACGTCGACCAGCTGACCGCGGCCGTCGTCGCCGGCGATCGTCGGGCGCTGTCGCGGGCGATCACGCTCGTCGAGAGCACCCGTCCGGACCACCGCACCGACGCCGCCCGCCTCCTCGACGGGGTGCTCGCCCGCACCGGCGGGGCCGTGCGGGTGGGCATCAGCGGGCCCCCCGGCGTGGGCAAGAGCACCTTCATCGAGGCGCTCGGCTCCCACCTCACCGGGCGGGGTCACCGCCTGGCGGTGCTCGCCGTGGACCCGTCGAGCAGCCGCACCGGCGGCTCGATCCTCGGCGACAAGACCCGCATGCAGACGCTCACCCGCGACGCCGGGGCGTTCATCCGCCCCTCCCCGTCCGGGGGCGAGCTGGGCGGCGTGGCCCGGCGCACCCGCGAGGCCATGCTCCTCTGCGAGGCCGCCGGCTTCGACGTGATCCTGGTGGAGACCGTGGGCGTCGGACAGTCCGAGCTGGCGGTGGCCGACCTCGTCGACCTGTTCGTGCTGCTCGCCTCCCCCAGCGGCGGCGACGAGCTCCAGGGCATCAAGCGGGGGATCATGGAGCTCGCCGACCTCGTGGTGGTCACCAAGGCCGACGGCCGGTTGGCCGACGCCGCCAACCACGCGGCCGCCGACCTGCGTCGGGCCGTGCACCTGCTGCGCCCCAAGCACGTCGGCCTGGCCACCGAGGTGCTGCTCGTGTCGTCGCCCGAGGGCCGCGGGATCACCGAGGTGTGGGACCACGTCACCGCCGCCCACGCCACCATCCGCGCCAGCGGCCAGCTGGATCGCCTGCGCGCCGACCAGGCCCGGGCATGGCTGTGGGACGAGCTGCGCGCCGGCCTGACCGACCGCTTCCGCCGGGACCCCCGGGTGGCGTCCCGGCTGCGCCAGCTGGAGGACGCCGTCCACGCCGGGTCGGTGGCCCCCACCGCGGCCGCCCAGGAGCTCCTCGACCGCTTCACCGGCGCCGAGGACCAGGACCGGCCCGCCGCGGTCCGGCCCGGGCCGGGCCCACCGGAGGCGGCCGGCCCGGTCGTCGGGCTCAGCGCGAGGGCCGAGCCCGGTCCGACAGGCCCGACACCGGCTCGCCCCGCGCCGGTGCCTCCTGCAGCTCCAGGTAGGTGACGAGGCTGTCGCGGAGGCGCTCCAGCATGATCAGCTGGCCGTGGGAGAGCTGTCGGGGCACGTCGTCGATCACGCACAGCGAGCCGAACGGGGCTCGGCCCCCGAGCGCCAGCGGGGCGCCGGCGTAGAAGCGGATGTCGGGGTAGCCGGTCACGAAGGGGTTGTCGGCGAAGCGATCGTCCTCGGCGGCGTCGCCGACCACGAACGAGTGGTCGGCGTCGAGGATCGTGTACCCGCAGAAGGCCACCGACCGGTCCGTCTCGATCCCTGCGGGCAGCCCCACCGCCGCCTTGAACACCTGGCGGTCCACGTCGATCAGGGTGACCGCGGCGATCGGCGTGCCGCAGACCTTGGCCGCCAGCTCGACGATCGTGTCGATGAACGGGTCGGAGCCCGAGTCGAGCAGGCCCGAGGCGTGGAGGTCGGCGATCCGGGCGTCCTCGTCGGGGTGGGCGGGGGCGCCGCCGCCCGGCGCCGCCTCGTCGGTCCGGGTGCGGCGGCCGCGCTTGACCGCGTACATGGCGGCATCGGCCTGCTCGAGCAGATCGCCGGCATCGCCCCCGGTGGTGGTGACGGTCCCCGTGGAGGCGCCGCTGCGGAGGGTCATGCCGTGCAGGGCGATGGGCTCGGCGACGGTCGCGTCGATGCGGCGGGCCGTGGCCTCGGCGTGCTCCTGGCCGAGGTTCGGGCACAGCACCACGAACTCGTCGCCGCCGAGGCGGCCGACGAGGTCGCCGCCCCGGACGGAGTCGACCAGTCGGTCGGCCACCACGCGCAGCACCTCGTCGCCCGTCGCGTGGCCGTGGTGGTCGTTGACCGCCTTGAAGCCGTCGAGGTCGACGAAGAGGACGGCCACCGGCTGGGCCGCGGGATCGTCGAGGAGGTGGTCGAGCCGGTCGAGCAGGCCGGCCCGGTTGAGGACGCCCGTCAGGGCGTCGTGGGTGGCCTCCCACGCCAGGCGGTCGTGCTCGTGCTGCTCGGCCTGGCGGGCGACGGCCTCGGCCCGCCGGGTCTCGGTCACGTCGATGCCGGTGGCGATGATGCGGGTCGGTCGCCCGTCGGCGTCCCGGAGCACCGCGTTGTTCCAGGCGATCAGGTGGCGGCGGCCCTGACGGTCGGTCCAGTGGCTCTCGAGGGCGACGTTCGGGGTGGCGGGGGCCACACCGGCCAGCACCGCCTCGACCTCCGTCCACTCCTGCTCCGGGGCGAAGTGGGACCAGTGGAGCCCCACCACCTCGCTGGTCTCGTAGCCGATCAGGGCCTCGGCCGCCCGGTTCAGCGACACGAGCTCGCCGTCGAGGGTGAGCGTGACCACCAGCGCGGTGGTGGTGTCGAGCACCGTCTGGGTGAGCTCGTGCTGCTCGGCGGCGACGCGCCCGGCGGCGATGCGCTCCGTCACGTCACGGAGCACCACTACGATGCCGGCGACGCTCGGCTCGGCGAGGAGGTTGGTGCTCACCGACTCGCACGTGATCCACTCGCCGTCACCTCGCAGGATGCGGCGCAGCGTGGTCCCCTGGAGCGGGTCACCCGCCGAGGCCTCCTCGATGCGCCGGGCCGTGGCCTCCATCTCGTCGGGGTGCAGGATCGAGAACGCCGAGGCGCCCACCTGCTCGAGCCCGTACCCGAAGGTGGCCATCGCCGACGGGTTGACGTAGGTGATCGTGCCGACGGCGTCGAGGATGATGACGGGGTCCGCGATGCGCTCCACCAGCAGCTCGAAGCCGCGGGCGGCCTCGGCCAGCTCGAGGCTGCGGCGGACGCGCGCCCGCGATCGGACGACGCCGGCCCAGGCCAGCACCGCGGCGCAGAGCAACACCAGCACGAGCAGGTGCTCGCCCTGGACGAGGATCACCGATTCCACACCCACTACATCGGCATCTCCGGCGGTCACCTGAAGCCCGAACCGGTGGCCGGCCCCGGTCACCGACCGACCTTGGCGCTCACCACCCGCTCGAGGAACCGCTCCGGGCCGCCCTCGAGCGGCACGCCGGCGACCTTGGGCAGGAGCTGGAAGGCCAACGTCTGGGCGAGGTCGGCCCGGTGGGTGGCATCGAGGTCGGCCCGGCGCTCGAGGAACGACCGCACCGCGGCGACCTCCTCGGCCGTGACCGCGGCGACGTCCCACCCGGCCGCGTCGGCCCCCAGCGCCGGGTCGAGGGCCAGGCCGGACGAGGCCCCGCGCTCGCCACCGGGGCGGGAGCGGTGGATCACGAGCGTGCCGGCCGCCAGGTCGCCCACCCGCTGGTTGCGGGCGGTGAGCAGGATCGCCGCCAGGCCCACGAAGTAGGTGCCCGGCAGGGCGTCGACGAAGCGGACCACGTTGCGGATCACCGCGGCCAGGAAGGTGACGGGGGTGCCGTCGCTGGCGACGACCGAGATCTTGAGGAGGGCCTTCCCCACGGTCCGCCCCGAGGCGAAGGCCTCCGCCAGGATGGGATAGCCCAGCAGCACCACGAAGGCGGCCACCGCGTAGAAGGCGGCTCCCAGGGAGCCGAAGGCGGAGCCCACCGCGGCGAGCACCGCGAGGGCGATGGCCTGGAGGGCCAGGTCGACGAGGAAGGCCACGCTGCGAGACCCGATGCCCGCGAGCCTGAGGTCGAGGTCGATACCCTCGGCACTGGCCAGCGTCAACCGCTCGTCGAGCTCCACGACCGTCGACGCTAGACGGCCGTGGTGCTCCCACCGCCCCGACCAGCAGGAGAACCGTGCCCGAGACGCTCCCCGCCTTCGTCCGGGCCCGCCAGGCCGCGTGGGACGCGCTGGCCGGGCTGGTCGAGCAGGCCAGGGGTCGGATCTCGCGCCTGGACCCGTCGCAGGTCCGCGAGCTCGGTCGGCTCTACCGGGGCGCTGCGGCCGATCTGGCCCAGGCCCGGCGCCGCTTCCCCGGCGATCCGGTGACCACCCGCCTCGACCACCTGGTGGGCGAGGCCCGTCCCCTGGTGTACGGCTCGGTGGTGGAACGGGCGTCGCTGCGGACGTTCGCGGCCACCGGGTACTGGCGGCGGGTCCGGGAGCGACCCCTGCTGCTCGTGATCGCCGGGCTCGCCCTGTGGGCCCCGGCGCTGCTCGTGGGCGTCTGGGCCAACGCCAGCCCGGCCGAGGCGGCGCGGGTGGCCCAGATCAGCCCGTTGAGCGCCGGTGCCGGCCAGGCGGCGCCGCGCGACCCCGACACCCAGAAGGTGACCGACCCGGCCGAGAACACGGCGTTCTCCGCGGAGATCTTCACCAACAACGCGCGGGTGGCCCTGCTCGCGTACGGCGGTGGGCTCCTCGGCGGGGTCGGCACGCTGCTCGCCCTGGTCTTCAACGGCCTGGTCCTCGGCCTGGTGGCCGGCCTGGCGGTGGAGGGCGGCTACAGCGACTCGCTCTGGCGCCTGGTGGCGCCCCACGGGGTGCTCGAGCTCTCCCTGATCACGGTGGCGGGCGCCGCCGGGCTCCGCACCGGGTGGGCCCTGGTCCACCCCGGCCACCGCACGCGGGTGGAGGCGCTGACGGTCGAGGGCCGTGCCGGCGTCGAGCTGGCGCTCGGCTCGGCGTTCCTGCTGGTGCCGTGCGGCATCGTCGAGGGGTTCGTCACCCCTCGCGGCCTCTCGCTGCCCGCCGCGCTCGCCGTCGGCTTCGCGCTCGGCGGCCTCTTCTGGGCGCTGGTGCTGTGGCGGGGACGCCCCGCTCAGGCCTGACCCACGTAGCCGCGCGCCACCGTGCGGGCCAGGATGCCGAGCGTGGCCCGGAGCGCACCCTCGGACAGGACGGGGAAGATCCCGGCCTCCCGCCACACCGGGTCGATGTCGGACCAGTCGTAGTAGGAGGTGACGAGGCTCCCCTCGTCGGCCGGCTCGAGGCGGTAGCCGTAGACGTGACCGATCTGAGGGCGGATCTGGCCCTCGATGGTCCAGGCGATCTCCCGGTCGGGCTCGAACGTGGCGATGTTGACCGTCACGTCGTAGCGGCCGAGGGGGTAGTCGTTGAGCGCCTCACGGTCCATGTGGACCACGAACGTGTCGCCGACCGCCTGCACCGGGTCGCCGGTGGCGGCGAGCAACATGCCCGAGCTGTCGATGGCCACGTGGCCCTGCGGATCGCACAGCACGCGGAAGACCGCCTCCGGTGGGGCGTCGATGGTGCGCTGGACTTCCAGGCGGTCGTCGGTCATGGTCACATCCTGCCAGCCGGCCGGTGCGGCAGCCGTCCCACCGACGAGCAGTCGAGGCGGGCGGCGATCGGGTCACCAGGATCGGGTCAGCAGGCGCCTCAGTGGGCGCCCGGGTCAGCGGGCGATCGAGTCAGCGGGCGCTCGGGTCAGCGGGCGGTCGGGTCAGCGGGCGCTCGGGTCAGCGGGCGCTCGACGCCACCGGCTCGACCGGCGGTGCCATGCGCCAACAGCCCTTGCCCTCCCCCTTGGCGAGGTACAGCGCCGAATCGGCGCGGTTGAGGAGGCTCGCGAGGTCGACGTCGGCCCCGTCGTCGACCGCGATGCCGACGCTCGCCCCGACCTGGACGGTGCCGAACGTGGTCTCGATCGGGCGCTCGACCGCCCGGATCAGCCGCTCGGCGACGAGCGCGGCGAGCGCCACGTCGGCGAGACCGGGACAGAGGACGGCGAACTCGTCGCCTCCCAGGCGGGCGACCGTGTCATCGCTCCGCAGCAGCTCGCTCATCCGCGCCGCCACGGTGACGAGCACCTCGTCGCCCGCCGCGTGGCCCAAGGTGTCGTTGACGGCCTTGAAGCCATCGAGGTCGACGAACAGGATCGCGTCGAGCCCGAGGGTGACCCGGTTCCGCCGCCGGGCGACGGTGCTCGTGAAGATCGACCGGTTCGGGAGGTCGGTGAGGAGGTCGTGGCCGGCGGCGTGCTCGAGCTGCTGGTCCCGGCTCCACCGCTCGATGGCGAACGCCGTCAGCGTCGCGAGGCGTCGGAGGAGGGCCGTCTCGGCTGGTGAGGGCGGCGCCGCGGCCTCCATCCACACGGTGAGGACCCCGAGGAGCAGCCCATCGGTGGCCCGGATCGGGCAGCTCCAACAGGCGCCCACGTCCACCGATCCGACGCGGCTCCGGAGGTCGGCGCCGACGAGGTGGGCGAGGTCGCCGCTCCACCGGGCGTCCTCCCAGGGGAGGCCGCTCCGTCCTGGCGGGCGCGTGGTGGTGAGCGCCCGTAGCCCCTCGGGGATCTCTCCGCCGAGCACCTCGGTCAGCTCGCCGATCGCGGTGTCGAGATCGATGACCACGCCGCCGCCACGGAACTGGCGGTGCCCCAGCTCGGCGATGAGGCGAAGGGTCCGGTCGACCCGCTCGGCCCGCATGACCGCATCGAGGATCTGCTTGGTCGTCTCCTGGTCGCGGATGTCGCGGATGGCGATGGCGACGCCTCGGACGTCGGGGTCGTCGAGGAGGCTCTCCCCGACGATCTCGACCAACAACGGGACACCGTTCGCCAGCAGGTGGACCTCGAGGGGCGGCCGCTCACCGTTGGGGTGGTCCACCAGGAACGCGGCGGCGTCGAGCGCGGTGCCCAGGTCGGGCGGGTGGATCCAGTCGGCGAAGTTCGAACCGATCAGCGTGTCGACGGTGGTGTCCATCATCCGGGCGGCCGCAGGCGAGGCGTAGGTGAAGTCACCGCCGGGCGCGAACACGAGCGTCGCGTGCTCTCCCGCCTCCACGAGGCGCTCGAAGAACGCCGCCGATCGGCCGGGACGTGCGGGGTCACGCACTCCTGCGTCGCCGTGCTCGACCGGATCGGACACGCACCTCCATCGGCTCGCCGACCGCGATCCTGAGCGGTGGGCGCTCGCGGATCTCCGCGCTGCCGCGATCAGAGGCGGGCGGTGGACTTGAGCCGGAGGTAGGCGGCGACGCACGACGACGCCAGCCGATCCACCGGGGCGTCGACCACCAGGGCGCCCGCCGCGGTGAGGCGTGCCCGCACCGCGTCTCGCTCGTCGAGCAGCTCCGTGGCCACCGCGGCCACGTGGAGGTCACGGGTGGTGGCCGGTGGGGTGGTCACCGCGGCCATCAGGTCGGGATCGGAGGCGCCCGCCACCACCACCGCGTGGCGGCGGACCAGGACGGGCACGGCGTCGAGGAGGGGGCCTGCGGCCGAGGCGTCGAGCAGGTCGGTGAACACCACGACCAGGGACCGCTTGGCCGACGCCACCCGACCGAAGGCAACGCCGTAGTCGCTGTCGACCGGGACGGGCTGGAGGTCCTCCAGCGACCGGACGAGGCCGGCGGCGCTGGCCCGCCGGGGCCGGATCACGCGCCGGACCTCCGCATCGAACACGACGGCCCCGACCCGGTCACCCACCACGTCGGCCACCGCCGCCACCGCGGCCACCGCGTCGAGCGCGGCGTCGAGCCGGGTGCGGTCCGCCACCGGTGCACCGAGCAGGCGACCGCAGTCGATCAGGCACCACAGGTCGCGCTCGGTGTCCTCCCGGTACTGGTTCACCATGGGGCGCCCGGCCCGCTCGCTGGCCAACCAGTTCATGCGGCGGATGTCGTCGTCGGGGGTGTAGTCGCGGATCGACTCGAAGTCGGTGCCCAGGCCCAGGGGGCCACGCCGGAGGCCGGGGTCGCGGAAGGTGCCCTGGCGCACCGCGGCGGCCAGGCGTCGGGCGCCGGGCAGGTCGGCGTGGGCCGTCACCTCCACCTCGCCGCCGTGGTGGTGGGCCCACCGGGCCAGGCCGAGCAGGCCGGTGGTCCGGGTGGTCACCGGGGCCAGCCGGTGCCGCCCCCGGCGGGTGGCCACCACGGCGCCCGTCAACCCACCGTCGGCCTCGGGCGGGACGATGCGCACGTCCTCGGTCTGGGGCTGGCGCACGCGCACCGACGCGCCGGGTCGCCCCTCGACCGTGACGGCGAAGGCGGCGGGGGCGCCGCGGGCCAGCTCGACCGGCAGCGACCGCTCGACCGTGGGCGGGCGGTGCACGCTCCAGGCATCACCGGCGAACGCCGCGAGCACCACGGCCACGAGACCGCCGGCCGCCTCGGCCGGCAGCCAGAGCGCGCTCAGGGCGGCCAGGGCCAGCAGGGCCACCGTCCGGGGCGTGGGGCTCATCGGTGGCGCACGCCGGTCAGCGGGGGACGGGCGTGGCGGCCACCGCGTTGGCCACCGCGGCGTCGGGGGTGAGCCGCTCGAGCTCGGCCTCGGGCCGCAGCACGAGGCGGTGGCGGAGCACGGCCGGCGCCACCCGGATGACGTCGTCGGGGATCACGAAGTGGCGGCCCCAGAGCCGGGCCGAGGCCTTGGCCGCCACCAGCAGGTGGACCCCCGCACGGGGGCTGGCCCCCACGGCCACGCTGGGCAGGGCCCGGGTCTGGCGCACCAGCGCGGTGACGTAGGCGGCCACCTCGTCGGTGACCGAGGTGGCGTCGACCTCGGCCCGGGCCGCCAGGACGTCGTCGGCGCCCACCACGGCCCGCACGTCGTCGGACCCGGTGGGCACCAGGCCCCGCCGGCCGAGGGCGAGCAGCGCCCGCTCGTCGGACTCGCTGGGGTAGCCCACCAGCACCTTCACCAGGAAGCGGTCGAGCTGGGCCTCGGGCAGCGGGTAGGTGCCCTCGTACTCGATCGAGTTCTGGGTGGCGACCACGAGGAACGGTTGCGGCAGGGGGTGGCCCACGCCGTCGACCGTCACCTGGGCCTCCTGCATGGCCTCCAGCAGGGCGGCCTGGGTCTTGGGCGGGGTCCGGTTGATCTCGTCGGCGAGCAGCACGTTGGTGAAGACCGGCCCGCGCCGGAACACGAGCTCGCGGTCGCGCAGCGTCATCGTGCCCGTGAGGTCGGACGGGAGGAGGTCGGGCGTGAACTGCGCCCGCCGGAACTCGAGGCCCAGGGCCTGGGCGAAGGTGGAGGCCAGCAGCGTCTTGGCCACGCCCGGCACGCCCTCGAGCAGGGCGTGGCCGCCCACCGCGAGAGCCACGAGCAGGGCGTCGACGGCCTCGCCCTGGCCCACCACGACCTTCTCCACCTCGGCGTGCAGGCGGGTGCGGACGGCGCGGAGGACGCCTTCGGCGGGATCGGTCACAGGTGGGCTCCAGGGACGAGGGGGTCGGGGGGGACGGTACCGGCGCCGCCGGGGGGCGGGTCGCCGAGCTGGTGGCGGGCGCGCTGGCGGCGGGCCGACAAGGCCCCGATGGCGCGAGCGTCGTCGAGGTCGCCGGCGGGGCGGTCGAGCACGGCCACGTCGCGCGCGTCGATGCCGGCGTCCTCGGCGGCGCGGGCGAGGACCGAGGTGGACGCCCCGGGGTCGATGCCGAGGTGGGCGGTCAGCGCGGCGCGGCCCGCCACCCGCAGCGGTTCGGCCGCCGCCGGGGCCGTGGCCACCTGGTCGAGGCCGGCGGCGATGGCCTCGACGTGAGCCCGCCGGGGTGGGCGCAACGCTCGCTGCTGGGGCTCCGGGGGCCCGAGGCGGGTCCCGGCGGACCACAACCCGGCGAGCAGGGCCACGCCCAGGCCGGCCGCCATCCACTTCCACGACGACGGCACCGCCGCGAGGCCGGTCTCGGCGTAGCCGTGCACGGACTCCACGAACACCACCGGGCGATCGCGGCCTCCTGCAGCGCCCAGCGCCAGCGCGGCGTTGTCGGCTCGCGCCAGGTTGGCGTTCTGGAGGAGGCTCGAGTCGGCCAGTGCCACGACGTGCCCGGCGCCGACCGGGCCGGCCACCACGGCAGGCCGGTCGTCGGCACCGGCGACGGGCAGGAGCGGCCCGGTGGCGGACCAGCGGCCCCCTCGGTCGCCCGCGAGGCGGCGGGCCGAGCCGGTCCCGTCGACCTCGAGCCAGACCGCCAGCTCGTCGGCCTCCTCCTCACGGTCCCACCCCACCGCGCTCCCGGTGACGAACCCCACGAGCGGCGCCGACGCCTCCCCGGCGATCACCAGCCGGCCCCCTCGGGCGACGAAGCGGGCCAGGCGGACGGCCTCGGTCTCGGTCAGCTGTGACGGGTCGACCACCACCGCCGTGGCCGCGGCCGGGAGGTCGTCGGCGGTGACGGTGCGACGGAGCTGCACCACCGACCTTCCATCGGCGCGCAGGAGGTCGGCGTAGGCCTCCAGCCCGTCGGCGCCGGTGCTGAACGAGGACGACGTGGGCCCCCCGGGCTGGCTGCCCAGCAGCGAGCGGGCGCCGGCGAGGGCGAGGTTCACCGCCAGCACCGCGGCGAGCACGGCCACGAGCACCTGCTGGCCGCGCCCCAGGCCCCGGTACCAGCGGGCCAGCTGGGAGCCGGTGCGCGGCGAGCCGTCCGCCGAGGCGACGGGCTCGGGCCCGGGCCCGGGCGCCGACCCGGTGGCCGACCCGGTGGGTGGCTCGACGGGTGGCTCGATCGGTGGCTCGGCGGGCGCCGGGGGCGCCGTCGTGGGGTCGGTCACCGGCTGCTCCTGGCGCCGAGCACCTCGGGCCAGGCCCGTCGCGCCAGGCGGACATCGGCCTCGGTGGCCACGCGATCGCCGTAGACGATCTCCTCGAAGTCCCGGGTCAGCTCGTCCATCGCCGGCCGACCCACCTGGCGAGCGGCCCCCTCGGCGGTGGTGTCGGGCCGCAGCACCAGCTCCCCGGCCCGCGCCAGGCGCAACAGCCCGGCCTGGTACCGCAGGCGGATCGCCACGGTGAGGTCGCCCGCCGCCTCGGCGTCGTCGGCCCGCTGCGCCACCTCGTCCGGGTCGAGGGCCGGATCGACGAGGCTGCCGGCCCCTCCCTGGGTCACGACGGCCCGGCTCCGGCGCGAGATCAGCCACGCCGTGGCCGTGCCGCCGGCGGCCACGATCAGCACGAGGAGGATGACGGGGCCTCCCGGGAGGCCGAGGATGGGGTCGATGACCCGGCCGAGGGCCCGGCCGACGGGGCGCAGGCGGTCGGCCAGCCAGGCCAGGGCGCCCTGGAACGGGCGGGGCACCTGGTCCTCCTGGTACTTGTCGGCCTCGAGGACCTGCTCGGCGACCTGACGGGAGGCCTCACGGTCGACCGGCGGGTCCCCCGGCTCGGCCGGGCCGGCGAGCGCGTCGGCCAGGGCCGCCAACCGGGCGCGACGGTCACCGCCCAGCGCCGCGGTGGCCGCCGCCAGGTCGACGGGCCGCCCGTCGAGCTCCTCGATCCCCCGCAGCTCGGCGAGCGCGCGGTCGTCGTCGACGGCCGCTCGGGCCAGGGCTGCCGCCTCGGCCCGGGTGGTGGTGGCCGCCTGGGCCCGGCCGGCGTCGGCCGGGAGCGCGGTGACGAGCGCCGCGACGAGGGCCAGCCCGACCACCACGCGGGGCCATCGGCCCCTCGCCGACCGACGCCGGAGGTCAGCTCCGACCATCGTCGGGCGGTGGCGCCCATCCCGTCGGCGGACCGGCCGGGGCCGTCGGTGGGGGCGGGGGTGGTGGTGGCGGCGGTGGTGGGGGCGGTGGCGGCGACCAGCCGCCGGGCGCGGGCGGTGACCAGCCGCCGGGAGCGGCGCCCCCGGGCGCCCAGCCGCCAGGCGCGGGGACGCCCGGTCCGGGGAAGCTGGGGAAGGCCGAGGCGCCGGGCTGGGTGGGGAACCCGTGGGCGGGCGTGGCGCCGAGCCGCTGGGCCCAGAGGGCCAGGTCGAACCCCTCCTTGCGCACCCGCAGGTCGACGTAGAGCGCCATGGTGAGCGCCGCCGAGAAGGGGGTCACCAGGATCGTGGCCACGGCGGTCACCACTGCGGTGGTGACCTGCTCGACCAACGGGCTCACGTCGACGAACACCATGGCGAACAGCGGCGCGCTCAGCGCAGCCTGGAAGGCGCCGGCCACCAACGCGCCCAGCAGGACGATGCCGAGCACCCGCCAGAAGGCGTCTCGAGCCAGGGCGCGCGACCGCCGGAGCGAGCCCGCGACCCCGGTGCCCTCCACCAGCAGCACGGGCATGGCCACCGCGAAGAACGCGAGGGGCACGATGACCCCGACGAGACACGCGAGCAGGCCGAGCAGCGTGGCGAGGGTGGTGACGGCGGTGAGCCCGAGCACCGACCAGATGCGAGCCAGCCCGAAGCGGAGGCTCTCCCGCCAGTCGGGGTCGTCGCCGACGTAGGCACCGCTGATCGACCGGTAGCACGCCGCAGTGGCGATCGAGCTGGCCACCACGGTGGCGACGAAGGCGACGAGCAGGCCGGCCAGCGAGAGGGCCAGGTCGCCGCCGTCGACCTCGGGGGCACCGGTGGCGGGGTCGACGGCCAGGCTCGACTGCGACGACCAGTTCACCAGCGAGGTGAAGACCAGCACCGGCACCATCGGGATCGCCACGGCGAGCAGGAGGGTCTTCGCCCGGCTCCGGTAGATGCGGATGGCCGCATCGAGGAGCTCTCCGATGCCGAGCGGCCGCAAGCCTTCCACGACGGCCGACCCTACCCGGGGCGGACCTGGTCGCCGGGACGCTCCACCCCCCGACCCCACGCACCGCGGCCGTTCGGTCACGGGATCGGGGGGATCTTCGACCGAGCGGCAACCGGTGGCGTGGGCGGCGAATCGACGTCGTTTCGCCGCCAACGCCCCGCCGGGTCCGTCGAACCGCCGTCGCTCGAGCCGGCAGGGGGATCTCGGTCGAGCGGCGACGGGTGCCGTGCGGCGGCGACTCGACGTCGAATCGCCGCCACGACGACCGGGTCGGTCGAACCGACGCCCCACGACCCGGTCCGGCGAATCGACGTCGAATCGACGCCAACGGTCCGGGTCAGGTGATGACGACGGCCTCGTCGTGCTGGGGGACAGGGCCCACCGAGGCCCCCGCCCGCTTCCGCCCGGCGATCGGGGCGCACACGGCGGCACCGACGACGTCGACCAGCACGAAGAGGATGCGGGCGACGATGGCGGTGGCCGCGGCCACGCCGCCGTCGAGCCCCGACGAGGCGGTGAGCACGGCCTCCCGGATGCCGGCGCCGGCCGGCACGGGCACGGCCAGGAACCCGGCCGTCCACGACAGCACGGTGGCGAACATGACCTTCGGGTACGAGGCGTCGGGGGTCAGGGACCGGGCGATGGCCCAGGTGGCCGTGCCCACGAAGAACCAGGTGGGCACGTAGCGCGCCACCAACAGCAGCGAGTCCCGCCACTGGGGGATCTCGAAGGCGATCGAGCGGCGGGTGACCCGCTCCATGAGGGCCACCAACCAGGCCAGGACGGTGTGGTGCAGCATCACCAGGCCCACCGGGAGCGCGAGCAGGAAGAGCATCCACCCGTTGAACCCGCCGCCGGAGAGCGCGAACGGCAAGAACCCGGCCGCCACGAACAGGGCGGCCAGGTAGAGCAGGCCGAGCGACATCGCCACGCTGGCGTAGGCGCGGGTGCGGGGCACCCCGCCCCGCCGGGCCAGCTCGCCCCGGCCCAGCACCGGCCAGACCCCGCCGGGCAGGTACTTGCCCATCTCGCCGACGTAGTACCAGGCGACCACCCGCCCGACGGGCACGCGGACCCCGACGAGCCGGAGCACCGCCCGCCACCCCCAGCCGATGCTGGTCATGGCGAGCACCGCGCCGACCACGGCCACGCCCACCCAGGCCAGCTCGGCCTCGGCCAGGGCGTCGGAGGCGTCGGGCCAGTCCTGGTTCAGGCGGCGGACCACGTAGAACATGGCCGCCCCGCCGAGCAGGAGGCCGACCACGGAGGTGAGCCCCACGGCCCGACCGCGTGACCGCTTCCCGGTGGGCTCGGCGGGCTCGGCGGGCTCGACGGTCCCGACGGGCTCGGCCCCCTCGCCCCCTGCGGGCGAGCCCGCGACCGGCTGCGAGGCCGCTACGGCAGGCTGATCGGGGTTCGTCGGGTCCATGGCTCGGGCTCGGTTCGTCGGGGTGCCGCGCCGGCACGACGGGCCGGGAGAGCCTAGGCCCGACCCCGCGGCCCTGCGGAGCCGGGCCCGACGCGGACGTCCGGGGCCGACGCCCCGGCACCCCGGGGTGATTGCCCCCCTCCGGGGGTGGGCAGGTAGCGTTCTCGGCCATGAACTCCCCAGCCAGCCCCTTCGTCGCGCCGGAGGACGTCCTCCTCGGCGTCGACGAGATCGGCAGCGAGCTCGATGTGAGCATCGTCCTCCCCGTGTACAACGAGAAGGGCCACCTCAACGAGGAGATCGACCGCATCCGCGCCGCCATGGATGCCTCGGAGTTCTCCTACGAGATCATCGTCATCGACGACGGCTCGAACGACGGGTCAGGCGACGCGCTCCGCCAGATCGACGGCATCCGCCTCATCCAGTTCCTCACCAACCGGGGCTCGGGGTCGGCTCGCAAGTTCGGCACGCGCGCCTCCCGGGGCCGGGTGGTCGTGTGGACCGACGTCGACATGAGCTATCCCAACGACCTCATCCCGGAGCTCGTCCGGGAGATGGAGGGCTACGACCAGGTGGTCGGCGCCCGCACCACCGAAGAGGGCACCCACAAGATGTTCCGGGTGCCGGCCAAGGCGTTCATCCGCAAGCTGGCCAGCTACCTCGTGCAGACGCCGATCCCCGACCTCAACTCCGGCATGCGCGCCTTCCGCCGCGACGTGGCCCTGCAGTACGTGAGCCAGCTGCCGCCCGGGTTCAGCTGCGTCACCACCATCACCCTCACCTTCCTGGCCCACGGCTACACGGTGAAGTACTGGCCCATCACCTACTCCACCCGGGCCGGCACCTCGAAGTTCCACTGGGCCAGCGACACCCGGCGCTACCTGCTCCAGGTCATCCGAATGACCCTGTCGTTCGACCCGTTCCGCGTCTTCCTCCCCATCGGCTTCCTCCTGCTGGTCCTCGGCCTCGGCAAGCTCACCTACGACGTGATCGACAACGACTGGAAGGTCGCCATCAACACGCTGCTGATCTTCCTCGTCGCGTTCCAGGTCTTCGTGGTCGGCATGCTCGCCGACCTCGTCGGTCGGGCCACCCGGGCCACCCACGAGGTCCAACCCGCCGCCGGCTACACCCGGGACGCGGCGCCCACCTTCCCGGCGGGCCACCGTGCCGCCCCCGTGGCGGCGCCTGATGCTCCCGTGGCCGAGGCGGCGCAGCGGTGAGCACCAGCGCCCCGGCCGCCGTCGGCGCCGACGACGACATCCCCACGGGCAACACCTACGACAAGTACGCCTCCAAGAACCCGGTGGAGCGGAAGCTGATGGCCGGCTTCTTCGCCGCCCTCGACGCCTCGCTCCCGCGCACCGACCCGGGGCGGATCCTCGAGGTCGGCGTCGGCGAGGGCGAGGTGACGGCCCGGCTGGCCGAGCGCTGGCCCGATGCCACCTTCTGCGGCGTCGACCTGCCCGACCCCGAGCTCGCCGGCCACTGGGACGGCAAGGGCTTCTCGCCGCTGTTCGGCGACATCGGCCGACTCCCGTTCGAGGACGACACCTTCGACCTGGTGCTCGCCATCGAGGTCCTCGAGCACGTGCCGTACCCCGAGCTGGCCCTGGCCGAGATGAGCCGGGTGGCCCGGCGCGACGTGGTCTTCTCGGTGCCGCGCGAGCCGGTGTGGTGCGTGGCCAACCTGGCCCGGGGCAAGTACGTGAAGGACCTCGGCAACACCCCCGGCCACATCAACCACTGGTCGAAGAAGGCCTTCGCCGAGCTCGTCGGCCGTCGCTTCGACGTGCGCTCGGTCCACAGCCCCTTCCCGTGGACCATGGTCGCCGCCTCCACCAAGGCCTGAGCGTCCCGGACGGCGCGAGGATGGGCCACCGGGCCCGTGGGCCCATCCGACCGAAGGGGTCCGCCGTGGCGGCGTTCCAGGACGCGATGAGGGACAACTTCTGCTGGGGCTGCGGGGCCGACAACCCCGACGGGCTCCACCTGAAGAGCGAGTGGGAGCACGACGAGGCCGTCGCCCGCTGGACCGGCTCGCCGCGGTTCGCGGCCGGTCCCCGTCACGTCCTCAACGGCGGGATCATCGCCACGCTGCTGGACTGCCATGGGGTGTGCACCGCCATCGCCGACGCCTACCGGCGCGACGGGCGCGAGATCGGCAGCGACCCCGACCTCTGGCACGCCACCACCGCGATGGACGTCCGCTACCTGCGCCCCACGGCCATCGACGCCGAGCTCGTCCTGCGGGGCACCATCACCTCCGCTGACGAGCGCGGCACCACGGTGGCGTGCGTGCTCGAGGCGGGCGGCAAGGTCCGGGCCACCGCCACGGTGACCTCGGTCCGCGTGCCCGACAGCTGGCGCCACGGCGCCGCCCCCACCTGACCCGGCCGTCACCCGCTCCCCCGGCAACCCACCGGCGCCCCGTCAGCGACCATCGACCAACGAGCGACCACCAGCGACCAACGCCGTCAGCGGCGGGACGGCCGGCCCGTGGACCGACCGGCGGGGTCCTCCTGCGCCGCCGGAGCCCGGCGCCGCAGCGGCTCGAGCGTGGTGACGTAGGCGGCCAGCCGGTCGGCGACCTCGAAGCACAGCTCGGGGTCGCCGAGGTCCGGGTCGGGCCAGGTCTCCGACAGGCGCAGCCACCCGGCGCGTCCGAGGAACGGGCCGACCACCGCGTCGGGCCCGAGGGCGTCGCGCCAGGTCGGCTCCGCGCCTCGGATGGCCGCCAGGGCCGCCTCGTTGTCCCGCTCGCTCGGGTGCTCGGCGTGGAAGCCCACCTCGATCGCCAGCAGCTCGGCGCCGGGCACGTGCTTCGCCGAGAGCACCTGGGCCTCGTAGTGCGCCCGGGGGCAGGCCTCCTCGTCGAACCAGGCCTTCACGCCCCACCGCCGGGCCTGGGTGCGCAGCGTGCCGAGGTCGGCGGGCACGAGGGCCCGGAGGCCGTCGTCCACCTGGTCGAACACGCCGAGCTCCACCTCGCCAGTCTGGTCCACGACCGCCGACGCGGCGCTGCGCACGACCAGGGCCGTGCGCAGCGGGTGCCAGGGTGCGGGCGCCCGGCCAGCGGCCGCGCCCACCGGTCAGACGGTCAGCCGGGCGGGGCCTGGAGCGGGAGGGGCAGGCACTGGCCCTCGAGCTCGGCGACCTGGATGCGGTCACGGTTGGCGTAGGTGATCTCGTTGGTGGGATCGACCTGCACCTTGAACTCCCGGAACGACTGCTCGAGGGAGTCGTAGGCCAGCAGGCGGCCGACGAGGGGATCGCCCAGACCCAAGATGAGCTTGAGGGTCTCGATGGCCTGGATCGACCCGATGATGCCGGGGAGCACGCCGAGCACGCCGGCCTCGGCGCAGGAGGGGGCCAGGTCGGCGGGCGGCGGCTCGGGCACCATGTCGCGGTAGGTGGGGCCGTTGCGGGGGTCGAAGACGGTGACCATGCCCTCGAAGCGGAAGATCGAGCCGTGCACGACGGGGATGCCCAGCTTCACCGAGGCGTCGTTGACGAGGAAGCGCGTGGGGAAGTTGTCGGTGCCGTCGACGATGGCGTCGTAGCCCTCGAGGATGTCCATGACGTTGTCGGCACCGAGGCGGACGTCGTAGGTGACGACGTTGACGTCGGGGTTGAGCAGGGTCAGCGTCTTCTTGGCCGAATCGACCTTGCGGTCGCCGATGCGGTCCATGTTGTGGAGGATCTGGCGCTGCAGGTTGGACTCGTCGACCACGTCCATGTCGATGATGCCCAGGGTGCCCACGCCGGCGGCGGCGAGGTACATGGCGGCGGGTGAGCCGAGGCCGCCGGCGCCCAACAGCAGCACCTTGGCGTCGAGGAGCTCCTGCTGGCCGGTCTCGCCGACCTCGGGCAGGAGGAGGTGGCGCTTGTAGCGGTTGCGCTGCTCGGAGCTGAGGGCGGCGGGGGTGACCCAGTCGCGGTCCTCGTCCTTCCAGCGGTTGAAGCCGCCGACCACCGACACCACGTCGGTGTAGCCGAGCTCGGCGAGCGTCTTCGCGGCGAAGGCCGAGCGGGTGCCGCCGGCGCAGTAGACCACCAGCGGCGTGTCGTGGTCGGGGATGCGCATCTCGATGCTGGTCTCGAGGGTGCCCCGGGGGATGTGCACGGCACCGGGGAGCGCGCCCTGCTCGTACTCGTCGGGCTCCCGCACGTCGAGGGCGACCGTGCCCTCGGCCCCGCGGAGCTCGTCGGCCTCGGCCGTGGTGACCTCGCGGATCTCGGCCTTGGTGGATGCGAGCAGGTCTCGGAAGCTGGCCATGACGGTCCCTCTGGTGATGCGGTGGGCCCACGGATCGGTGGGCGGGCAAAATGCTACCGGCTGGGTCAACAATCGGGCCAGGCGAGCCATTCCCCATCGTCACCCGGTTCCCACCCGCCGCCCGGAGGCGACCACGGCGCCGGCCGCGCCGACCACGATCGGCGTCAGAACGAGCCGAGCACCCCGTCGACGGGAGCCATGACCCGCTGGTCCGGACAGGCGCCGTCGTGCGTCAGCGTGAACGACAGCCGCACGTCGACCACCAAGGTGTACGGCTCGGCCGGGTCGGTGGCGAGGAGGTACGCGGCCACGTCCGCCTCCACCTGGTCTCGCAGGGTGGCGACGTCGAGGTCCACCTCGACCCGCTCCGGCAGGGCGGTGATGGTGCCGGGCACCGAGGTGAACGGGACCAGCAGAACCGGGAGGATCGGGCCGGGGACACCCTGGGCCAGCTCGACCTGGAGCCCCACCTCGACCTCCAGGGACGCCCCGCCGGTGATCGACCAGCCCACCGGCAACAGCCAGGGCACACCGGGCTCGAGGAGCAGCTCCCCCTGGCCGAGACCGGTCGGGGCGAACGACAGCAGGAGCACCGCCGGCCCACAGGCCCCGAGCGGCGGGATGGTCGTGGGCGGCACGGTCACGGGGACGGTCGCGGGCACGGTGGTGGTCGGCAGCGCGGTGGTCGGCACCGTGGTGGCCGTCGTCGTCGATGTCTCCGGTGCGACGATCGTCGGCGCTCCGGTCGTCGGCGCCGAGGTGGCGGTCGGGGTGCAGCCGTCGACGATCGGGGCGGCGTCGGCGGGAGGAGCCGAGATGCCGACCGAGGCCACCGCGATGCCGACCAACACCAGCGCGGCGAGAGGCCCGGCGGCGCGCCGACGGCTCAGCACCAGGACCAGCGCGCCGACGGTGGTCAGGAACACGGCCAGCCAGAACAGCGAGACGGTTCCGGAGCTCAGACCGGTCGGGGGGAGGCAGTGCATGGTGACGAGGCCTGCGTTTCGTGCTCGGGACGCCCGCTCGGCGAGGGGGTGGCTCTCCTTGTCGGCCGCGACGGCCCCCGACCTGAGGGTGCCCGCCGTGCGCCCGCCCGTCCGAAGGGCATCGGGTGGGCCGGACCTCCAGCCCGCCACGCTTGACACATGCATGGAAAAGCATGAAACTACAGGAAACCTCGCAGCGGTCCCACCACGCTGACGGATGCCACCGGCCATCGGCCGCCTCGCCTGGAGGACCTCGTGTCGCTTCCCCCGCTCGACCTCACCCTGCCCACCGACCATCTGCACGTCACCCCGCTGTCCGACCCCGTGGTCGACCTCCTCGGCCACGACCTGCGCTCCACCTACGTCGAGCGCTTCTGGTTGCCGGTCCTCGGACCCACCACCACCCTCCTGGTCCGGCGCCTGGCCGCCGAGCTCGAGGAGCACCCCGAGGGGTTCGACCTGCCCCTGCTCGACACGGCCGCCGCGCTCGGCCTCGGCAACAAGGGCGGGCGCAACGCCCCGTTCCTGCGAGCCATCGCGCGGGCCACCAAGTTCAAGGTCACCCAGTCGGCCGGGCCCGGCGCGCTGGCGGTCCGCCGCCGGATCGCCCCGCTGAACCGGACCCAGGTCGAGCGCCTGCCCCCGCCGGTCCGCGACGAGCACGCGGCCTGGCTCCGCCAGGCCTCCCGGAGCCCCGACCTCGACGACCAGCGGCGACGGGCCCGTCGCCTGGCCCTCAGCCTGGCCGAGCTCGGCGAGGGCGAGGAGGCGATCGAGCAGCAGCTCCACCGCTGGAAGCTCCACCCGGCCCTGGCCCACGAGGCGCTCCGCTGGGCGCTCGCCCGTCGGCGCGGTCCCCTCCCGCCCGCCATCCGGGGCGCGGCCTTCTCCCCCACCGACGTGGCGCCCGTCTCGGCCGCGGCCGACGGCTCCGATGCGGGCCCGCCCCCGGAGCGCCCCGCCGCCGCCCCACCCCGCGTCCGGCCGGCACCGCCCCCGGCGGCGGACCACCCGTGGTCGGGAGACGCCGCCTGAGCAGACCTGGCGGCGGGTCGGCCCACACCCGCCCGCCGCCACCCCTCGTCGCCGGCCCCCGCCCCGGCGACGACGGTGCCCGCCCCTTCTCCCTCGGGGGCGGGCACCACCGCGCCCCGGCACGCTTCGCCGGGCGGCAGGCGCCGGGCGCTCGTCGAGCGCCGCCTCAGACATCCCACGTGCGGGAGGCGTCAAGCGGCGAGGTCTTGGCGGTGGGCCCAGGCGGTGTTTTCGTCGTAGGGGGTTCGGGTGCGGAGGCAGCCGTGGAGGATGGCGACGAGGCGGTTGCTGACAACTCGTAGGGCGCCGCTGTGGGTGTCGCCGAGGGCGCGGCGGTGGTCGTAGAGGGCGCGTGCTCCGGGCGAGCGGGTGATGGCGTTGAAGGCCCACCAGTGCAAGGCATCGGCGAGGCGGCGGTTGCGGATGTGGCGGGCTCGAACGATCCGTCTGGTGCCGGAGACGACCGTCAGCGGGCTGGTGCCGGCGTAGTTCCGGCGGGCCTTTGCGGTGTCGTAGCGGTTGGGGTCGTCACCGAACTCTCCGAGCGGGCGCCGGTGACGACTCCGAGCCCGGGCAGGCTGCGGAGGATGTCAGCGTCCGGGTGCTGGCTGAAATGGGCCTCGAGGACCTCTTCGAGCTCGGCGATCTGGGTGTTGTGCGCAGCGATCACCTTGACCAACGACGCCACGATCGCCCCGTAGGCACCGGCGACGAGTGGAGGCTGGGTGAGCTGGTCGGTGCGCAGCGCCGCTTGGATCTCGCTGGCCTTGCGGTCGACGTTGAGCTGGCGGCCACCGCGCCGCAATGCCGCAGCGATCTTCGACAGCGACAAGGTCTTGCCCAGCTCAGGGGTCGGTGCGACCGCCAGCACCGACAACGCATCGGTGCTGGTCAGCTCACCGAACGCCTCTTGTGCTGCGGGATAGAACTCGCGCAGCGCCGAGCGGACCTGGTTCGCCAGGCGACGCCGAGACCAGATCGCCGACTGGTGCGACCGGGCGACCAACTTGATCGCCTCGGCCAGATCAGTGTCCGCCGCGACCGGGCGGTGCTGGTGGGCATCGGTGCGGACCATGTCAGCAAGGACCTTGGCGTCGCCCGGGTCGGACTTCGCGCCCGACACCCGGGCCCGGTCGCGGTAGCGGTCGACGCCGAGCGGGTTCACCGCCAGCACCCGGTAGCCGACCGCGACCAGCGCCCGCACCACCAAGCCGCGGTCGGTCTCGATCCCCACGACGACTTCCGGATCATCGTCGAGGTCGGCCGGGATCGCTCGGCCGATCAGGTCGTGGATCTTGGCGATCCCGGCCAGATCGTTCGACACCCTGCCCTTGGACACCACCGCGCCGGCGGTGTCCATCACGCACACGTCGTGATGGTCCTCAGCCCAGTCGACACCCACGAACACCTGCACCGTCCCATACCTCCTGGTCGACGACGACGGCGTGAGCAAGGAGGACCGTGCAGCTGACTAATGGATCTGGTGCTCGCACTGGCACGTCATCCCACCTGCTGTTCGCGGACCATCCCAAGAGCCTCCGGGGGCACGGTCTGACGCCAGCACTCAACCAATGCAGTCCATGGCAGTGCTCACCCGGAAGCCGCTCAGGACCCAGCCTCTCACGACGACCAGGCAGCACCCATTAGTCCTCGAGGAGGGGGAGGCGGAGGTTGGGGTCGGCCCCCGTGTCGAGGGGGCTGGGCCCGTCGGAACCGAGGCGCCACCAGGCCGCCGCGGCCACCATCGCCGCGTTGTCGGTGCACATCGCACGCGACGGCAGCGAGCCGTGGATGCCGTCCTCCACGCAGGCCGAGAGGAACCGCTCGCGCAGCAGGGAGTTGGCGGCCACGCCACCCCCGAGGACCAGGCCCTTGGCGCCGATCTGGCGCGCCGCCCGACGGGCCTTGGTGACGAGCACGTCGACCACCGCCTCCTGGAAGCTGGCCGCCACGTCGGCGGTGGGGACCTCCGGGTGCTTCCGCACGTGGTTGACCACCGAGGTCTTGAGGCCCGAGAAGGAGAAGTCGAGGCCCTCGGCGAGCATCGCCCGGGGGAAGGCGATGGCGTCGGGATCGCCCGTCATGGCGACGCGGTCGATGGCCGGACCGCCCGGGTAGCCCAGGCCCAGGTAGCGGCCCACCTTGTCGAAGGCCTCGCCGGCGGCGTCGTCGATGGTGGAGCCCAGCAGCCGGTAGCGGCCGTGGCCCTCCATGGCCACGAGCATGGTGTGGCCGCCCGACACCAGCAGGACCACGAGGGGCAGCTCGAGTGACGGGTCCTCCACCAGGGCGGCGTAGAGGTGGGCCTCGAGGTGGTTGACGGCCACGAAGGGCACGTCCCACACCAGGGCCAGCGCCTTGGCGGTGCTGACGCCCACCAGGAGGGCGCCCACCAGGCCGGGGCCGACGGTGGCCGCCACCGCGTCGAGGTCGGGCCCGTCCACGCCCGCCTCCACCAGCGCCTCCGCGATGACGGGCGCGAGGAGGTCGACATGGGCCCGGCTGGCGATCTCGGGCACCACCCCGCCGAAGCGGGCGTGGATGTCGACCTGGCTCGACACCACCGACGAGCGCACGAGGTGCCCGCCGACCACGACGGCCGCCGCCGTCTCGTCGCACGACGTCTCGATGCCGAGCACCGTGGTGGAGGCGTCGACGGTGGTCCGGCCGGTGACGGGTTCGGTGGCGGTCATGGTGCTCCCATCCTGCCGCGGCCGACGGCCGGGTGGACAGGCCGCCGGCCCTCCTCGCCCGCGCCGGCCGGCACGTCGAAGCCCAGCCGCACGGTGGCCGGGCTGAGGTCGGCCTCGATGGCCGCCAGGCGGTCGGCGTGGTCGGCGGTGCCGATCTCGTGGGCCCACATCACGAGCGCGTCCTCGCCGTTGTCGGCGTAGTACGCCTTGCGGGCACCGGCCGGGGCGAAGCCGAAGCGCCGGTAGAGGGCCTGGGCGCGGGTGTTCGACATGCGGACCTCGAGGGTGAGCTGGTTGGCCCCGAGGCGCCGGGCCTGGCCGACCAGCTCGACCAGCAGGCGGGTGGCGATGCGGTGGCCCTGCCACGTCGGCTCCACCGCCACGGTGGCCACGTGGGCGTCGTCGGCGATCATCAGCACGCCGGCGTAGCCCACCACCGTCGGCCCGACGCGGGCCACGAGGTAGGCCCGTCCGCCTCGGTCGAGCTCGTCGGCGAACAGGCGCGCCGACCACGGACGCGGGTACACCTGCGCCTCGATGGCCAGCACGGCGCGGAGGTGCCGTCGCCGCATCGGCGACACGGTGACCACCAGCCCCGACGGCGCGGCGCCGTCGACCGAGCCGGCCACTCAGCGGCTCCGGCGGGCGCGCGGCTGGCGAGGGCCGGAGGAGGGCGAGCCCGCCGAGCCGGCCGAGGAGCGGTGGGTGGGGCTCACGCCCCCTCCCGCATCGACCAGTTGATCTCGGCGTCGGGCTTGCGCAGGTAGAGCAGCTCCACCTCCTGGGGCCGCACCCAGTCCTCGCGCAGCGCCTTGGCGTGGGCGAGCTGCACGAGCGATCGCGCCGAGGGGTAGGCGTGGTCGCCGCCGGCGATCTCCCCCTGGGCACGGTCGGAGAGCTGGGCGGCGTAGCGGACCGCGCCGTCGCCGGCCAGGAGGGTCTCGCCCGGCTGGGCGAGCAGCTCGTTGGCGAGCTCGTCGGGCGTGGACACGGCCGGCTCGGTGATGCGCTGCAACCCGCCCGGCACCTGGCGGTAGAACGCCCAGAACACCTCGCCCCGCCGGGCGTCGACCACCGCGGCGATCCGCCGGTCGGTGAACCGCAGGGGGAACGCGAGCAGGTCGAGGCTCGACACCGAGATCATCGGCACCCGCAGGGCCTGGGCGATGGCCTTGCCGGACGCCACCCCGACGCGGAGGCCGGTGAAGAGGCCGGGGCCGTTGTCGACCGCGACGCACGAGATCTCCGACAACGCCACCCGGGCCTGACGGCACGTGAACTCGATGGCCGGGGTGAGGTTCTCGGCGTGGCGCTTGCCGCGCGCCGAGTGCGACGAGGCCAGGACGCCCTCGTGGCCGCCGATGGCGCAGCCCACCTGGGCCGTGGCGCTCTCGAGTCCGAGGATCAGCATCAGCGCGCTCCGGGGTCGGTGATCGTCCACGCCGCGAGGGCCTCGGCCACCTGGCGCTGGCGGGCCTGCCAGGCGTGGCCGTGGGGGGACAGCTCCACCAGCCGGTCGTCGTCGCCGGCCCCGAACGAGAAGCGGATCTCGAGGTACTGGTCGCCGAGGGCGGGCAGGACCGCGTCGCCCCACTCCACGACCATGACGGCGTCCTCGTCGAGCATCTCGGCCACGCCGAGCTCCTGGACCTCGCGCAGCTGGTCGAGCCGGTACACGTCGAGGTGGTGGAGGGCGAGGCGCCCCCCGGCGTACTCGCGGACGATGGTGAACGTGGGGCTGGTGACCCGCTCGGTGATCCCGAGCCCCCGGGCGAAGCCCTGGGCGAACGCCGTCTTGCCGGCGCCCATGTCCCCCGCCAGGACCAGGAGGTCGCCCGGGCCGCACAGCGCGGCCAGCGCTTCGGCGAGGTCCTGGGTCTGCGACGCCGAGGCGGTGCGGGCGAAGGTGGGGCGGGGCTTCATGCGTGGCTCCCCGGACGATCCGCCGAGGCGGTGATCCGGCCACCGGCGCGCCACCCGACCGGGCCGGCGCCGGAGGGGCGGCGCGGTGCGGCGGGGAGCTGGGGGGGCACGG
This sequence comes from Acidimicrobiales bacterium, assembly GCA_038241315.1. Classification (GTDB taxonomy): domain Bacteria; phylum Actinomycetota; class Acidimicrobiia; order Acidimicrobiales; family Iamiaceae; genus Aquihabitans. Next base: position 14,002 of record JBBRFU010000014.1, on the reverse strand, counting down.
TCCGATCGTAGTGACCGGCCCCGGCCGGACCGGCACGGACGGGCCTCGGACCGGTGCCGGCACCGAGGCCCCGGGTGCGCCCGGGGCCGCGGGCGGGCGGATCAGGGAACGGGAGCGCCCGGGTCGTGCTCGACCTGGTCGGCGCCCACCGGGCCGTCGCGCTCGGCGACGGCCTCGGCCACCGAGGCGACCTCCCCCGCGAGCTTGGCCGCGAAGGCGCCGAGCAGCTCCGCCAGCTCGTCGGGCCGCTCCTGCATGAGCTGGTGGCCGGCACGGGGGAGCACCACCAGGTCGGCATCGGGCAGCAGGCGGGCCAGGTGGCGCCCGGCCGGCACGGGCGTCAGGAGGTCCCGGGTGCCGACCACCACCAGCGAGGGGGTGTCGGTGGCCCGGATGGCTGCCCGGGCGTCGTGGTCGAGCAGGCCGGCCAGCGACGGCACCAGGGCCTCGGGGGCCATGGCCTGGCCCATCTCGGCGACGAGCCGCACCGCCACCGGCGACGGTCGATCACCGAAGGCGGCCCGGACGAGGCGGGTGTTCATCGTGGCGCGCGACGGGAGCCCCCGGCCGCCGTCCACCCGGCCCTGGCCCTGGGCCACCAGCGACCGGGCGACGCGATCCAGGTACGGCGGCATCACCTGGTGAGCGCGGGTGGCCACGAAGACCAGGCCGGCCACCCGCTCGGCGAGCACCTCGGGGTGGGCCCCGCAGAACGCCATGGCGGTCATGCCGCCCATCGAGTGCCCGACCACGATGGCGTCGAGCAGCTCCAGGTCGCCGAGGACCGTGGCCAGGTCGGCCGCCAGCCGGGGCATGCCGTAGCCGTCGCGCCCCGCCACCGAGGTGCCGTGGCCCCGCAGGTCGACGGCCACCACCCGGAACCGATCCGAGAGGTGGTGGAACTGGGGCGCCCACACGTCGTGGCGGAGCGTGATGCCGTGGAGCAGCACCAGGGGCTGGCCCTCCCCTCGCTCCACCACGTGGATCGTGCCGCCGTCGGGAGTGGGCAGGTCCCGGTGGACCACGTCGTCGGGCAGCGTGAAGAGGTGGTCCCGGGGTCGGGACCGGCGCCGTCCGGGATCGGGCGTGGCGGGGCCGCGGGCGTCGGCCGGGTGGGTGGCGCGGTAGGCGCCGGCTGCCGCGGCACCGATGCCGAGCAGGCTGGCACCGAGCACGGTGAGCTTCTTCCCGTTCACGAGGGGACCTCCTGGTAGCGGCGCGGCACGCGCGTGCTGATGCCGCAGACGATCTCGTAGGCGATGGTGCCGAGCCGTTCGGCCCACTCGGTGGCGCCGAGCACCGCACCGTCCTGCTCGCCGAACAGCACCACCTCGTCGCCCACCTCGACGGGCTGGTCGCCGCAGTCGACGAGGAGCTGGTCCATGGTGACGGTGCCGGCGATGGGCCGGCGGCGTCCCCCCACGAGCACCTCGCCACCGGTGGCGCCCAACCGCCTCGGCACGCCGTCGGCGTAGCCCAGCGGCACCGTGGCGATGGTGGTCTCCTGCTCGGGGCGGTAGCGCAGGCCGTAGGAGATCCCCTCTCCCGCGGCCACGCGCTTCACGTGCGAGACCCGGGCGCGCAGCGACATGGCGGGGCGGAGGGCCACCCGGCCCGCCAGCTCGGGGCTGGGGTCGAGGCCGTAGATGCCGATGCCGCAGCGGACGAGGTCGAGCCGGGAGGCGGGGTGGGCGATGGCACCCGCCGTGTTGGCGGCGTGGCGCATCGGCACCGCCACACCCGCGTCGGCGAGGCGGGCGAGGACCTCCCCGTAGCGGCGGAGCTGCTCGGCGGTGAACGGGTGCTCGGGCTCGTCGGCGACGGCGCAGTGCGTGAAGACCGAGGCCAGGTGCAGGCCGGGGTCGGCCACGATGGCCGCGGCCAGCTCCACCGCCTCGTCGGGCTGGGCGCCCACCCGGTGCATGCCCGTGTCGACCTTGAGGTGCACGGGCACGGGGCGATCCGGCCCCCGACCGGCCCGGGCGGCCGCCGCGCCGAGGCCGGCCACGCCGGCGGCGGTGTACGCGGTGGCGTCGAGGTCGTGAGCCGCGAGGTGGTCGAGCTCGTCGGGCGACGCCTGGGAGAGCACCAGCACCGGACCGCCGACGCCGGCGTCGCGCAGCTCGGCGCCCTCGGCCACCAGCGCCACGCCCAGCAGGTCGGCGCCGCCGGCGAGCGCCGCCCGGGCCACCGCCGCGGCGCCGTGGCCGTAGCCATCGGCCTTGACCACCGCGCAGAAGCGCGCCGGTGCCGAGACCTGGCGCAGCGCGACCACGTTGGCCCGGACCGCACCGAGGTCGACGTCGGCCCAGACGGGGCGCACGGGCCTCAGGCCTGGGCGTCGTCGCGCAGGATGCCGCGGAGGATGTCGACGCGGGACACGATCCCGACCAGACCGGCGTCGCCCACCACCGGGAGGCGGGAGACGTCGTGCTCGTGGAGGAGGGTGGCGGCCTCCTCGACGGTCTCGTCGGCGCCGATGGTGACCGGGTCGGCCTGCATGACCTGGCCGACGGTGCTGCCGAGGATGCGGCGGAGGTCCTCGTCGAAGTGGCGCTTCGAGCTGGGCAGCTCGAGCGTGGCGCCGAGCAGGGAGATCACCGTGGGGAAGTGCAGGCGGCTCTCCTGCACGATGAGGTCGCCGGTGGACAGCATGCCCACCACCCGGCCCCCGGCGTCGACCACCGGTGCCCCGTCGATGGCGCGGTCCACGAGCACCTGCATGGCGTCGGAGACGGTGTCATCGGGGGAGAAGGTCAAGACCTCGGTGGTCATGACCTCGGACACGGGCGATTGGCGGGACATCTAGCCTCCGGGCAGCTCGGCGAGGGCGGCCGGGAGGCGGTCGACGTGGTCGCCGGCCACCAGGCCACGGCGCCAGGCTAGGGCGCCGGCGCGACCGTGCAGATGAGCGGCCGCCGCCGCCGCCCGATCGGCGGGGAGACCCTGGGCGAGCAGGGCGGCCACCGTGCCGGTGAGGACGTCGCCCGTGCCCGCGGTGGCCAGGCGGGCGTCACCGGTGGTCGTGGCCCACACGTGGCCGTCGGGGCGGGCCACGAGCGTGGTGGGGCCCTTCAGCAGGACCACGGCGCCCGTGCGGGCCGCCAGTTCCCGCACGGCGGCGAAGCGGTCGGGGCCCGGCGCCTCGCCGGTGAGGGCCTCGAGCTCCCCGTCGTGGGGGGTGAGCACCACGGGCGGGGCGTCGGCCGGGCGTTCGCCGATCACCGCGGCGGCGTCGCGGCCGAGGGCGCGCAGGCCGTCGCCGTCGACCACCAGCGGTCGGTCGCTGCAGGCCACCAGGCGCCGGACCTGCGTCGCGTCGTGCTCGTCGGTGCCCAGGCCGGGGCCGACCGCCAGCGACCCGAACCGGTCGGCCCCGCCGAGCACCACCTCGGCCCACGCCGAGCCCGGCAGGGCGGTCACCACCGCTTCGGTGGGGGCGAAGGGGTCCTGGTCGGAGCCCGGGGTGGAGAGGCGGACGTAGCCGGCACCGGCGCGCTGGGCGGCCCGGGCCGCGAGGTGGGCGGCTCCCGCCATGCCGGGCGAGCCGGCCACCACCCAGGTGGCCGCCCGCCACTTGTGCGTGGCTCGAGCACGTGCCGGCACCCACGCGGCCACGTCGGCGGCCTCCACCAGGTGGGCGCGGGCGCCCGAGACGTCGAGGCCGATGTCGGCCACCGAGACCCGACCGGCCAGCTCGGCTCCCTCCCCCAGGAGCAGGCCCGGCTTCCAGGCGGCGAACGTGACCGTGCGGGTGGCGCGCCACGCCCGACCGCCCACCTCGCCGGTGCGACCCGTGACGCCCGAGGGGATGTCGACGGCGAGCACCGGCGTGTCGGGCCCGCCCAGCGCCGGGGCGTGGTGCTCACCCCGGAAGCCGGTGCCGTAGGCGGCGTCGATCACCAGGTCCGCCAGCGGCAGCGTCGGCGGTGCCTCGGTGGCCTCGACCACCCGGCACCGCACGCCGCGGGCCTCGAGGCGACGGGCGGCGGCCCGCCCGTCGGCGCCGTTGTTCCCCCTGCCCGCCAGCACCAGCACCCGACGGCCGTAGGCACCGCCGAGCATGGCGAGGGCGGCCTGCGCCACCGCCGCGCCCGCCCGCTCGATCAGCACCTCCACCGGCTCGGGCGCGGCAGCATCGATCGCGGCCATCTCCTCCGGGGTCACGATCGCCTGCACGCGACCATCCTGCCCGAGCCCCGCCCCGGGCACCTGCGACACGGCCGTCGCACGGCCGTCGCACCGCCGTCGCGATCTCAGAGGCGGAGGCGGGCGAGGATGGGCTCCCAGTGCGACAGGGCCACCAGGTGGCCGGCGTCGGGCACCACGGTGAGCTCGGCCCACCGCAGGTGGTCGGCCCACCAGGCGCCGAACGCCGGCGGTGCCGAGGCGTCGCGGTGGCCGTACCAGAGGTCGACGGGCACGGCCACGTCGTCCCAGTCGACGTCGGGACGCTCGACCTGGAGCTCGAGGTCGCGGGTGAGGCCACCGAGGCCCGAGGCCACCGCATCGACCACGCCCGCCGCCAGCGCGTCGAGGGCGCCGGGGATGGCCTCGAGCTCCGCCCGCCGGGTGGCGTCGGCGCCCTCCAGGACGTGCTCGCGCGCCAGGGCCTCGTCGCACGGGTGCGGGGCGAGCATCGGTGCCGCCACCTCGGCCAGCCCCACCGCACCCAGCTCCTCGCCGAGCTCGGCGACCATCCACCGGCCGCCGTCGGCATCGTCGAGGATGCCGGGCCGGGCGTAGGCGGCGAAGGGCACCAGCCCCGCGGCCACCGCCACCCGCACCACCCGATCGGGGTGGCGGGCGGCCACCGCGAGGGCGAAGACCGAGCCGGCCGACCAGGCCAGCACCCGCCACGCCGTCACCCCGAGGGCGTCGGCCAGGGCCACGGCGTCGTCCGCGAAGGTGCCGACGGTGCCGACGGGGTGCGGCGAGGACAGCCCGGCGCCCGGCCGGTCGACCGCCACCAGCCGCACGCCCAACCGGGCGGCGATGGCGTCGTCGGGGTGGCGCGCCCGGCGGGAGTCCGGCGACCCGTGCACGTACAGGACGGGGACGCCGGCCGGGTCACCGACATCGTCGAAGCCGAGCGTGCGCCCGTCGGTCAGGGTGATCGTGTGGGCGAGCGCCATCGCGGCGACGCTAGTGCCGCCTCACGCGACGTCGGCCGGGCCCAGGAGCTTCCGATGCCGCCCCTCGGCTCGCCCCGGACCTCGCCGACGTCACCGGACGCGGCATGCGGTGGCGGTCAGGGCAGGGCCACGGCGATGGCCTCGGCGGTGCGGTGGGTGTGGCTCAGGGTGAGCTTCCACGAGCCGACCCCCGCCGCCTCGGCCAGGGATGCGGCCCGGCCGGTGATGACCAGGCCCGGCGCGCCCGAGGCGGCCCGCACGACCTCCATGTCGTGCCAGTCGGCGGCGCCCAGGCCCACGCCGAGCGCCTTGAGCACGGCCTCCTTGGCGGCGAAGCGCACGGCGTAGCGCTCCGCGGGGTCGCGGGCAGCCTCGGCGTAGGCCCGCTCCCCCGGGGTGAACACCCGGTCCACCAGGGTGGGCGTGCGGGCCAGCGTGGCGCGCATGCGGTCGACGTCGACCAGGTCGACCCCGATGCCGATCACCGGCTCACCGGCGCCGGTTCTCCACGAACGCGATGGCGACCATCACCAGGGCCACCACGAACACCACGGCGAGCACGATCACGAGGGGTCACCGGTGGCCCGCCAACGGTCGGCCAGCACGTTCACCGGGGTGGTCAGGAGCTCGATGGGCGGGAAGGCGCCGAGGAGGTCGTCGCGGAAGGTGTCCTCGGTCTCGGTGACGGCGTCCTTCAGGGCGGCGTAGCGGCCCCGGTAGGCCTCCAGGACCGAGCGCATCCGCCCGGCCGGGAGCTCGGCCGCGAAGCGGGCGTGCAGGAGGGTGATCCCGGTGCACTGGTGCCCCTTGACCTCGGGGATGAGCACGAGCGAGCGGCCGTCGCTGCGGCCCACGGCCACGGTGACCTCGCGCTCGGTGGCCACCCGGTGCTTGGTGCCCCGGAGCTGCGGGTTGCGCTCGGTGCGCAGGGGGAGGTCGCGAGCGATCCCGCCGCGGTCGACCACCACGATCGTGGCGTCGGCGCCCTCCACCTCGCCCTCGATGCGGTACCGGGTGTAGCCGACCACCTCGTCGATGGCCCGGTCGAGGCCGGCCAGGGTGCGCAGCGCCTTGTAGCTGAGGCGGTCGCGTGCGGCCCCGGCCTCGAGCGCAGCAGCCACCAGCGGCACGGCGAGCAGGCCCTCGTCGGACCGCGAGATGCCCACGGTGACGGTCTTGGCCTGGTGCTTGATGGCGTCGATCGGGCGGGTGAGCTCCTCGATGGCGCCCGTGAGGGCGGCGGTGAAGTCCTCGATCACCATGCTCGGCGTGCCGACCCGACCGTGCTCGTACTGGTAGGCGTCGAGCGCGGTGTGGCCGGTGGCGTACCGGAACATCGACGACAGCCGGACGGCGGTGCCGGCCTCGAGGTGCCCGTTGTAGGCACCGGTGCGCAGCCCGTCGTGGAAGCGGGTCGAGATGGCCTCGTTGCGGGGACGCAGGTCGGCCAGGATGCGCTCGGCGTCGATGGGCGCCGGCGCGGAGACCGCCTCCTCGATGGCGCTCCGGGCCTCGCGGAGGGGGCGGGCCTGGGCGTCGATGGCCAGGGCGGCCTCGTAGCCGAACAGGTGGCCCACCACCGTGGAGAGCACGAAGGCCAGCTCGGGGCGCACGGCCGGCACGGTGATCACCCGGTGGGCGGCGTTGAAGCGATCCTCGTCCTCGGTGGCGATGACGATCGGCGTGGCCTTGTGGGCCCGGTAGATCGCCACCTCCTTGGCGACGTCGTCGGCGTTGGAGCCCGACAGCCCGGCGGCGCACACCAGGATGAGCGGCTCGGACGAGAGGTCGATGTGCTTCTTGTCCTCGGTGACGTCGGAGGCGATCGCCTTGTAGCAGAGCTCCGACAGCTTGATCCGGATCTCCTCGGCCGCCACCCGGTTGGCGCCCGAGCCCACGAGCGCCCAGTAGCGCCGGGACGGGGCCAGCTCCTGGGCGGCCTCGGCCACGACCTCGCGGCGGGCGATGGTGGCCTCCATGGCGGCCGGCAGCTCGCGCAGGCCGGCCAGGACCTCGCTGCGGTGGCCGGCGCGGCCCTCGGTGCCCGGCACCACCTGGGCGATGGCGATCGCCAGCAGGAACCCGGCGGCGATCTGGGCGTAGAAGGCCTTCGTGGAGGCGACGCTCATCTCCACGTCCCGGCCGTCGGAGGTGTAGAGCACGCCGTCGCTCTTGTCGGTGAGGTCGCTGGCCCGCCGGTTGACGATGGCCACCACGTGGGCCCCGCGACCCCGGGCGAGGTCGACGGTGCGGTTGGTGTCGGTGGTGGTGCCCGACTGGCTGATCGCCACCACGAGCGTGTCGGTCATGTCGGCTCGCAGGGAGAACCCGGAGAGCTCGGTGGCCGGCAGGGCGAGCACCCGCACGGGCGTGCCCACCAGCTCCTCGGTGAGGACGCGGGCCAGGGCCTGGCCGGCCACCGCGGCGGTGCCCTGGCCGATCACGAGGACCTGCGTCACGGCGCCCGTGCGCAGCGCGGCCACGATGTCCTCGGGCAAGGTGTCGGCGCCGAGCGCGACCCGGAGGACGCCGTCGTCGCCCACCGCCACCTTCCCGCGGAGCGTCTTGCGGAACGAGCCGGGCGCTTCCTCGATCTCCTTGAGGAGGAAGTGGCGGTAGCTGCCCCGGTCGATGTCGCGGGTGGTGACCTCGGGGGTCACCAGCTCGCCCTCCGAGACCGGCAGCGGCGAGCCGTCGTAGGAGACCCGGCGGATGCCGGCCACGGTGCCGGCGAGGTCGGCGTCGAGCTCGACCACCTGGCCCCGGCTCCCCGACGGATCGGTGAGGTCGGCGGGGGTCTCGCCGTCGAGGCGGAGGTAGGCGGTGGCGTCCTCCACCACCCCGTAGGGCTCGGAGGCCACCACGTAGAGGTCGTCGGCCAGCCCCACGTAGAGGGCCTGGCCGCTGCCGCGGAGGGCGAGCTGCAGGCGCCGCGGCGTCGAGGCCACGTTGGCGGCGATGGCCACCGACCCGTCGAAGCGGCACACGCTCTGGCGGAACGCCTCCAGCGCCTCGTCGCCGGCGGCCAGGCGCCGGGAGACGAGGGTGGGGATCACCTTGGCGTCGCTCGTGATCTCGGCGGCGATGTGGAGGGAGTCGGCCACCTTGAGGTCGGCGAAGTTGTCCACGTCGCCGTTGAGCGCGCCCGTCACGTAGGGCCCGTCGACCAGGCCGACCTCGTCGGAGTTCATGGGGTGGGCGTTGGGCTGGGAGATGATGCCGATCGAGGCCCAGCGGGTGTGGCCGAGCACCGTTACCTCGGCGCCCTCGGCCGCCAGGGCCCGGTGCAGGAGCGCGTCGGCGCGGATGGCGTCCCGGAGGACCCGGGTGTTGTCGCCCAGCTCCCCGATCTCGGCCGCCGCCTTGTAGACGAGGCTCAGGTGCCCCTCGGGGGTGACCCGGACGGCGCCGCCGGTGAAGAGGTGGTCGGAGGCCCGGCCGGCCACCAGCGCGGCCAGGGCGGGGGCGCCGAGGTCGAGGCCGTGGCCGTGCACCAGCACCATCAGCCCGGCCGAGTCACGGCCCCGGACCTCGAGGCGATCGATGGCGGAGAGGGCCGCCTGCACCGAGGCGAAGCCCTCGATGGCCGAGCGCGACGGATCGGGCCCGGCCAGGTCGGCCACGGCGGCCGCGGTGCGGAGGCGGTCCCGGCGCACCGCCCACAGGGCGTCCTTGAGCCGGATCACCGCGGCGTTCACGGCCTCGAGCCCGGCCGGGTCGGCCGGCAGGTCGTCGAGCTCGACCTCTCGGGCCAGGAGGGCGTCGCCGATGTCCACCGCGAGGCCGTCGATCATCGACGGCAGCGCCCGGTCGGCGAGGAGCCCCCGGATGCCGGCCGTGCCCCGCAGGAGGCGGTCGACCGCTTCGACATCGGCGGCGACCTGGTCGAGCGGGCCCGCCAGCGCGCTCACCGGCGCGGCGGCGATGGTGCCGGCACCACCTTGGAGGAGCGGGAGGATGTCCGCGCCGACGGGGACCGGTCGGTCGCTCCGACGACGGAGAACGGCGATGATGCCGCACATGGGGGCCTCCGGGGTGCTCGGGACGTCGATCCGAGGGCTCCCGGCGACCGTGGGAGCCTACCGGTGCCCCGGACCCCGGTCCGGGCGTCTCAGCTGGTGGCGGCCCGCACCGCCCCGGCGAGGCCCTCGGCCAGCTCGTGGGCCTCGGCGTCGGTGGGCGCCTCCACCATCACGCGCACCAGGGGCTCGGTGCCGCTGGGGCGCAGCAGCACCCGTCCCCGGTCGCCGAGCCGGGCCTCGGCCGCCGCCACCTCGGCCGCGAGGTGCTCGAGCAGCTGGGGGTCCCGCCGGGGGGTGCGGACGTTCACCAGCACCTGGGGCAAGCGCACCATGGCCTCCGCCGCCAGGTCGGCGAGGGGCCGGCCGCTGCGCACCACCAGGTCGAGCACCGTGAGGCCGGTGAGGATGCCGTCGCCGGTGGAGGCGAGCTCGCGGAAGATCACGTGACCCGACTGCTCGCCACCCAGGGAGTACCCGCCGCGGTCGAGCTCCTCGAGCACGTAGCGGTCGCCGACCTTGGTGTCGACCACGGAGATCCCGTGGGCGGCCATGCCCTGGCGGAACCCGAGGTTGCTCATCACCGTGACCACCACGGTGTCGGCCGCCAGGAGCCCCCGACGGTGGCGGTCGATGGCGCAGATGCCGATGATCTGATCGCCGTCGACGAGCGCCCCCGCGGCGTCGACGGCGATCACCCGGTCGGCGTCGCCGTCGAAGGCCAGGCCCAGGTCCGCGCCGGCGGCCACCACCGCGGCCTGCAGGTCGGCCGGGTAGGTCGAGCCGCACCCGTCGTTGATGTTGGTGCCGTCGGGCCGGTCGTGGATGGCGGTGACGGTGGCGCCCAGGGCGCCGAGCACGTCGGCCGCCAACGCCGAGGCCGCGCCGTTGGCGGTGTCGATCACCACCCGCACGCCGTCGAGCCGCCGTCCCTCGAGCACCACCTCCACCAGGTGGGCCCGGTAGCGGGCCGCCCCCGACGGGTCGGTGGTGACGGTGCCCACCGCTGCGCCCTCGGGCCGGGTGCGGGCGCCATCGGGCACGAGGAGCGTGCCGAGCTCGGCCTCCAGCTGCGCCTCGACCTCGTCGGTGAGCTTGCGGCCCCCGCGGGCGAAGAGCTTGATCCCGTTGTCGCCGAACGCGTTGTGCGAGGCGGAGATCATGGCGGCGGGCACCTCGTCGGCCGCCGAGAGCAGGGCGACGCCCGGGGTCGGCAGGACCCCGAGGTCGGTCACCTCCGCCCCCTCCGAGGCCAGGCCGGCGGCCAGCGCGGCGGCGAGCAGCGGCCCCGAGCGCCGCGTGTCGCTCCCGATCAGCCACCGGTCGCCGCCGAGCACCCGGGCCGCCGCCCGACCCAACGCCAGGGCCAGCTCGGGCGTCAGCTCCCGGTTGGCCACCCCCCGCACCCCGTCGGTGCCGAACTTCAAGGTCATGCAGGCCGTCCTCGCCGCTCATGGTGCTCGTGCGCTCGTGGTGCTGCGGTCGTTCCCGGCCACCGGCCCCAGGAGCCTCCCGAGCCCGGCCGACCGTACTCGGCAGCACCGAACCGCCGGTGCTGCGCCCTCCCCCGACACCGCTCGTCCCGCCCGTCTCGGCCTCCGTGGGCACGTCTCGCGGCGCCCGACGACGGCTTCCCCCAGCCGTCGTCGGGCCGGACAGCGATGTACGCAAGGTCGTCACCCACCCCCCGTCCCGGCGCAGCCTCCTGTTCAGGCCCCGTTCCTAGGTTCATGCCCGACCCCCTCGACCCAGGAGGAACCAAGTCCAACGATCCCCAACCACTCGCCCGTCGCCGCGTGCTCAAGGGCGCCCTCGGCGTCGGCGCCGGCCTCGCCCTCGCCGGGCCCTTCGGCGCCCTCGCCGACCGGGCCGCCGCCGCGCCTTCCGGCGGTTCGCCCCGGCGCGGTCGCCCGCACCACGGCGGCTACGGCGAGCTCGTCCCGGTCCGCGACCAGACCACCGGCCTGCCCCTGCTCAACCTGCCGCGCGGCTTCGAGTACCTGACCTTCGGGTGGACCGGCGACGTCATGGCCGACGGCCGGCCCACGCCCGGTGGTCACGACGGCATGGGTGCCTTCCGCGACACGGGCCCGAAGGGCTCGAACGGCTCGAAGGGCCCGAAGGGCGGCCACGGCCGCGGGAACCTGATCCACCTCGTCCGCAACCACGAGCTGGGCACCGGGACGCCCTTCGCGGCCGGCGGTGCGGTGTACGACCCGACCTCCGGCGGCGGCACCACCACCCTCACCTTCGACACCCACGCCGGGCACCTCGTGGAGCACCACGCCAGCCTCAGCGGCACCATCCGCAACTGCGCCGGGGGAATCACCCCGGCGGGCACCTGGCTCACGTGCGAGGAGACGACCCAGGTCAACGGCGACACCCGCCACGGCTACGTCTTCGAGGTCCCGACCTCCGGCCTGGCCGACGCTCGCCCGCTGAAGCAGATGGGCCGGTTCTCCCACGAGGCCACCGCCACCGACCCGCGGACCGGCATCGTCTACGAGACCGAGGACGCCGGGAGCTCGGCCCTCTACCGCTACCTGCCCGTGGACGCGGCCGACCTCGCGGCCGGTGGCGTCCTCCAGGCCATGCGGCTGGAGGGCACCGACACCACCGCCTCGTGGGTCACCGGCACGAGCGCCCGCGCCGACTGGGTGGCGGTGGACCAGCCCGACTGGGGCCCCGGGGAGCGCTCCTGCTGGGAGCAGGCCGCCGCCGGGGGCGCCGCCCGCATCGTGCGGGGTGAGGGCCTCTGGTACGGCAACGACGTGGTCTACGTGGTGTCCACGAGCGGCGGTCCGGTGGGCGAGGGTCAGGTGTTCGCCTACGACCCGGCCGCCGCCACCTTCACGTGCATCTACGCCTCCCCCTCCGCCGACGTGCTCGACGCGCCGGACAACATCACCGTCAGCCCGCGCGGCGGCCTGGTGCTGTGCGAGGACGGCGGTGGCCGGGAGTACCTGCACGGCCTCACGCCCGACGGCGAGATCTTCCGCTTCGCCGAGAACAACGCGGTGCTGTCCCCGGAGCTGGCGGCAGCCAAGGGCTACGGCCGCACCGACTACACCGGCAGCGAGTGGGCCGGCGCCACGTTCGAGCCGCAGCGGGGCGAGTGGCTGTTCGTGAACCTCCAGAGCCCGGGCATCACCTTCGCCATCACCGGTCCGTGGCGTCGGGGCGCGCTCTGAACCGCTGATCGACCGGCGACCGCGCGGCCCGTCGGAGACGGGCTGCGCGGTCAGCCGGCCAGCCGATCAGCCGATCAGCCGATCAGCCGGTGATGGTGAGGCAAGCGCCGCAGGCGGTGGCGCCACCGAGCAGCGCCCGGCCGGCCCAGTCGCCTCGGTTGCGCACCTCGACGTTGCGGGCGCCGGGCGCCGCCGACGCCGAGACCTCCAGCGAGACGGTCAACCCGCCCGGCCCCGGCGTCACCGACGAGACCGTGACGCCGGTCCCCGACACCACCACCTCGGGCGTGCCCCAGGCCTCGTCGACCGCGATCGTGACCTGGTGGGTGCCGGGCCCGAGCGTCGCCGGTGACACCGACCGGATCACCGGATCGTGGGCGAAGCGCAGGTACACGTCGTCGACCCCGTTGGTGTCGTCGGTCCCCTCCGCCGTCGAGGCGGTGAACGCGGTCCAGCGCCCGTCGGCGCTCAACAGCAACGGGCTGGCCCACCACGACGGCAGGGTCTCCACGACCGTGGTGGTGTCGCGGGCCCGGTCCCGGACCACGAGCTCGAAGCGGGTCCGGTGGTACTCGTCCTCGCCGTTGCGGGCGTAGGCCACGTACCGGCCGTCGGCCGACACGGTCGGCAGCAGCTCGCGCGGATCGGCGGTCGACCCGGGCGGCTGGGGCATGTCCGGCAGTCGCTCGGTCGTGCCGAGGAGCCGGTCGTGCACGAAGGCCTCCGGCGAGACGCTGCCGCGGAGGGCGGACCAGGCGACGTGGCGCCCGTCGGGCGACAGGTCGACGGCGAGCTGGAGGGCGCCGTGCTGGAGGTGGGTGCGATCGGTGGCGATCGAGGGCGCGAGCCGCTGGACGCTGCCGTCGCCGTCATCGAGGACGTACACGTCGTAGGTCCCTCCCGGGTCGTCGGGGAGGAGGTCGGACGTGGTCACCGCGGCCACCACCTCGCCGTCGTCGCTCACCGCGAACTGGTCGGAGAAGAGGAAGGGGTCGACCGTCCGGGACGTCCCGGCCGCCAGGTCGCGGACGAACACGCCGTACCCGGCAGCCGAGGCCACCACGAAGCGACCGTTGCGGCTGGCCCGGCCCCACACCGGCGTGGCGACCTGGCCGTCCGGCGCGATGCTCGCCAGCGCCGTGGTGCCGGTGGTGCGGTCGCGCACGAACAGGTCGGCCGCGTCGTCGGTGTCGGTCGGGGTGGCCGCCTCCTCGGTGGCGAACGTGGCGTAGCGCCCGTCGCTGCTGACCGTGCCCTGGGTGACCCCGGCCCCGTCGAGCTGGGTGCCGTCGGCCTCCAGCGACGTCCGCTGCACCGCGCCGGTCACGTTGTCACGGACGAACAGGTCGGCCACGCCGTTGGTGTCGCCGGCCACCAGGTTCGACGCCGTCGACGTGAACGCCACGAACCGACCGTCACCGCTGATCCCCGCCGCCCGGCTCGGCCCGTTCGCCTCCGCCCCGCTGCTCGACACGCTCACCCGCTCGGTGTGCAGGCACCCCGTCAGCACCGACGCCGCCACCACCCCGACCACCCCCACCGCCGCCCGCCGACGCCCGGCCGCCCCCCACCGAACCCGACCCGCACCTGTCGCCATGGGACCGCCTCCACATCGGGCGGCACCACCCGCCACCGGGCGGGAGCCCCGCGCCCCCAC
>JBBRFU010000013.1:0-47204 GCA_038241315.1 Acidimicrobiales bacterium | reverse complement strand
CCCGGCCGCAGGAGGAAGCGATCGTTGTTGTTCCTGGTCCGCAGGTTGGTCCAGCTCGTGGTGGTGTTCGTGGTGGTCACGTTCTTCACCGTGTGCCTCATGTCGTTGGTCCCGGGGAAGCCCGAGACGATCGTCATCCCCTTCGACACCAGCCCCGGCATGGAGCTCACCCAGCAGTTCCGGGAGGACAACAACCTCGATGACCCCCTCCCGGTCCGCTGGGCCAAGTGGGCCGGGAGGTTCCTCACCGGCGACATGGGGCAGATCTACAGCTCGAGCGACTCCATCCCGGTCAGCGACGGCATCAAGGACGGCGCCCCGGTGTCGGCCCTGTTGATCACCTACTCGCTGATCTTCTCGGTGGTGGTGGCCGTGCCGTTGGCGGTGTGGGCCGCCTACCGCGCCGGGAGACCCATCGACCGCGGCCTCAACGCGGTCATGTTCGGGTTCATCTCGCTCCCGAACTTCGCGGTGGCGCTCACCTTGACGTTCATCCTGGGGGTGCAGCTCGACCTGGTGCCCACCCGGGGCTACACCGGGCCCACCGAGGACGTGGTGGAGCACATCAAGACCATGATCGTCCCGGTGATCGCGCTCTCCCTCGGGCAGATCGCCGTCTACATGCGGCTCCTGCGGTCCGACCTGGTGGCCACCCTCCAGGAGGACTTCATCCTCATGGCCCGATCGAAGGGCATCTCCAACGGCCGGGTCCTGTGGCGCCACGCCCTGCGGCCCTCCAGCCTCACGCTGCTCACCGTGGCCGGCCTGAACGTGGGCACGGCCATCGGCGGGACGCTGGTGGTGGAGTACCTGCTCGGCATCCCGGGCCTCGGCACCCAGGTCGGGGCGGCCATCTTCGGGCGCCAGTACGTGCAGCTCCAGAGCCTGGTGGCGGTCATCGCCATCGCCTTCGTGCTGCTGAACTTCCTGATCGACTACCTCTACACCGTCCTCGACCCCCGCATCCGGGAACGCAGCGCATGACCGCGACCACTGGCAACATCCCCTCGGCCGGGGCACCGGCGCACCTCGTCGACGAGGAGAACCTGGAGGAGACGGGCACCGCGCCCGCCAAGAAGCTCGGCTTCGCGGCCTGGCTGGCCGCCGGGTGGCTGACCGTCGTGGTGGCGGCGGCGGTGCTCGCGCCGTTCCTCCCCCTCAAGGACCCCGACGTCCAGTCCACCGGCACGCCGCTGCTGGCGCCGTTCACCGGGTCGCTGCTGCTCGGGGCCGACGCCAACGGGCGGGACATGCTCTCCCGTCTCGTCTGGGGCACCCGCACGTCGCTGATCGTGTCGATCGGGGCGGTGGGCGCCGCCTTCCTCATCGGCGGCCTGCTGGGCCTGCTGGCCGGCTTCTACCGCAACTGGATCGGCAAGGTGCTCGCCAGCTTGTTCGACATCCTCCTCGCCATCCCCGCCCTGGTGCTGGTGCTCGCCCTCGTCGCCGTCCTCAAGGGCGATCCCACCGCCGACCAGGCGCTCCCCGGCGAGCTCATCTTGATCATCGCCATCGGGCTGGTCTCGATCCCCCTGCTGGCCCGCATCACCCGGGCCCAGACCCTGGCGTGGTCGCAGCGGGAGTTCGTGATGGCCGCCCGCGCCCAGGGCGCCACGGACCGCCGGATCCTGTTCCGGGAGATCCTGCCCAACGTGCTCCCGGCCATGGCCTACATCGCCCTGTTGGGCATCGGGATCGCCATCGTCGCCGAAGGCGCCGCCGCCCTGTTCGGGGCCAGCGTCAACCCGCCGCAGGCCACGCTCGGGACGATGATCGACGCCGGCCGCAACAACATGGACGACGCACCGTTCGTCATGTTCCTCCCGATCCTGGTGATCTTCCTCACGGTGATGTCGCTGAACTTCCTCGGCGACGTGATCCGCAACCGCTTCGACGTCCGAGAGAGCGCCCTGTGAAATCCGACCCCGCCGTGGCGGTCCGCGACCTCCCGGTCGACACCACCGCCAGCCACGACCTCGACCTGCCGGCGATCGCCCCCGGCGAGGTCCTGCTCGAGGTCGAGGACCTCACCACCACCTTCTCCTCGGCTCGCGGCCCGGTCCGCGCCGTGCGCGGGGTCTCGTTCGAGCTCCGCCGGGGCCGCACGCTCGGCATCGTCGGCGAGTCCGGCTCGGGGAAGTCGGTCCTGTCGCGCTCGATCATGGGCCTGGTCCCCAGCAACGCCACCCGCACCGGCCACGTCCGGTTCGCCGGCACCGAGATCCTCGACGCCTCGGCCAAGACCATGCGGGGCTACTGGGGCGATCAGATGGCCATGGTCTTCCAGGACCCGATGACCGCGCTCAACCCGGTGCTGCGCGTCGAGCAGCAGATCACCGAGTCGCTCCACGAGCACATCGACATCACCAAGGCGGAGGCCCGCGCCACGGCCCTCCAGCTCCTCGAATCGGTGGGCATCCCCGAGCCCAAGCGGCGCCTGCGGATGTACCCGCACGAGCTGTCGGGCGGCATGCGCCAGCGCATCATGATCGCCATCGCGCTGGCCTGCGGGCCGCAGCTGCTCTTCGCCGACGAGCCCACCACCGCCCTCGACGTCACGGTGCAGGCCCAGATCCTCGACCTGCTCCAGGGCATGCAGCGGGACCGCCAGATGGCGATGATCCTGGTCACCCACGACCTCGGGGTGGTGGCCGGCCGGGCCCACGACATCGCGGTGATGTACGCCGGACGGGTGGTGGAGCAGGCGCCGGCCCGCGAGCTCTTCGCCCACGTGCGCCACCCCTACACCGAGGCCCTCCTCCGGTCGATCCCCAAGCTCGACATGGCCAAGCACACCCGGCTCGATGCCATCGGCGGGCGCCCGCCCGACCTGGTCAACCTGCCGGACGGGTGCAAGTTCGCCCCCCGGTGCCCCCACGCCCAGGACCGCTGCCACGTCGACGACCCGGCGCTCACCGCCGATCCGGCGATGGCCGAGCACCTCTTCGCCTGCCACTTCCCGGTGTCGGGCGTCGGGGTCGGCGTCACCGTGCCGGTCGCGGTGGAGCCCCCCTCTGCCCGCCCCGACCCGGAGGTCCAGGCCTGATGGCCGGCATCGGCACGGCCCACCTGCGGTCCCCCGAGGAGGCCCTCCTACGGCTGGAGGACCTCGTGGTCGAGTTCCGCAGCGGGCGGCGCCACACGGTCCACGCCGTCACCGGGGTCAACCTCGACGTGCTCCCCGGGGAGACGCTCGGCCTCGTCGGCGAGTCGGGCTGCGGGAAGTCCACCACCGGCAAGGCGATCATGCAGCTGCCCGCCCCCACCAGCGGGCGGGTGCTCTTCGACGGCAAGGACCTCACCCAGCTCTCGGGCAGCGCGCTGCGCGCGATGCGCACCCGGATCCAGATGATCTTCCAGGACCCGATCTCGTCGCTGAACCCCCGCCGGAAGGTGGAGGACATCGTCGCCGAGGGCCTCGACATCTGGAACACGGGCACCCAGGAGGAGCGAGACACCAAGGTCGAGGACATGCTCCTCACCGTCGGCCTCGACCCCGCGGTGGCCCGCGGCCGTCGCCCCTTCCAGTTCTCGGGCGGCCAGTGCCAGCGCATCTCGATCGCCCGGGCCGTGGTCACCGAGCCGCAGCTCATCGTGTGCGACGAGCCGGTCTCCGCGCTCGACGTGTCGGTCCAGGCCCAGATCCTCAACCTGCTCGAGGACATGAAGGCCCGCTACGGGCTCACCATGATCTTCATCGCCCACGACCTGGCCGTGGTGAAGAACATCAGCGACCGGGTGGCGGTCATGTACCTCGGCCGCCTGTGCGAGGTGGGCGATCCCGACGTGCTCTACCGCCAGCCGGCCCACCCCTACACCGCGGCCCTGCTCAGCGCCATCCCCGTCGCCGACCCGGCGGTCCGCCCCGAGGAGCGCCACACCCTGGCCGGCGAGATCCCGTCGCCGCTCTCGCCGCCGTCGGGCTGCCGGTTCCGCACCCGCTGCCCCCGGGCCGACGAGCGGTGCCGCGACGAGGTGCCCGAGATGCGGCAGGTGGCCGACGACCAGTTCGTGGCCTGCCACCACCCCCTCGCGCCCGGCGAGTCCCTCACCGCCGTGTCGCTCAACGGCGCCTCGGTCTGACGGGACCTCCCGCCGGACGCCCCCGGCCCCGCGCCGCCCGGCTCGACCCCGACACCCGGCGGGGGCTGATCGTCGACGCCGCCGAGCGGCTCCTCGCCGAGCACGACCCCATCCTCGTCACCTTCGACCAGGTGGCGGAGGCGGCCGGGGTCTCGCGCTCGCTGGTCCACGCCTACCTCGGTGACCGCCGGGGGCTGCTCGACGCGGTGCAGGTCCGCATCGTCAGCCGCCTCGACACCGCCGCGTCGCCCGGGCTGGGCGGTGACGGCGCCCCCGCCGACCACCTGCGCGCCCTGGTGGGGCGGGTCTTCGCCTTCGTGGCGGCCGAGCAGGACGCCTGGGGGGTGCTGGTGGTGAGCGGCGGCCTGGACCACCCGGCCCTCCACGGCATCCGGAGCCGGTGGGCCGCCGCCCTCGCCGCCGCCGGGCCCGACCAGCCGCCGGCCGAGCGCCTCGCACCCCGCGATCCCGACGACCGTCCCGATGACCAGCCCGACGACGAGGCCGACGACGATGCCGACGATCCGGCCGACCGGGTGGTGGCGGCCCAGGCGGTGGTGGCGGCCCTGCTGTTCGGGGTGGGGGGCTGGGTGCACCGCGGGGTGGACCCCGCCCGGGTCACCGCTCCCCTCCTCCGGGCCCTGCGCGCCCGGGGGTGACGCCGCGGGCGTCGGCTGGCCGACCCCCCGTGCCGACGTGGCAGGATCGGACCATGCACGCAACCCTGCACACCAACCACGGCGACATCCGGCTCGAGCTGTTCCCGGACAAGGCGCCCAAGACGGTGGCCAGCTTCACCGGCCTGGCCAAGGGCGAGCCCACCTGGCGCGACCAGGAGATCGGCCAGGCCCGCTCCAAGCCCCTCTACGACGGCACCATCTTCCACCGGGTGATCAACGGCTTCATGATCCAGGGCGGCGATCCCGACGGTCGGGGCACCGGCGGCCCGGGCTACGACTTCGACGACGAGATCGACCCCGACCTCGCCTTCGACCAGCCGTACGTGCTCGCCATGGCCAACGCCGGCCTCCGCGGCGGCAAGGGCACCAACGGCTCGCAGTTCTTCATCACCGTGGGCCCCACGCCGCACCTCAAGGGCAAGCACACCATCTTCGGCAAGGTGGCCGACGACGCCAGCAAGGCCGTGGTCGACAGCATCGCCACCACCCCGGTGGGCCGGGGCGACAAGCCCCAGACCGACGTGGTCATCAACACCGTCACCATCGACGAGGACTGAGCCACCCCTCCGGTGGAGCTGAACCTCGCCGAGGTCCACGAGGCGCTGGCGGCGGCGCTGACCGACCGCCCGTGCCTCGTGTGGCGGGGCACCACGTGGACCTGGGACGACGTCACCGACCGCACCCGTCGCGTCGCCAACCTCCTGGGTGAGCACGGCATCGGTCGGCGGGCCGATCTGGCCGACGTGGCCGGGTGGGAGTCGCCGCACGACCACGTGGGGCTCTACCTCCACAACAGCAACGCCTACCTCGAGGGCCAGCTCGGCGCGGCCAAGGCGGGCGCTGCGGCGTTCAACGTGAACTACCGCTACGTGGCCGACGAGCTCGCCTACCTGTTCCGTGACAGCCGGGCCGCGGCGATCCTCTACCACGGGGCCTTCGCCGGCACCCTGGCCGACGTCCTCCCCCGCCTCGACCACCAGCCGCTGCTGATCCGCGTCGACGACGGCTCGGGTGACGAGCTCCTCCCGGGCGCGCTCGACTACGAGACGGCCCTGGCCGCCGCCTCCCCCGCCCGACCCGACGTCGAGTGGCGCCCCGACGACCTCTACGTGCTCTACACCGGCGGCACCACGGGCAACCCGAAGGGCGTCCTCTGGACCCAGGCCGACTTCCTCGTGGCCGCGCTCGGCGTGCGTCGCCGCGACGGCACCGACCACGGCTCCCTCGACGAGCTCGTCGACCCGGCCCGGACGCGCCACCTGACCACCCTGCCGGCTCCGCCCCTGATGCACGGCGCCGCCATGTGGAACGCGCTGAGCGCGTGGATCAGCGGGGGCACCATCGTCATCCAGGACCACGTCGAGCACCTCGACCCCGTCGACGTCCTCGACACCTGCGAGCGCCACGACGTGACCGCGCTGCTGATCGTCGGCGACGCCTTCGCCCGCCCCCTCCTCGACGAGCAGCGGCACCGGCCCCGCGACCTCACCGCCCTGCGCTTCGTCCTCACCGGCGGCGCCATCCTCTCCCCCGCCCTCCGCACCGAGCTGCTGGAGCTGGTCCCCCAGGTGCGGATCGTCGACGTCCTCGGCTCCTCCGAGACCGGCCGCCAGGCCGTCGCCGACACCAGGAGCGGTGACGACGAGGGCCCGACGCGGTTCCGGCCGTCGGCCACCACCGCGGTGCTCGACGAGTCCCTGGAGCGGGTCCTCGAGCCGGGCGAGCCGGGCATCGGGTGGCTGGCCCAGGGCGGCCGCATCCCCCGGGGCTACCTGGGCGACGAGGCCAAGACCCGCGCCACCTTCCCCATCGTCGCCGGTCGCCGCTGGGCCGTGGCCGGTGACCGGGCCGCCTGGCGGCCCGACGGCAGCATCGAGCTGCACGGCCGCGAGTCGGTCACCATCAACACGGGTGGCGAGAAGGTCTTCGCCGAGGAGGTCGAGCAGGTGCTCAAGCACCACCCGGCCGTCTACGACGCGCTCGTGGTGGGTCGGCCCAGCGAGCGGTGGGGCCAGGAGGTGGTGGCCGTGGTGGCGGTGCGCGACGGCACGTCGGTCACCCTCGAGGAGCTGCGCGACCTCGCCACCGGGCACCTGGCCCGCTACAAGCTCCCCAAGGCCATGGTCATCCGACCCGCCATCGCCCGCAGCCCCAGCGGCAAGCCCGACTACGCCTGGGCCCGCCAGCAGCTCGGCTGACTCCCGTCCGCCAGCACCAGCCGCCGCCGGTCGCCGCGATCGGGTGTGGCGAGGTCGGGAGACGACCGCTACGGTGACCACGAGGCGGAACAGGCGTTCGCCCGCACCGCCATGCTCGAACGAACCATCCCCCTCCCCCTCCCGACCGACCTCCCGGGCACCCTGGCCGGACTCCGTCGTGGTCGGCACGACCCCACGTGCCGCTTCGCCGGCGACGGGATCTGGCGGGCGTCCCGGGCCCCGGGCGGCCCGGCCACCGTGCGGCTCGTGGTCGAGGGTGATCGCCTCGTGGCCACCGCGTGGGGCGACGGCGCCGAGGCCGCCCTGGAAGCGGTGCCCCAGCTGGTGGGCCTCCACGACGACCTGCACGGCTTCGAGCCCGAGAGCCACCCGGTGGTGGCCGAGCTGTGGCGCCACCACCACCGGGCCCGCATCCCGCGTTCCCTGGGCGTCACCGAAGCCCTCGTGTCGTCGGTGCTCGAGCAGCGGGTCACCACCTTCGAGGCCCGGCGGGCCCAGGGGCAGCTGGTGGCCCGGTGGGGTGAGCCGGCGCCCGGGCCCGCCGACCTCATGCTCCCGCCCGACCCCGAGGTGCTCGCCGGCGTCGCCTACTACGACCTGCACGTGCTGGGGGTGGAGCGCCACCGCGCCGACACGGTGCGACGGGTGGCCGCCAACGCGCGGCGCCTCGACGCCCTCGTGGCCCTGCCCCCGGCCGATGCACGCGAGCGGTTGCGCCAGATGCCCGGCGTCGGGCCGTGGACCGCGGCCGAGGTGGCCCTGGTCGCCCTGGGCGATCCCGACGCCGTCCCCGTGGGCGACGTCCACCTGCCGGCCGACGTCACCTTCGCCCTCACCGGGGTGGCCGTCGACGACGACCTGGCCCTGCTCGAGGTCCTCGAGCCCTTCGCCGGCCACCGGGGTCGGGTGGTGCGGTTGGTGGTGGCCGCCGGCATCCACGCCCCCCGCCACGGCCCGCGGTACGCGCCCCGCGACATCCGCGACGCCTGAACGGACCCAGCGGGCGGATCGCGGGCGGATCGGGAGCAGATCGGGCCGGGCGGGCCTCGATCTGTGGACAACTTCGGCAATCCACAGGGTGGGGCCACTCGTTGCCCACACGGCACCCGTCGTACGGTGCCTCCACGGATGCGAGGAGGCCCCATGTCCACCTACCAGATCACCCTCAAGGATCGCTCGTTGGAGCACATCGACGACGCCGACGCCTACCAGCAGGAGGGGCCCATGACCACGTTCTTCCAGACGGCCTCGGGTCGTGACGTGGTGGACACCTGGAGCACGCGGGTGGCCAGCTTCCGCACCTCGGAGGTGGTCGCCATCCGGCGGCTGGCCCCGGCGGCGGACCGCTCGACCTCCTCGGGCGACCACGGCCCCGACCACCGGCCCGACCACCGTCCCGACCGGGGCCACGATCGCGGCGGCCGGGCGCCGGTCGCCCTGCGGAGCGCCTGAGTGCGGCGATCCCCCACCCGACCGGGCCGGCGCGCGAGCCTGGTGCCGTGCTGAGCGAGCCCGTGCCCGAGACCCAGACCTTCGGGTGCCCCCGCTGCGAGGCCTCGGTCACCGAGGCCTGGTACGGCCCGTGCGCCTCGTGCCGCCAACAGCTCCGGGCCTCGCAGGGCGGTGAGGCCCGCCACATCGAGCAGGCCGCCTACGTCCCGAAGATGAACGTCACCCCCAACGCGGTGGCCACCAAGGACTGAGCCCCCCGGAGGCGGGCCCCGACGGGTCAGCGCGGGGTGAACGCCACCACGGTGGCCGGCTCGAAGGCCTCCGAGAGGGCCGTGAGCTGCTCGGGCGAGCGGCGGGCGGCCAACACGTTGTACAGCGCCGGGCAGACCGCCTCGTGGGTGGTGTAGGTGGGGCTGTAGACGAGGAAGATGGCGCGGCCCTCGGCCCGCTCGAGCAGCTCGGTGCCGAAGGCCTCGGGGCTGGCCTCGGCCAGGCGCTCCTTGTAGTCCACCCAGTCGACCCGCTCGGGCCGGGCGAACGCCGGGTACGTGACCTGCTCGAGGTCGGCGCCCAGCAGGCGGGAGGTGGCCGGGCCGAGCTGGTCGGGGCAGTACACCACCCAGTCGCCCGGCTCGGCCGCCGCCTCGATGGCCTCGGCCGACCGCCCGGCGTCGGAGCGGTCGGTGATGACGTTGCGGACCCCGCCGACGCCGCCGAGCACGAGCAGCGCGGTGAGGGCGCCCACCGCCACCGGCCCGGCGCGCAGCCGCTCCAGGCCGAGGGCGGCGAGCAGGACCAGGAAGGGGAAGAACACCGCGGCGTAGCGGCTGGCGTAGGTGGCCCCGGTGGCGTAGCCCACCACGCAGGCGATGGCGAGGGTGCCCGACACCAGCACGGCGAAGGGGCGACCCTCGGGACGGGAGCGGAGGTCGAGGCTGATGGTGTGCTGCCCGACAGCCCGTCCCAGCAGGCCGAGGCCCATCGCCGCCACGAGCAGCCAGCCGAGCAGCACCGCCTCGGACTGCGGCCCGCCGCCGAGGTCGGCCACCGTGTAGGTGACCATCTCGGTGGGGCGCAACGGGCGTGCCCAGGGCGTGCCGGTGCGGGCGCTCTGGTACAGCAGGGTGGGCAGCCACGGCAGCAGCGTGAGCCCGCCCACCACGAGGGCGCCCACCACCGCCGCGGTGGCCCGGACCTCGGCGTCGGCGCCCCGCCGGCGCGCTCGCAGGCCGTGGACCAGCAGGCCCAGGCCCCCGGCGGCGAGGAGCCAGAGCGACCAGTAGTGGGTCCACACCAGGGCGCTGGTGACCGCGGCGATGCCCAGGAGCCGGAGGCGACCGGGCTTCACCAGGGCGTCCTGCACGAGGAGCCAGCCGGCGAGGGCCAGCACCGACACCATGGCGTACATCCGCGTCTCGGTGCCGTAGCGGATGGCGTAGGGAGACAGCGCGAGCAGGGCCACCGCGTAGGCGGCCACCCGGCGACCACCGAGGCGCGCCCCCGCCACCCACATCAGGGGGAACAGGGCGAGCGACCACAGCCCGGAGAAGGCGCGCACCGCGACCGACCCGGTGCCGAAGGCCTCGATCCACCCGTGGAGGAGGACGTAGTAGAGGGGCGGGTGGCCGTCTCGCTCGAGCGCGCCCGGGATGTCGCCGAGGGGCAGGCGGGCGATGTTGACGCTCAGCGCCTCGTCGAGCCACAGCGGCGACTGGGTCACGAAGCGCAGCCCCACGCCGGCCACCACCGCCCCCACGACCAGGACGACCAGCGGCAACCGCCAGCGCCAGTGGCCCTCGACGGCGTCGAGGGATTCGGGATCGACGGCGGACACGAGCGGCGACGCTACCCGGCTGGTCGCGGCGTCCCCAAGGCGCCGGCGCGGCCCGGTCAGTGGTCGACCAGGCGCTTGAAGCGCTGCGACGGCCGCTCGAGCAGGTACCAGCTGGCCGCCGCGCTGGCGCCCCCGAGCCCCAGGCCGACGAGGAGGAGGTAGGCGAAGGGAGCATCGCCCGCGGCGGCGTCGATCCAGCCGGCGCGACCGTCGAGGCCCACCGATCGCTCCATCCAGTCGAGGTGCCAGAGGTAGAGGCCGTAGGAGACCGTGCCCACCCAGGCGAGCGGCCGCCAGCCCCAGGCCCGCCGGATCAGGCCCCGACCAGCCGGGCCGAAGACGGCCGGCACGAGCAGGAGGAGCGTGACCAGGGCGAGCACGAACTGGCGCCGGTGCCAGAACCACCCGGCGTACCCGGGGTCGAAGGCCACCGCCCCGACGGCGTAGGCGTACCAGGCGAACAGGGCGACGGCGGGCCCCCACCACGCCCAGACCGGCGTGGCCGCCCGATCCAGGCGACGGCGCAGCCCGGCGTGCTCGGCGGCCCAGGCCGAGACCACGGCGAGGGCCATCCCGGTGGCGAAGAGGTCGAGGTTGGTGGGCAGCCAGTTGAACGAGATCCCGCGACGGCTCGGCAGCCAGCGCTCGATGGCGAACCGGGCGACCGGCCCGGCGCACCACACCACGCCGACGGCGCCCAGCTGGGCGAGCGCCCGGCCCCGCTGGTCCAGCCGGGCCGTGGCCCGGGCCACGCCCGCGGCGAACAGCGGGACCACCACGTAGAAGGACATCTCGGTGCAGAGGCTCCAGGCCTGGACCACCCCGCCGAAGGCGGTGAAGGGCGAGTAGATCTGCAGGAACAGGTAGTACCGCCACCAGTCGGGCCCGAGGTCGAAGCTGCCCACCGCCCAGAAGAAGCTGAGCACCACCCAGTAGGCGGGGACGATCCGCAGGACCCGTCGCCACCAGAACGACCGCCACCGCTGGGCCGGGCCATCGGCGAGGTGAGCGGCCACGAAGGGTCGGTAGATCAAGAACCCGGAGAGCACGAAGAAGACGGCCACGCCGCCGTCCATCACGCTCGCGGGCGTGGCCAGCAGGCCGGAGCGGCCCTCACCGGCCAGCGACGAGGCGTGGTGCACCACGACCATCACCGCGGCCAGGGCTCGCAGCGTCTCCAGCCCCGGGAAATGCAGGAGCGGGGCAGCGGTTCCGGTAGTTTCGGACTCGCTGCGTGCCGTGCCGGCCGCCGTCAAGGGGCCATCACCGCACGTCGGATCGGTCCCCCCACGACGGTGGCTACCGAGCTGACCATGCGGCCGAGTCTGCCATGCCCCACACGCCCAGGACGGTTCCCGCTCCCATGTCCGACCACGTCGTCGACACCTCCGATCAGCCCACCGAGCCCCCGGCCGGCGACGCCGCCGAGCACGACGTGGTGGTGATCGGCGCCGGGCCGGCCGGTCTCACCGCCGCGTTCCAGCTCCACAAGCACGGCGTCGCGTCGACGATCATCGAGGCCGACGACATGGTGGGCGGCATCTCCCGCACCGCCCAGCGCGACGGCTGGCGCTTCGACATCGGCGGCCACCGGTTCTTCACCAAGGTGCAGCCGGTGGAGGACCTCTGGCACGAGATCCTCCCCGACGAGGACTTCTTGATGCGGCCCCGCAAGAGCCGCATCTTCTACAACGGCAAGTACTTCGACTACCCGCTCAAGGCCAGCAACGCCTTGATCAACCTGGGCCCGATCGAGGCCGTGCTGTGCGTCCTCTCCTACGCCTGGGCCCGGGTCCGCCCGCCGAAGGACCAGACCAACTACGAGGGCTGGCTGGTGGCCCGCTTCGGGTGGCGGCTCTACCGGCTCTTCTTCAAGACCTACACCGAGAAGCTGTGGGGCGTGCCGGTGAGCGAGATGCCGGCCGACTGGGCCGCCCAGCGGGTGAAGGGCCTGTCGCTCGGCAACGCGATCATGAACGCGCTGCTCCCGAAGCGGAACCAGAAGGAGCTCACCTCGCTCATCGAGGAGTTCCAGTACCCCAAGTACGGGCCCGGGATGATGTGGGAGGTCTGTCGCGACAAGGTCGTGGCCCAGGGCTCCAAGGTGGCCATGGAGACCTCGGTCACCAAGGTCCGCCACGAGGGCGGCCGGGCCACCGCGGTGGTGGCCGAGCACCGGGGCGGCGGCTCGAGCGAGTACCCCTGCACCGAGGTCATCTCCTCGATGCCGATCTCGCACCTCCTCGAGGCCATGGACCCGCCGGTGCCGGCCGAGATCAAGGCGGCCGCCCAGGACCTGCGCTACCGCGACTACCTGATCGTGGCGCTGGTGCTGCCCGAGGCGCTCATCGACTTCGACGACAACTGGATCTACATCCACGACCCCATGGTCCGCACCATGCGCATCCAGAACTTCGGGTCGTGGTCGCCGTACATGGTCAAGGAGGGCAAGAACACCCTCGGCCTCGAGTACACCGTGTGGGAGGGCGACGACGAGTGGAACATGGCCGACGAGGACCTCGTCGAGCGGGCCAAGCGCGAGCTCGAGCAGCTGGGCCTGGCCAAGGTCGGCCAGGTGGAGAGCGGCTACGTGGTCCGCCAGCCCAAGGCGTACCCCATCTACGACGAGCGCTACCGGGCCAACGTCGACGTGCTGCGGGGCTGGCTGGCCGAGCACGTCCCCAACGTCCACCCCGTGGGCCGCAACGGCATGTTCCGGTACAACAACCAGGACCACTCGATGTTCACCGCCATGTTGACGGTGGAGAACATCACCACCGGCACCACCCACGACGTGTGGGAGGTCAACGTGGAGGAGGAGTACCACGAGGAGGCGGCCGCCGCCGTGCCGGCGCCCCGCCCCCCGGGCTCGCACGGCACCGGCCGCGATGCGCCGGTGATCCCCCGCGCCACGCTCGACGCCGCCCGCGACCGGGCCGACTGACCGCCCGGCACCCACGGCCGCCGGCGCCACCGGGGGCCACGGCCACCGGGCCCCGTCAGGTCCCGACGCGCTCCCCGGGCGGCGGCTGCCGCCAGGGCCGACCGGCCAGCGACGCGGCGATGATGATGAGCAGCGGCACCACCGGGACCTTGAAGCGGGTGTCGCCGAAGAACGCGAGGGGCACCGCCGCGGTCATCAGCGCGGCCCCCACGAGGAACACGTCGACGGCGTGGCGGCGGCGGAGGAGCACCACCACCCCCGCCGCCGCCAAGGCTCCCGTGGCCCAGTAGGCGAGATCGGCCACGCGCAGCAGGCGGCGCTCGGTGTCGATGGCGATGAAGCGGTCGTAGCGGTACGACTGCACGGCGATCAGCCCGTCGTGGTCACCGTCGCGGACCCACGTGTACCAGACCCGGTCCAGGAGCAGCCCGACCTCACGCCCCGGGTCGGCCCGGATGGCGTCGAGGGCCACCTCGATCTTCTCGCGGTCGGCCGCCACCTCCCCGGCGGAGCCGTCGACCACGGACCGCTCGGTGTCGCACGCCTCGAGCGTGGTGAATGCCCCCGTGGCGCCGGGCCCGTGCCCGATGCACAGGTTCTCGCCGGTGTTGGTGGAGATCGGGATGAAGGCGTCCATGCGGATGGCGTTGCGCACCGTCCACGGCGCGACGCAGGCCACGACGCCCACCACCAGGAAGGCCGTGGCCCGCCCCACGAGCCGGCCGTCCCGGGTGGCCAGCCACCAGGTCAGGGCCACCACCGGCACCACCGCCAGCGAGATGGGCCGCACCAGGACCGCGGCACCCAGGACCACGCCCGACGCGAGGGCCCGGCGGGTGGTCAGGCCATCGGGCCAGCGGGTGGTGACCACCAGGGCGGCGAAGGAGAGGAACAGCGTGTTGTAGAGGGTCTCCCCCAGCACGGCACCGCTGTGGAACACGAGGTTCGGGTACACGGCGAGGCCGAGCGCGGCGGCCACGCCGGCCCGACGGCCGGCCACGGCCCGGCCCACCAGGGCCCCGAGGACCACCGACACCGAGCCCAGGACCGCCTGGGCCAGCACCACGAGCGTCACCACCGAATCGGTGAACGGGCTGCCCAGCCAGGTGACGATCCCCACGAACCAGGGGTAGCCCGGCGGGTAGTACGCGGTGGGCTCGCCGGTGAGCGGCTCGATCATCCCCCGGCCGTCGGCGATGGCGCGACCGAAGCCCACGTAGCGGGCCGGGTCGAAGAGGGCCTGGGGCGGCCGGTCCACCCACAGGCCCCACGCCACCCGCAGCACGAGGGCCGCGAGCGCCGCCAGGGCCACCCACCACCAGAACCGATCCTGGCCCCAGGGCCCGTGCCGCCGCGAGGCCGGGGTGGGCCGGGACGCCGGGGCGGTGGGCGCGACGGGCGCCGAGGTCATGTGGCGCGGGACCGCCAGCGGCGGAGCCGGGCCTTGACCCCCCAGGCGCTGACCAGGGCCATCGACTCCACGATGATCCGGGCCGACATCTTCGACGTGCCGTGGGTGCGGTCGACGAAGGTGATGGGGATCTCGACCACCGTCAGCCCGGCGCGGACCATGCGGTGGGCCAGTTCGCTCATGAAGGCGTAGCCACTCGACCGGGTGGTCTCGACCTGGATGGTCCGGAGCGTCTCGGCCCGGTAGGCCCGGAAGCCCGAGGTGGCGTCGTGGATGCCGAGCCCCAGCGCCGCCGAGGTGTAGCGGTTGCCGTAGCGGCTCAGCGCCTGCCGGTAGACCGGCCAGTTCGGCGTGGCCCCGCCGGGCACGTAGCGGCTGCCCACCGAGCAGTCGGCGCCGCCGGTGGTCACGCAGGCGACCAGGTCGGCGATGACGGCCGGGTCGTGGGACAGGTCGCAGTCCATCTGGACGAGCACGTCGTAGCCGTCGTCGAGGCCGCGACGGAACCCGGCCCGGTACGCGGTGCCGAGGCCCTCCTTGCCGGGGCGGTGCAGCACCGAGATCTGCCCGAGCTCGGCGCCGACCTTCTCGGCCAGGGCGCCGGTGCCGTCGGGGCTGTTGTCGTCGACCACCAGGACGTCGGCGTCGGGCATGGCGGCCCGCACCGCGCCCAGGAACCGCTCGACGTTGGCGGCCTCCTGGTAGGTGGGGACGACGACGAGGACGCGCACCGGCGAGACGTTACCGGACCACCGCAGCCGGACCAGACCCCGGGGCGGGCTCAGCCACAGCCATCCGGGTCGACCGGGCCGTCGAACCGGAACACGCGACCCCCCTCGTCGGTGCGCACCTCGCGCGCCGAGGGGTCGGTGGCGGTCCACTCGGCGGGCCCCTCCGGGGCGCCCCCGAAGATCTGCCGCGTCACCACCAGGTGGTCGACGTCGGCGGCCACCAGGGCCCGCCGCCACTCGCGGCAGGAGCGGGCGTCGCGGAAGCCGCCGTGGGGCTCGGGCACCCCGATGTACTGCACGTGGTTGGTGCCGGCCCGGCCGGTGTAGGGGTACTGGAAGAAGTCGCCCACCACGCCGATCCGCTCGTGGCGCAGGTCGGCGGCGTAGGGCCAGGTGCTGGCCGCGGCGAACGGGGCCGGCTCGCGCCACCGTCCGTCGGTGTGGTGGCGGACCACCACCCCTGCGCCGGCCGCGCCCAGCACCGCCGCAACGCCGAGCACGGCGAGCGACGCGCCGGCCCCCGCCCGGCGGCGGGCCAGCACGACCGACCCGGCGAGGGCCCCCAGGGCGGCCACCGCCAGCCCGGCCGCCACCACGTCACGGCCCTCGGCCTGCCACTCGAACCCGTCGCGCAGCCCGCCGGGCCACAGGGCGACCAACGACACCACCGCGGTGACGGCGGCCAGGGGCACCGCGGCCCGCACCGGGAGGGCCCGGGCCCCCACGAGCAGCCCGATGACCACAGCGGGCACGAGGTACCGCGTGTTGAGCGAGTAGATGGTGGTGGCCAGCGGCTCACCCACCGACAGCGCGGCGCTGTTGGGCGTGACCACGTAGGCCACCCCCGCGGCCAGCGCGGCCCCGGCCAGGAGCCGGCCGGGGGCCCACCGGTCGCCGCCGCGTCGGACCAGCACTGCGACGGCCGCCCCCGCCACCGCCAGGAGCAGCACCCACCAGAGCGGGCCGAAGGCCTCGTCGAGCCCGGGCCGGACCATGGTGGACCACCAGCCGGCTTCGTCGAGGCGCATCGCCAGCGACGAATCCTCCACCGCGGCCTGGGGCAGCGCCGGCTTCTCGAAGCGGATCGGGCCGACGTGCACCGCCACCCAGGGCACCGGGTTGCCGATGCGGATCCAGTTGCGCAGGTACCAGGGCGCCGCCACCAGGCCGAACACGCCCGCCAGCACGGCGACGGCGGGCAGGGCGCGTCGACGGTGGGCCAGGAGCCAGGCCGCGGTGAGCGCCAGCAGCACCAGGGCCACGGGCGCCAGGAGGCTGACCTTCACCCCGGCGGCCAGCCCGAGCGCCGTCGCCGCGATCGCCACCCGGCCCCGGTGCGGTCCGGCGTCGAGGCCGAGGACGAGCCCCGCGGCGAGCAGGGCGTAGCCCATGACGTCGTTGCGGGCCGTGCCGGCCTGGGTGAGCAGCACCACGGGCACCGCTGCCACCACCAGCGCCGCCACCACGCCCGCCGCGCCGAGGCCGCGTCGGGCGCCGGCCACCCAGCCGGCCAGGACGAGCAGGGCCAGCCAGCCGAGGTTCACGATCGGGGCCAGCCCGTCGCTGCCGGACGGCAACGTCAGCAGGGCCTGCAGGAGCTCGCTGTTGGCCGGGAAGTAGGAGACCAGCGGCTCACCGTTGACGTGGTGGATGCGGGTGACCCAGCCGGACTGGACGAAGCGCGCCGCGAAGGGCTGGTGGTACCAGAGCGAGTCGCCGTCGTAGATCCCGCGCCGGTAGCCGGCGGCCACCTGGACCGCCCACGAGGCCACCACCGCGGCGGTCGTCGCGGCGGCGAGCCCCACCAGCCAGCGCGGCCCCGCCGAGGGAGCCACCCCCGCGGGGGCACCCGACGCCGGCGCCCGGCCCGAGGTGGCAGGCCCGACGGGAGGCCTGGCGGGCGACACCAGCTGCGCCACCAGGGCGAGGGCCACGAGGGCCAGCGCCACCGGGACCCGGGCGAACCAGCCGACGCTGCCGAGGAGGCCACCGACCCCGAGGGCGACGGCCACCCCGACCACGACCTCGGCCAGCCGGGCCTCGGCACCCGCCAGGACGGGATCGAGGCGGCGGCGCACCGCCACCGCCACCACGGCCAGCGCGCCCAGCTCCAGCGCGAGCAGCGCGCACCCGACGGCCCAGGCGAGCGGGGTGGGGACGCCGGTCACGAGCCGCCCGGGCACCGCTGCCAGAGCTCGAACCGCGGGGGCTGGTCCTGCGCCGGGTCACCGCCGTACGCGTCGACCAGGCAGAAGCGCTCGCGCACCACCTGGTTCGGCTCGTCCGATCCCGGCACGTCGGACTCGTTGGGCTCCTCCCACCCGTTCCAGATCGACGAGAGGATCAACCAGTCCGCGGAGCGGACCTCGTCGGCCAGGCCGGAGTCGTCGGCGTTGGCGATGCCCGGGTCCATCTCCAGGTAGCGCGTGGCCGGGGGCAGCTCGGGGAACAGGTAGTAGAAGAACGCGTCGCTGTAGGGCGTGAGGCGGAGGTCGGTGGGGCCCACCAGGAGCCGGTCGCCCGGCTGGGCGAGCCGGTCGAGGTCGTCGATCAGCTCCTGGGCCGCCACGGCCGGGGCCCGGTCGCCGTAGTAGAAGGTGCGGCCGTCTCGGCTCATCGCCACACCGAAGCGGTTGCGCCCGGCGCTCTGGGAGGCGAGGTCCACCCAAGAGCGCAGCGAGAAGTACGGGATCACCGCGGTGACCAGCACCACCAGGAACACCAGGCCGGGGACCCAACGGGCCCGAGCCGGCAGCCGGGTGCGGTGCTCGGCGAGCTCGGCCAGCGTGGCGGGCAGGACGGCCAGGCCCACGCACGTCACCCAGGCCAGGTGGGCCGTGTCGGGGCGCTGGAGGGCCTGGGGCAGGAGGCCCACCGAGAAGACGCCGAGGGTGAGCAGCACCCGGGACCGCCAGGCCTCCGGCCGCCGCCGCACCGCCGAGATGCCGGTGAGCACGGTGGTGGCCGCGCCGGCCAGGGCCAGGAAGAACCACAGGAAGATCTGGTTCGACGGGTCGAGGGCGGGGAACGGCCAGCCGAGGGTCCGCAGCGCGGCGGCCCGTTGGAGGTAGCCGTCGGGCGCGGACCACGACGGCGGCACCGGCAGCGACCGGCCGGCGCGGAGGTCGAAGACGGGCTCCAGGAACATGCCCTCGAACATCGGCCCTGGCCCGGCGAGGCCCAGCTGCACGAGGTAGGGCACCAGGCCGATGGCCAGCCCGATGGCCACCCGCCCCGCGATCGGCCGGGGCCGGCCCCAGAGGGCCACCAGGCCGGCGGCGCCGATGGCCAGCACGAGGTCGGGCCGGTACGAGAGGGCGAGGCCGGCCAGCAGGCCGGCCACCAGGGCCAGGCGCGCCGCGACGGCCGCCTCCGCGGCGCGACGGCGCGACGCCAGGGCCGCCACCAGCGCCCAGAGCCCGAAGGCCAGCGCCCCGTTCCACGCCATGGCGGTGAGCCCCACGGGCACCAGGACCACCAGGAGGCAGAGCCAGGCCGAGACCACCGCCACCTTCCGACCCCAGGGCCGCACCAGGGCGAAGACGCCGAACACCACGCCGAGGTGCTGGAGGAGCCCCACGGTGCGCTCGGTCCAGAGGGTGTCGCCGAAGACCTGGTAGGCGCCCGCCAGCGCGAACAGGCTCCCGGGGCCGTAGAGGTGGAGGAAGTCCCGGTTCGCCACCTCGCCCGCCAGGATCCGCTGGGGGAACGCCAGCATGAACCCCTCCTCCATCGGCGGCCCCTGGTACCGGTAGAGCCCCGGCACCGGGATCAGCAGCGCCACCAGCACCAAGGAGACGGCGAGGAGGTCGCGGCGGCGCGGGGTGAGCCAGGCGGGCGTCACGTGGCGCCGCCCGGCCGGGCGCGACCGGCCGGGCCCCAGCGGGTCCAGGCATCGTCGAGCGCGACGCCGCAGAGGACCACGATCGCCACCTCCGCGGGGATGCGGAACCGCACCACGCCGTAGGCGTAGGCGGCCGTGAGCGTGACCAGCGCGAAGCACGACACCACCGGCCAGAGGAACGCGCCGCGGCGGCGGAGCACCACCAGGCCGTAGGCGGCCACGGGGAGGGCGGCCCAGTAGGTGAAGAGCCCGAGGCGGTTCACCCACGAGCGGCGGCCCTCGACCTGCGAGAGGTGGGCGTTCTGGAAGGGCCGGTAGAGGTCCCACACCCGCCCCACGCGAGCCGCCACCACCACGGGCACCCGGCCGAGGTGGTCCCGGGCGTAGTCGAGCCCCTCGCGTCGCCAGTACAGGGCCCGCTCGGACTCGTCACCCGGCGGCTCGCCCACGCGCTCGCGCTGCTCCACCTGGCAGCGGAACGACCAGAAGCCGGTGTAGGGCCCCTCGTAGGCGTAGGGGCAGTTCGCGTAGTAGAGGACCTCGTTGCCGTTGGTGGAGAGCGGCACCGGCGCCTCGAACTGCGCCAGGTTGCGCACGAACCACGGGGCGATGACCACGGCGGCGGCCACCCCCACCGCGCCGGCCCGGAGGATCCGGCCCCGCCACGGCTCGCGCCGCCGCACCAGCTCGGCGCCGGCCAGGAGCGGCACGAAGGCCAGCGCCTCCCCGCGCACGAGGGCGGCGGCCCCGATGAGGGCGCCCAGGACCAGCGCCCGGGGCAGGCCCGGCCGGTCGCGCAGCCGGTGGGCGGCGAGCAGCACGAAGGCCACCAGCGCCGCGAAGAGGCCCTCGGGCTGGAGGATCCCGTCGATCACCCAGAGGTTCGGCCACACCGCGGCTAGCGCGGCGGCGAGCAGTCCCGCCCGGGGGCCCACCAGGTGGCGGCCGAGCAACCCGATCCCCACCACGGCCAGGGTCCCGGCGAGGACCGACATGACCTTGTGGGCGAGGTAGGACCGCCCCCCCACCAGCGACGACGCCGCCAGCCAGAGGGTGTAGCCGGGCGGGTGCACGGCGGTGGGGACGATGGCGCCGGTGTCTCGGGCCGTGAACGGCTCGGCGAACCCGTGGCCGTCGACCACCAGGTTGGCCTGCGAGTGGTAGTAGAAGGGATCGCCGCCGTCGGGGTCCCGCTCGGCCACGGTGGCGAGGGTGGCCAGCCGCACGGCCAGCGCCACCAGGGCCACCAGCACGAGGGCACCGGCGAAGCGGCGCGCCGAACGGGCGTGAGGTGCGGCGGCCGAGGACATGGAGCGATCAGCCTCGCGCCGGCCGTCCGCGGCGAGCCAACCCGATCACCGGACGCTCCACCAGGTACCAGCTGGCGGCGGCCAGCACCACGGTGGCCAGGAGCACCGCGCCCAGCGTGGACGGGAACCAGCCCTGGAACGGCTGGAGGCCCCGCTGCTCGCGGTAGACCTCGAGGGCCACGTTCTGCCACAGGTAGATGCCGTAGGAGATCAGCCCGGCCCAGGTGGCCCACCGGCTGCGCAGCACGGCCCGCAGCGGGCCGGGCCCGTCGCGCCCGAGCACGCACGGGAGCACGAGGAACAGCGCGACGGCGCCGTAGAGCAGCTGGCGCCCGACCTGGGCGCCCACCGAGTAGGTGAGGCTGTCGACCGGCAGGCCGATGTGGTTCGCCACCAGCCAGAGCGACACGAGGGCGGCGAGCAGGCTGGCCTCGGCGGCGCCGGGACGGCCCATGAGGGCGTCGGCCCGGGCGCCGGCGCGGTTCCACACCAGGGCCAGGACCATGCCGTAGGCGAAGAGGTCGAGGTTGAGCGGCAGCCAGGTGGTGTACATGCCCTGCTCGGCGGGCTCGGCGACCGCCACCGCCCAGCGGAGGAGCAACGAGGCCGCCCACAGCGCGGCGAGGGCCGCGGCCTGGAGGCGGGCGCGGGCCCGCTCGTCGGTGGCCCCACGGCCCAGCCGGGCGAGCACCACGCCGAGGACGGGGACGAAGAGGTAGAAGCTGATCTCGGTGCCCAGGCTCCACGCCTGGCTGATCGGACCGATGCCGATGACGGTGGACGGCTGGTAGATGTGCACGAGCCCCGCGTAGGCCACGAGGTCGGCCATGCCCGGGAGCGGTCCCGGGTCCACCACGAGGGCCGCGGCCAGCGCCACCCAGTAGGCGGGGAAGATGCGCGCCGCGCGCCGCAGCACGTAGGGACCCACCGCCGGCAGCGGGCGACCGGCCAGCAGCGACGCGCTGACCGAGCGCCACAGCAGGAAGCCGGAGATGACGAAGAAGATCGACACGCCCACGTCGAGGCGGGCGAAGTAGCGGCCGAACGGCTCCCGCCCGTTCTCGTTGCTGATGAAGGAGACGTGGGTGATCAGCACGCTCACCGCGGCGAGGGCGCGGAGGCCCTCGATGGACCGGAAGCGCACCGGACCGGCCTCGGTGGTCGGGCGCGCCCGTTGTCGCTCTGCGGCTCCGACCATGGCGGCCGATGGTACCGCCCGGCCCCCTCGGCCCCGGGCCGCCGGGGGACCTCGGCGC
The DNA here is from genome assembly GCA_038241315.1 of Acidimicrobiales bacterium. Taxonomy (GTDB): domain Bacteria; phylum Actinomycetota; class Acidimicrobiia; order Acidimicrobiales; family Iamiaceae; genus Aquihabitans. The sequence goes on along the minus strand of JBBRFU010000013.1, from coordinate 25,440 downwards.
CCGTCGGGCACCGGTCTAGGCTCCATCGTCGCTCGAAGCCCCGCCGCCCTGGAGTCCCCCTGACCCTGCCTGCCCCGACCGCCCCGGAGGTCGCCGACCCCGATCCCGCCGGGGGCCCGGCACCGGGCCGCAGCACCCGCGGCGCGGACCTCGCGGGCATCGGCCTCTTCGTGGTGGCCACCGCGGCCCTCCTGGCCTACGCCGGGTGGATGGGCCGCGGCACCTTCTTCTTCAGCGACGACTGGGACATCATCGCCTTCCACCACGACGGCAACGAGCTGGTGCCGTTCAACGGGCACCTCTCCCTGATCCCGGTGACGGTGTTCCGGGGCCTGTTCCTGTCCGTGGGGATCGACCAGTACTGGCCCTACCGGCTCGTCGGGCTGGTCACCTACGGGGCGCTCGGGGTCGTCCTCTTCGCCTACGCCCGACGTCGGGTCCACCCCGTCGCCGCGGCGGCCGCCGCGCTGTCGGTCCTGGCCTTCTCCGCCGCCGACATCAACGTGATGTTCCCGTTCCTGATCAACTTCTCCATCCCGGTCGGGGCGTGCGTCGGCATGTGGCTGCTCCTCGACCGGCAGACCCCTGCGGCCGACGTCGGCGCCTCCCTGCTCCTCGGGCTCGCCCTCGCCAGCTCGGGGATCGGGCTGATGGCGATGGTGGCGGCGGGCGTGGAGCTGGCGCTCACCCGGGCCCCGTGGCGCCGGTGGGCCACCTTCGCCCCGCCCGCGGCGCTCTGGCTGGCCTGGTACGCCGCGTACCGCGACGAGGTGGCTGCGAACCCCGGCCCCGGCCCCACGCTCCGCTACGCCTGGCAGGAGGTGGAAGCCACCTTCGCGGCGTTCGTCGGCGGGTGGCTGCCCGGTGGGTGGCTCCTGCTCGCCGCCACGGTCGCGCTGTTCCTGGTGGCCGCGCTGCGGTGGCGGACGCTCGACGCCCGCGCCGTGGGCGCCCTCGCGGCCTTCGCCGCCTTCACCGGCCTCACCGCGTACACGCGCATCGGCATCGTCCCCCTCATCCCCCCCGACACCGGCCGCTACCTCTGGGTCAACGGCGCCTTCCTCGTGCTGGCCGTGGTCCAGGTGTGCCGGGGTCGGCGGCTCCCCTGGCCGGCCATCGCCGCCGCGGTGGCGCTGGTGGCGCTCGGCGCCGCGCAGCTGGTGGGCGCCCTCCGCGACTACCGCGACGGCCAGCTCTCGTACCGCCGCACGATCACCACCTACCTGGTGGCCACCGAGGCGGTGGGCGACCGGGCCGATCCCGATCGCATCCTCCCGCTCAGCTTCATCGTGGTCCGGGTGGACGACTACCAGGCCGCGGTGGACCACCTCGGCACCCCGATCCCCGACGCCGACCTCGACGACCTCGGGGCCGAGGCGGACCGCCAGCAGGCCGACGCCTGGATGGTGGAGGACCTCGCCATCTCGCTGCGGCCCGGGCTCCCGCCGAGCGGGACCTGCGCACCGGGGACCGCCGACGACGGCGGGTGGGTGACCCTGCCCCCGGGTGCCGCCGCCACGGTGGCGGCCGGGGAGGCCGGCGCGCCCGTGCACCTGGCCCGTCTGGCCCGCACCCCTGGCGACCTCCCCCTCGGCGACGTCGCCCCGGGCACCACCGTCCACGTGGCCCCGCCCGAGGACCGGTCCTCGCTCCCGTGGCGGATCCGGGCCGAGGGCGCCACGGTGTCGATCTGCCGCTGACGGTCGGGCGCTGACGGTCGCGCGCTGACGGTCGGGCGCCGCTGACCCGTCTGCCGCTGAGGTCGAGCGGTCGCTGCCCGGTCGGTCGCTGACGGGGCGCCCCCGGCGATCGGCCCGAGCGGTCAGCCGCGCCCCCGGCGGCGCATCACCGGGCGCTCCACGAGCACGAAGCTGGCCGTGGCGGCCAGAGCGGTGAGGGCGAGGGCCGGTGCCACCCGGGCCCACGGGTCCTCGGGCCACCGCCGGACCGTCCAGATGAAGATCGGCAGGTGCCAGAGGTAGGCGGAGTAGGAGGCCCGGCCCACCACGCGGAGGGGCCGGACCGAGAGGATCCGCTCGAGGGCGCTCCCCGGCTGGAGGGCGGCCACCACCAGCGCGGCGGCCGCCAGGGCCACCACCGTGAAGCCCCCCTGGAAGAGCCACCGCGAGCCGGTGGCCGCCAGGGCGAAGCACCCGCCGAGCACGAGGGCGCCCACGACCCCGGCCGCGGCCACCCCCCGCCGGGCCAGCCACCCCGCCCGCCAGGCGACCGCGGCGGCCGCACCCACCAGCAGGCCGTCGAGGCGCGCGTCGGTGCGCTGGTACACCAGGGCGGGATCGCCCCACGCGTCCAGCTCCACGGCGCGGACCACGGCGACCAGCGCCACCAGCGCGCCGAGGGCGGCCAGCCGGCGGCCGACGGTGCCGAGCAGGCGCTGGAGCACCGCCAGGACCGGCGGCCAGAGGAGGTAGAACTGCCCCTCCACCGAGAGGGTCCACAGGTGGAGCAGGTCGAGCGGCATCCGGCGATCGGGCGACGCGGCGAAGGGCAGGTACCCGAACGACACCTGCCAGTTGGCCAGGAACAGCAGCGCCAGCAGGGCCGTGCGCCGCTCGGCCGCGAGATCGCCCCCCTCGACCACCACGTAGACCCAGTGGGCGACCAGGAAGAGCGTGAGGGCGGGCACCAGCCGCACCAGGCGTCGCCCGTAGAAGCGGCCGAGGCGCACCGACCCGCGGCGCTCGCGCTCCTGGAGCAGGAGGCACGTGATGAGGAAGCCGGACAGCACGAAGAAGAGGTCGACCCCGAGGAAGCCCCCTCGGAGCAGCCAGGCCTCGTGGCTGGGCACCACGAACTCGCCGAGGTGCCCGACGAGGACGGCGACCACGGCCACGCCCCGGACGCCGTCGAGCGCCGGCCGGATCCCGAGAGCCGGGCCGGCGCGACCATCGACACCGGCAGGCCCGTCGGGCCCGTCGGGCCCGGTGGGAGCGGTGGCGCCGTCGGCCCCGGTGCCCGCCACTCCGGTGGTGCCGCCGGGACCGGTCCTCGGGGCCGACCCCTCAGGCGGCACCCGACGGCTCCCCGGGCTCGGGCCCGACGCCGCGGCGCGCCGACCGGGCCACCAGGTCGGCGACGGCCACCACGGCCAGCAGGACCACGGCGGGCTCGGCCAGGGCCCGGAAGCGCAGGTTCCCGTAGGTGACGATCACGGTGGCCACGACGGCGGCGATCGGCGCCAGCAGCACCCAGACCGGCCGGGCGCGTCGCCACGGCGCCACCAGGCCGAGGGCGCCGATCACCGCCAGCAGCTGGAACAGGCGCGTCCCCCGCCGCTCCCACTCGACGTCTCGGCCCTCCACCCCGGCGAACGCCGTCTGCTGCTCGAACCGGTAGAGGCCCAGGGTGCGGCCGAGGCGGGCCGCCGCCACGCCGGGCAGGTCGGCGGCGTGCTCGCGGGCGTAGGCCACGCCGTCGGCCCGCAGCTCGGCGGCGGCCGCGGCCTCGTCGACGCCGGGGCGGATCGGGAAGCCGGTGAAGCAGCGGCCGGCCGGGTCGACGGTGTCGCCGCCGACGTCGGCCACGTTGGTGACCCAGAGGCCGCGGAACGGGCCCTGGTAGGCGAGGTCGCAGTTGGCGCCGCGCGCCACCGAGCCCAGGTTGTTGGAGACGGGGACGAAGCGGTGGAAGGTGAGCGCGTTGCGCGCCGTCCACGGGGCCAGGACGGCGACCAGCAGGCCCAGGGCCACGCCCGCCCCGACCAGCCGGGTCCGCCGGGTGCCCGGCGAGCGCCAGGCGAGCGGCACCACCAGCAGCGGGCCCAGCACGAGCAGCTCGGCCCGGCACAGGGCGCCGACCCCGAGCACCAGGCCGAGCACCGCCCATCGCCACCGGGTGGGCGCATCGTGGACCGCGAGGGCGGCGACCAACGCGGCCGCGCCGAAGCACGCGGCCAGCGGCTCGGCCATCAACGTGGTGTCGGCCCCCCAGAGGGCGGGGTGCACCGCCGCCAGGCCGGCCGCCGCCAGCCCGGCCGCACCACCGGCGAGGCGTCGCCCGGCCACGCCCACCAGGGCCACGGTGAGCCCGCCCACCAGGGTGAGCAGCCCGCGCTGGCCGTCCTCGGACCCGATGCCCACCAGCTCGGCGCCGGCGAGCAGCGCGGGGAGGCCGGGCGGGTACTCGGCCGTGGCCACCCGCTCCTGGTTCCGCTCGAGGTCGAAGGGCCGGACGTAGCCCTCGCCGTCGGCGAGGTGGCGACCGAGGAGGTGATAGGCCCGGGCGTCGCCGAACGCCGGCACGTCGGGGGCGATCGTGGCCAGGGCCACGAGGCGCACGCCGACGGCGGCCAGCACCACCAGCCCGAGCGCCGCGGCCCAGCGCCGGTGGCTGCCGAGCCGGCGGGCCCGGACGGCGCCGGCCGGGGCGGTCACCTCCCGCGCACGCGGATGCGCAGGAGGATCCAGAGGGCGGCGACGCCGTCGGTCCACTGGATCTTCTTGCCCTCCTCGCGTCCCCTGGCCCGATACGAGATGGGCACCTCGAAGATGCGCTCGTCGAGCGTGAGGAGCTTGCCGGTGAGCTCGGCCTCGATGCCGAAGCCGTTGGAGCGCAGGTCGACCTTCCGCCAGGTGGCGGTGGGCGCCACCTTGAGGCAGGTCTCGATGTCGGTGAGCCAGGCGTCGAACAGGAACGAGGCCCAGAAGGCCAACATCTTGTTCCCGAGCACGAACCAGAAGGAGTAGGCGGCGTGGCCGCCGTAGGAGCGGGCGCCGTAGACCACCCGGGCATCGCCGTCGAGGATCGGCTGGACCAGGCCGGGCAGGTCGGCGGGGTCGTACTCCAGGTCGGCGTCGAGGATGGTGAGCAGCTCGCCGGTGGCCTCACCGATGCCCCGGCGGAGCGCGGCGCCCTTGCCCTGGTTCGGCCGCTGGGTGAGGAGCCGGACGGCCCCGGCGTCGACCAGGTCGGTGATGGTGTCGGTGCACCCGTCGGTGGAGCCGTCGTCCACCACGAGGATCTCCGTGGGGAGGGGCATGGTCACCGCCAGCAGGCGGTCGAGGGCCACACGCAGCGTGTCACGCTCGTTGTAGACCGGCATGACGATGGTGAGCGACGATGCCATCGTCGGGCTCGCTTCCGTTCGGGGGATGTGGTCAGTGGGGCCAGGTGGCCGGGTCGTGGCCGAAGGCGCGGGTGACGCGCCCCAGCTTGGCCACGATCAGGGCCTTGATCAGCACGTTCCGGGCGAACCACGGGAGCTGGGCGGCCTGGCGGGCGGCGTTGCGCACGCGAGCACCGGGGCCCAGCGCCTCCCGGCGGTAGTGGGTCATCGATTCCGAGCGCCCGAGGTAGCGGAGCTCGGAGCCGAAGAACAGCGAGGCGACGAGGGCCCCGGTGACGCCGATCGACGAGAAGCAGTCGTGGATCAACAGGTCGCCCCCCGGGCGGACCTTGGCGCTCCAGCGGCGGATGTCGTCGAGGGCCGGGCCGAAGCGGTGGGCGCCGTCGATGTAGAGGAGGTCGATCTCCCCGGGCACGTCGACCAGGGCGTCGGCGGAGAACTTGCGGACGTGGCGGACGCGGTCGGCCACCCCGGCGGCCGCCAGGTTGGCGGTGAAGACCTCGTAGTCCTGGGCGGCGTCGTCCTCGAACCCGGAGAGCTCCTGGGGCCCGCGGTCGTTGCCGGCGTGCGGGTCGATCGCCACCACCTCCACCCCGGCCTCGGCGGCCGAGGCCAGCACGATCATCGAGCGGCCGCGGAACGAGCCGATCTCCACGATGGTGCCGCCGGCCGGGACAGCTCGGGAGCAGGTCCACAGGCGACGGGCCTGGCCGGGCGTCATCCACCCCTCCACCTCGGCCACGGCGACCTGGACCTCGTCGAAGGTGGCGGGTGCGGTGGACATGGGGCGGCGCGCCTCCGGGGGCGGTGGTCGGGGATGGTGATGCCACGGCCGCGAGCGACCGTGGCACTAGGGTGCTCCGGGGCTGGCGGACGGCCATCGAACGGTTTCGCAGCGTACTGCACGAGCCCCCGACCCTCGACGACCCCTCCCCCGCGATCGCACCGTGACCGATTCCGACGACCACATCCGAAAGCTCGGCGACATCGCCGCCGGGGCCGGGCTCCGACGGATCCACCTCTTGGCGTGGCGGGACCTCGACGACGTGGAGGCGGGCGGATCCGAGGTCCACGCCTCGGAGGTGGCCCGGCTCTGGGCCGAGGCCGGCATCGAGGTCGTGATCCGCACGTCCTACGCCCAGGGCCACCCCACCCACGCCCATCGTGACGGCTACCAGGTGGTGCGCAAGGCCGGGCGCTACCTGGTGTTCCCGCGCGCCGCCGCCAGCGAGGCCCTGCACCGCTACGGGAAGCGCGACGGCCTGGTGGAGATCTGGAACGGCATGCCGTTCTTCTCGCCGCTGTGGGCGACCGGGCCCCGGGTGGTCTTCCTCCACCACGTCCACGCCGAGATGTGGCGCATGGTGCTGCCCCCGAACCTGGCCCGCCTGGGCGATGTCCTGGAGCGACGCATCGCCCCCGCGATCTACCGCCGGTCCCGGATGATCACGCTGTCCGAGTCGTCCAAGGCCGAGATGCTCGAGCTGGGCTTCCGCGACGACCTGGTGGAGGTCGTCCCGCCGGGGGTCGATGCCCGGTTCCGCCCGGGCGGCACCCGTTCGCCCACCCCGCTCGTGGTGGGCGTCGGCCGCCTGGTGCCGGTCAAGCGCTTCGACCGGCTGATCCGCGCCGTCGTGGCCGCCCGTCGCTCCGCGCCCGGCCTCGAGCTCCGCCTCGTGGGCACCGGTCCCGAGCGCACCGCGCTCGACGCGCTGGTGACCGAGCTCGATGCCGGTGACTACGTGCACTTCGCCGGTCGCCTGTCCGACGACGACCTGGTCGACACCTACCGGACCGCCTGGGCCGTCGCCTCGTCCTCGGTCCGGGAGGGCTGGGGCATGACGCTCACCGAGGCGGCCGCCTGCGGCACGCCGGCCGTGGCCACCCGGATCCCCGGCCACGTCGACGCCGTCGCCGACGGCCAGAGCGGCCTGCTCGTCGACGACGACACCGACCTGGCCCGCCAGCTCGCCCGCCTGGCCACCGATGCCGCCCTCCGCGACCGGCTCTGCGCCGGCGCCCTCGCCCACGCCGCCGGCTTCACCTGGACCACCACCGCCACCAGGATCCTGCAGACGCTCGCCGACGAGGCGCGCGGGCCGGCCGAGCGACGCTCCGGGCGAACCGGCACAGCGGGTTGACCTCGCCGCTCCGGCGGCGGCTGCGGGAGGCGGTGCCGTCCGCCGTCCTCGCCGCCACCATCTTCGTCCCGCTGCTGCTCACCAAGCCCGGCCGCGTCGGTGCCGACACCAAGTCGTACCTCTACCTCGATCCCGGGCGCATGCTCGAGCGGGCCCCCACCATGTGGGACCCCAGCATCGGGATGGGCACGGTCACCCACCAGAACATCGGCTACCTGTGGCCGATCGGCCCCTTCTACTGGGCCGCCGACGCCCTGGGCCTCCCCGACTGGGTGGCGCAGCGCCTGTGGCTCGGCGCCATCCTCTTCCTCGCCGGCCTCGGGGTGCGGTTCATGCTGCGCTCGATGGGGCAGGTCGGCCCCCACATCACCGCCGCCACCTTCTGCTACGCCCTCACCCCCTACGTGCTCACCCTGGCGTCGCGCCTGTCGGTGATCCTGCTGCCCTACGCCGGGCTGCCGTGGCTCATCGGGCTCACGGTCCTCGCCCTGCGCCGACGGCGGTGGCGCGAGCCCGCCCTCTTCGCCCTCGTGGTCGCCACCATCGGCAGCGTCAACGCCACCGCGCTGGTGCTGGTGGGCGTGGGCCCGATCCTCTGGATCGTCCACGAGGTGGTGGTCACCCGCGAGGTCCGGCTCCGCGACGCGCTGGCGGTGGTCGGCCGGATCGGCGTCCTCACCGTGGCCTGCTCCCTGTGGTGGCTCTCGGGCCTGTGGGCGCAGAGCGGCTACGGCATCGAGATCCTCCGCTACACCGAGACGGCCGAGACGGTGGCCACCGCCGCCCTGTCGCTCGAGGTCCTCCGCGGCATCGGCTACTGGTTCTTCTACGGCGAGGACCGCTACGGGCCGTGGATCGCGGCGTCGGTCGACTACCAGCGCCGGCCGGTGCTGATCTCGCTCAGCTACGCCATCCCCCTCCTCGGCCTGGTGGGCGCCGCGGTCACCCGCTTCCGCGAGCGGGCCTTCTTCCTCCTGCTGCTGGCCACGGGCCTGTTCCTGGCCGTGGGCGGCCACCCGTGGGACGACCCGCCACCGGCGGGCGCGGCGGTGAAGGCGTTCCTCGAGTCCGATCTCGGGCTGGCGCTCCGCAGCCTGCCGCGAGCAGCACCGCTCGTGATCTTGTCGTTGTCGGTGTTCGTCGGCTCCCTGGTGGCCGCGATCAGCGCCGAACGGGCCCGCCTGGCCCGACCCCTGGCCGCCGCCGTGGTGGTGCTCAGCGTGCTGGCCCTGCCCCCGCTGTGGCGTGGCCAGCTCGTCGACGAGCACCTCGACCGCCCCGAGGACATCCCCTCGTACTGGACGCAGGCCGCCGCCGCGCTCGACCGGCGCGACGACGGCACCCGGGTGCTCGAGGTGCCGGGCACCGACTTCGCGTCCTACCGCTGGGGGAACACGGTCGACCCGGTGCTGCCGGGCCTGATGGATCGCCCGTACGTGGCGCGGGAGCTGATCCCCTACGGGTCTCCGGCGTCCGCCGACCTCCTCAGCGCCCTCGACCACCGCCTGCAGGAGCAGATCTTCGACGACGCCGCCCTCGCGCCCGTGGCCCGGTTCATGGGGGTGGGCGACATCTCGGTGCGCTCCGACCTCACCTACGAACGGTTCAACACCCCCCGGCCCCGCCCGTTGTGGCAGCTCCTCTCCGGCGCCCCGGGGGTGGAGGAGGCCCTGTCCTTCGGGCCGGGCGAGCGGAACGTGCCGCGCGCCGACCTGCCCCTCCTCGACGAGGCCGAGCTCCAGATCCCCGCCTCGATGCCCGACCCCCCGGAGGTCGGCATCCTCGCCGTCGACGACGCCGAGGCGATCGTCCGCACCGCACCGCTCGACGAGCCCGTGCTCCTCGCCGGCAGCGGCGACGGCCTGGTCGACGCCGCCTCGGTGGGCCTGGTCGACGGCCACGAGCTGGTGCTCTACGCCGGCACCTTCGCGGAGGACGAGGCGGGCCTGCGGGAGCAGCTCGACCGCGGCGCCGCCCTGGTGCTCACCGACTCCAACCGGCGGGCCGGTCGGCGGTGGAGCACCGTCCGCGACAACCTCGGCTACACCGAGCGCCCCGGTCAGGATCCGCTCGAGGTCGATCCCACCGACCAGCGGCTCGAGCTGTTCCCCGACGCCGGCGACGAGCACGCCACCGTGGTGACGTCGCGCGGCGGCGTGTGGGCCGAGGCCACGGCCTACGGCAACCCGGTCTCGCTCACCACCGAGGACAACCCGGTCAACGCCGTCGACGGCGACCTCTTCTCCGCCTGGCGCACCGGGGGCTTCTCCGAGGCCGACGGCGACCGCATCCGGCTGACCTACCGCGAGCCGGTCACCACCGACCACCTGCGGCTCCTCCAGGCCTTCGGCGGGCCCCGCAACCGGCTCATCACCCAGGTGGCGGTGAGCTTCGACGGCGGCGACCCCACCACCTACGACCTCGACGCCTCCTCGCACCCCGAGGACCCCCGGCCCGGGTCGTCGCCCGGCCAGGTCCTCCGCTTCGGCGAGCGCACCTTCTCCTCCATCGACATCGAGATCACCGAGACCGATCGCGAGGACCTCCGCGTCTACAGCGGGATCAGCGCCGTCGGCTTCGCCGAGATCGTGGTCGAGGACCGCGACGGCACCCGCCCCGTCGCCGACGACGTCATCCGCCTCCCCAGCGCCCTGCTCGACGTGGCCGGCGAGGCCTCGCTCGACGCGCCGCTCGCCGTGGTGCTCACCCGCGAGCGGGTCGCCGGCACCGTGGCGGTCCGCACCGACCCCGAGCGGTCGATGGCGCGCACCTTCGACCTCCCCACCGACCGGGCCTTCGCCCTGCGCGCCCAGGTCCGGCTCTCCCACGGCGCCCTCGGGGACCACGTGACCGACGCCGCCCTGGGCATCCCCGCCGCCGAGGCCGGTGGCCTCACGGCCCGATCCAGCCGCCGACTGCCCGGCGGCCTGGCCAACCGGGCCATGGCCGCCGTCGACGACGACCCCGAGACCTGGTGGAGCCCGGGCTTCCTCGACCAGGGCGGCGAGTACGTCGACTACGTCTCCGCCGACCCGGTCACGGTCGACCGCTTCGCCTTCACGGTGCTCAACGACGGGCGCCACTCGGTCCCCCGCGCCCTGCAGGTCTCGGTGGGCGACGGCACCGGGCCCGACGTGGTGCAGGAGGTGACCCTGCCCGAGGTGGCCGACCAGGGCGCCCCCGGCTCCACCCACACCTTCGAGGTCGACCTGCCCGAACCGGTCACCGGGGTGCACGTCCGCGTCGGCCTGCCCGATCGCGACGACGCCGTGCGCGTGGTCGAGACCCTCGATTGGTTCACCACCGAGCCGGTCACCCTGCCGGTGGCGTTCGTGGACCTCGGCATCGACGGCCTGGCGGCCCCGACGATGCCCGACGAGGTGGACGACACCTGCCGGGACGACCTCGTCACCATCGACGGCGACCCGGTGGCGATCTCGCTGCGGGGCACCACCGCCGACCTCCTCGCCGGGCGGGCCATCGACGCCGTCGGGTGCGGCGGGCCCATCGACCTCCCCGCCGGCCCGGTGGACCTGCTCACCGAGGGCGGGGCCTTCACCGGCATCGACCTCGACCGCGTGGTCCTCCGCTCGGCGGCCGGCGGCGCCGCCGACGACGACGACGGCCCGCTGGTGGCGGGCAGCCGGCCCGGCTCGGGCCGACCCGACGTGCGCGTCGACCGCCAGGACCGCACCAGCCTCGACCTCACCGTCACCGGGGCCGACGAAGCCTTCTGGCTCGTGCTGGGCCAGAGCGACAACGCCGGGTGGACCGCCACCGCAGAGGGCCGCGACCTCGGGTCCCCCACCCTGGTCAACGGCTACGCCAACGGCTGGGAGGTCCCCGCCGGGCAGACGATCACCGTCCACCTGAGGTGGGCGCCCCAGCAGGTGGTCTGGGCGGCGCTCGGCGCCTCGCTCCTGGGCGTGCTGGTGGCCCTGGTGCTCGTCGCGTGGCCCCGCCGGGCGGCCGTCGACGCCGACGCCCGCCTCCCGCTCGATGCCCGACCGAGCATGCCCCGTCCCCTCCGGGTGCGCCGCCTGCTCCGCTACGCCGGTCCCACGCCGTCGCGGTTCGCCACCGCGGCGACGGTGGTCGGGGCGTGGGTGTTCGGCACCGCCGTCATCGGTCCCGTCCCCGGCGTGGTCCTCGGGCTCGCCGCCCTGCTCGCGCTCCGGGTCCCCCGCTCCCGGCCCCTCCTCACCGTCGGCGGGCCGCTCCTGCTGGCCGGGTGCGCGGGCTACCTGGCGGCGCGCCAGTGGTGGAGCGACTTCCCCAGCGGCTTCGCCTGGCCCACCTACTTCGAGGTCGTGCACCAGCCGGCCTGGACGGCCGTGGCGCTGGTGGCCCTCGACGTGGTCGTGGACCGCTGCTGGCTCCGCCGCTGGTGGCCCACCGACGATTCCCCCGCCTGATCTCGGCCCCTCACAGGCCTGCCGCTGCTGCCGATAGGGAGGGGCCGGAATCGGCTGGACCGGATCGAAAGGAGGCGGGCAGATCGCTGTGATGGGAGGCATCTCGCGGACCGCCGGCGACGGCGCACGCTCCCGCGCCCTCGTCGAGGTCGCGGCCATCACCCTCCTGTTCGTGCTCCTGGCCATCGTGGCCAGCCAGGTCCGCCCGGTCGGGCAGCTCACCGACAGCGACGGGACCCGCGCCGCCGAGCTCCTCCTGGCTGCGCTCCTCGCCGTCCCGGTGGCCACCACGATCCTCGCCCACCGTCGCCACTCCGAGGCGTCCGACGCCCGCCGCGAGCTGGTGCACCTCTCGCTCCACGACCCCCTGACCGGGTTGCCCAACCGCCGCCGGCTCCCCGAGTGGGTCGCCGCCGACATCGTCGCCTCCCAGGAGCGCAACACCCAGGCCGCGGTCCTCTTCGTGGACCTCGACCGCTTCCAGTACGTCAACGACATCCACGGCCACGAGGTCGGCGACCAGCTCATGCGGGCCGTGGCCGACCGCCTCCGCGACCTCCTCGGCGAGAGCGACCGCCTCGCCCGCTACGGGGGCGACGAGTTCGTGGTGCTGTGCCCCGGCCTCACCGGCCCGGCGGCGGCCGAGAAGATCGCCCGCCGGATCATCGAGGTCCTCGAGCGCCCGTTCCGCGTCGGCGCCGAGTCGGTCCGCATCTCCGCCAACGTGGGCATCGCCCTGGCGGAGCACCGGGGGGTGAAGCCCGAGGACGTCTTGCGCGATGCCGACGTGGCCGTGTTCCAGGCCAACATCGACGGCAAGGGCAAGGTGGTCACCTTCGATCGGTCGATGACCGGCATGTTGACCCCGGCGACCGCCGAGGAGCACATCCGCGCCGCGCTCGAGGCCGGGGAGTTCCGGCTCCACTACCAGCCGGTCGTGGACCTCACGACCGGCCGGGTCGTGGGCGCCGAGGCCCTGCTGCGCTGGATGTCGCTGACCCGCGGCACCATGTCCCCGTCGGAGTTCATCCCCATCCTCGAGGAGACCGGGCTCATCGTCCCGGTGGGCACCTGGGTGCTGGAGGAGGCCTGTCGGGAGGTCACCCGCCTGCGCCGGATCCTGGGCGTCGACGTCCCGTTCACCCTGACCGTCAACGTGTCGGCCCGCCAGATCGCCCAGGCCGACTTCGCCGACGTGGTGGCCAACGCGCTCCAGGCCGCCGGCGTGGGCCACGGCCAGATCCACCTCGAGATCACCGAGGGGGCCCTCATGCACGACGTGGCGTCGGCCTGGACCGTCCTGCGCCAGGCCAAGGCCCTGGGCGTCAAGCTGGCCCTCGACGACTTCGGGACCGGCTACTCCTCCCTCTCCTACGTGCGCCAGTTCAGCCTCGACATGTTGAAGATCGACAAGAGCTTCGTGGACGGCATCGAGACCAGCCCCGAGGACCGGGCGATCGTGCAGCACGTGGTGGCCATGGCCACCGCGCTGGGGATGACGACGGTGGCCGAGGGCGTGGAGCGGCCCGAGCAGCTGGCCTGGCTCCGCCGCCTCGGGTGCCGCCTGGCCCAGGGCTACGTGCTCTCACGGCCGCTGAGCGCCGACGACCTCGAGAAGCTGCTCCTGAAGCGACGCGACCAGCCCTTCGAGATCGATGCCGTCTCCGCGGGGCCCATCGACCTCGACGTGCCGGTCAACCTCCGGAGCCCCGAGCCACCGCCGAGCACGCCGCCGCCGCTCTCGTGGACCGGCCCCGGGCCCAGCCTGGCCGACGTCGCCCCGGTCGACCACGGCGCCCACCTGCTCGACGTGACCGGGTCGACCGCGCCGCCCGTGGGCGCCGGCCCGGCCGCCCGGTCGGGCTCCCCCGGCCTCCCCCGCCTGCGCGAGTACCGGCCCCCGCCCGGCGGCGACCCGGCCTGAGCGCCGTCCCGACCCGGCCCGGCCTTCCCGTTCGGACCCGGCCGCCGGTCCGGTCGGCCTGATCGTCGTCCTGAGACCCTCCGGGCGCCCGGCCGACCAGAGGTCGGGACGACGAGCGCCACCCCGACCTCTGGCAGGACCTGCGACCCGCGGACCCGGTCCCCCGAAGGACGGTGCGGGCCGGCGACGACGAGAAGGGCCGACGGGTCTCGACGCCCGAGCCGAGCGGTCGAGCGGTCGAGCGGTCGAGCGGTCGAGCGGTCTGAGCACCGGGTTCACCAGGAGACACCGAGGCCCACCGAGGAGCGGTGGGCGACGGCGACCGGCACGCGGCGCCGCCATCGCCCGGACGGATGACAGCGTCGGGTAGCGTGCCTCCCCTGGAGCCCCGCCTCGCTGGCCCCCGTTCGCGGGAGAGGCGGGGCTCCACCTCCCTCGAACCGCCCCGCGGCGAGGCGGCCGGTGGTCCTGGACCGGGCCTGGCCCGCTCCTGGACCGGCCCCCGGCCGGGCGCCAGCGCCCGCGAGTGCAGGCGGCACCCGCCAGCCGGGGGCAGACGCGGCAGCGAGCGGGCGAAGCGCCCGCTCGCTCGTGGTGACCGATCCCCATCCGACGGCCTGCGGGGCGCAAGCGCTGCCCGCCGGCACCCCCGCCGGCACCGCCCGCCCCACGGGACACCCGGGGGGACAGCCCCCACGGGGGACCGCCGCCCCGCTTCGACCACCGAGACCACCGGAGGGGCAGGCCCCGCCGGTGGCGTCGGGATCAGGCCGTGGCCCGCACCAGGGCGTGTTGGACGAGCTCGAGGAGCGCCGTCTTGGTGGACTCGCGCTCACGGGCGTCGAGCATGACGACCGGGGTGTCGGGGGAGACGGCCAGCGCCTCACGCACGTCCTCGGGCGAGTGGGTGGTCTGCCCGTCGAAGCAGTTCATGCCGACGACGAACGGGATGCGGTGCTCCTCGAAGTAGTCGACGGCCGGGAAGCACTCCTCGAGCCGGCGGGTGTCGATCAGGACCACGGCGCCGATGGCGCCACGGACGAGGTCGTCCCACATGAACCAGAACCGGTCCTGCCCGGGGGTGCCGAACAGGTAGAGGATCAGGTCGGTGCCGAGGGTGATGCGGCCGAAGTCCATGGCCACGGTGGTGGTGGTCTTGGTGGACACCTTCGAGGCATCGTCGACGCCTTCGCTCACCTTGGTCATGGCGGCTTCGGTGGTGAGGGGCTCGATCTCGGAGATCGAGCCCACGAAGGTGGTCTTGCCGACGGCGAAGCCGCCGGCGACCACGATCTTCACCGGCATGGGCGCCGGACCAGCGGGCGCCTCGCCGGCGTCTGCCGTCACCATGTCAGAGGGCTTGGAGACCATCGAGGACCCTTTCGAGGAGTCGGAGATCCGGTCGACCGGTGGCCGAGCGGGTGTTGGCGGCGACGTACCCCTCGTCGATGAGGTCGCCGAGGATGACCCGGGTGACCCCCAACTGGAGGTGGAGCCTGGCCGAGATCTCGGCCGTGGACTGCGGTTCTGAGAGGAGGTGGAGGATGTGGCCCCGTTCGAGGGGCAGGCCCTGGGTCTGCTCGCCCTTCGGGGTGCGGTAGACGATCGCCTCGATCGCGAGCTCGGTGCGGGCGCGCGTGCGGCCGCCCGTGATGGCGTACGGACGGACCCGCAGGCCGTCACCCGAGTCGCCGAAGGAGCTCACCTCGGAAGTGCTCCCTGCAACTCGGCCCGCAGCTCGGGCGTGAGGACCTGACCGGCCCGCTCGACCAGCACGGTCATCTCGTAGGCCACCAGGCCGACGTCGCAGGAGCCGTCGGCGACCACGGCGAGGCAGGAGCCGTCGCTGATGCCGGTGACGAACAGGAAGGCCCGCTCCATCTCGATGACGATCTGGGTGACGGCCCCACCGCCGAAGCGGCCGGCGGCGCCGTAGGCGAGGCCGATGAGGCCCGAGGCCACGGCGGCGAAGCGGTCGGCGGCATCGGGGTCGAGGCCGCGGGACACCGCCATCGGGAGCCCGTCGGCGGAGACCACCACGGACTCGCTGACGCCGGGGACCCGGTCGACGAAGTTCTCGACGAGCCAGTTGACGTTGCGCGCTGCTGCGCTCAGATCACTCATGGGTATCCTTCTCCGTGGCAGGGCCGGTAGGGACCGACTCCTCGACTCGTGCTCGCTGGGTGCCCGCTCGGTAGCGGGACAGCAGGTTACGCACCTCGTCCGGCGACCGGCGGGTGGCGCTGACGCCCCGCTCGGCGTCGGCCCCCGGGATGGCGCGGGTGGCCCCGGCCTGGCGGGGGACCCGCTTGGTGAGCCCGGCCGAGGTCTGGACGGCGGCCTCGGTCTCCGCTGCGGGCGCCTCGGGCGCCGCGGCGGGGGTGCGGGCCACCAGCGGCTCGGGAGCCGAGGGGGCCGGGGCGGCCGGCGGGGAGCCGTCCGAGACCGAGGTCGCGGGCGGGGCCGCCGGGTTGCCGAACAGGCGGGCGGGGGCGCCGGCGGGGGCGTCGGGCGCCGCCTCGGCACCTCGCCCGTAGAGGCGGGGCGGCTCGGCCTCGTCCAGGAAGAACGGTCGGGCCGCTTCCTCGGCAGCCGGCGCGGCGGCCGGCGGGCGAGCCGGGGCGTTGCGGGTGGGCAACGTCGGGGCTGCCGGCGGGGGGCCGTCGAGGCGGGCGGTCGGGAGGACCTCGGCGTCGGCCGGGGCCTGGTCGTGGAAGAGCAGGGCCTCGGGCAGGGTGGTGGTCTGCTCGGCCACGGGCTCGGGGGTGGCGCTCTCGACCGCCGGGGCGGGCTCGAGGTCGGGGGTCACCTCGGGCTCGGGCTCGGGCTCGGTGGAGGCCACCGGCTCGGGCTGGGCCGCCGGGGCCGTCGGGGTGGCGCTGAGGCGCCGGGTGGGCAGGCCGTTCTTGCTGGCGCCGTTCGTCGAGCTCGTCGACGGGCCCGACGGGGCGGAGCCGAAGATCGGCGAGGGCGGCGGCGGGTCCCCCACCAGGCCCTCGAGGCCGTCGTCGAACGCCCGGCCCGTGGGGACGGCGTCGGCGAGGGTGGCGGGCGACGTGGGGGTGTCGTGGGGGGTGAAGGTCAGCGGAGCGAGCACCGAGCCGGAGTCCGGCTGGTCGGCCACCGCGGCGAGGGGCTCGGGGCTGTCGGGGACGGCGGTGGGGCCGGTGCCCATCTGGCCGAGCGACGGGGCGTCGGTGACGAGCGCCGGCGGGATGGTCACCACGGCGGCCACGCCGCCGGACGGCGAGGCCATCATCCGCACGGTGATGCCGTGGCGACCCGAGAGCCGGCCGACCACGATGAAGCCGAGCGAGCGGGACAGCGCCAGGCCCACGAGCGGCGGCTTGGCCAGCGACTCGTTGGCCTCGAGGATCTGGTCGGCCGACATGCCGATGCCCTGATCGGACACCGAGATGACGTAGCCCTCGGCGGAGGTCCGGTGACCGACCACCTCGACCCGGGTCTCGGGCGGCGAGAAGTTGGTGGCGTTCTCCATGAGCTCGGAGAGCAGGTGGGCGAGGTCGGCGGCCACGTTGGAGGCGATCAGCACCTCGTCGAAGCTGAGGAGCTCGATGCGGTTGAAGTCCTCCACCTCGGCCAGGGCGGCACGCACCACGTTGGCCAGGGGCGCCGCACGACCCCGACGGCGGGGCGGCTCGGCGCCGGCCAGCACGAGCAGCGACTCGGCGTTCCGGCGCATCCGGGTGGCGAGGTGGTCCAGCCGGTAGAGGTTCTCCAGCTGGTCCGGGTCCTCCTCGGTGCGCTCGAGCTCGTCGATGAACTCGATCTGGCGGTCCAGGAGGGTCTGGTTCCGACGGGCGAGGTTCACGAACATCTCGCCGATGCCCTTGCGGAGCAGGGCGGCCTGCTCGGCCGCCACCTCGCTGGCCACCCGCTGCACGTCGTTGAACGAGCTGGCCAGCTGGCCGATCTCGTCCTTCGACGACACCTCGATGGCCTGCATCGAGTCGAGCTGGAAGGTGAGCTCGTCGTCCGACGGGTTCCGCAGCGACTCCACCAGGCGGGGCATCTGCTCGGTGGCGAGGCGGTTGGCCGCCACGGTCAGCGAGTCCAAGGGGCGGGTGATCCGCCGGCCGAGGAGGATGGCCGCAGCGGCCGCCGCCAGGATGGCGAACAGGGCGGCGGCGACGAACAGGTTGGCGGCCCGCTCGGCCTCGGACCGGGAGGCTTGGCTCTGGCTGATGACGGTGCCGAAGAGGTCGGTCTCGACCTCGTGCAGGTCGTCGAGGACCGTGGCCGTGCTGGTGGTCAGCGCCTTCGGGTCGGCGGTCAGCTTGCCGGTGGCCCCGGCGTCGACGGCCTGGTCGCGGCTGGCGGTCAGGGCGATGCTCTCGGCGCTGATGAGCGAGTCACGGACGTCGCCCTTGCGCTCCGCATCGGCCACCGAGTTGAAGATCGCCTGGCCGCTGGCCTCGTCGTCGACCGCGCCGCGCAGGAGGGCGAAGACCCGGTTGTCGCCGAAGCCTCCGGCCTCGACGGCGCCGACGAGCAGCGAGCTCTGGGCGGCGATGGAGGCCTTGTAGTTGGCGAGCGCCCCGGCGGTGCGGAGCTGGCCGGCCACCTGGGGATCGCTGATCGCCTCGGTGACCGTCTGGTTCACCGCCAGGAAGGTGTCCTGGAGGGCGCCGTAGGTGTCGGCCGCCTGCTCCCAGCGGTACCCCTGGTCGACGGTCTCTCGGATGTAGATCAACTTGTTGGCGGCGTCGGACGCCAGGCCCGATGCGGCCCGGTAGTTGGCCGAGGTGCTCTGGGTGTCCTCGAGCCGGGCCAGCGTGTCGGCCAGGGCCTGGTCGGTCGCCTTCCGGGCCTCGGCCATCTCGGCCTTCCAGGACGAGCGGTCGGAGCCGACGAAGGCGGTGCTGTACAGCGCCTCCGCCTGCAGGGCGTCGACCACCGTGCTGTTGGCACGGGAGACGCTCACCAGGCGCTCCACCCGTTGGCTGGCCGAGGCGGTGTCCTGCCTCGAGCGGGCGCCGAGCGCGGCGAGCAACACGATGATCACCAGCGGGCCAGCGACCAGCAGGATGAGCTTGTTGCGGATCTTCAGGTCATCGAACACGGGCGTCCTCGCACGTGGAGAAGGGCAAGACCAGGGTCGGGCCCAGGTACTCTGGACAGATCGGCCACTTCACCCTCACCTTGAGCGGTTCCCGGCCCTGGTCGCGGTTCGCCCCGTAGGAGGGGCCATCCGGCCTAGTGCGTATGGGTTACGCTCCGGCCGATCACCCGATGCGCGAGAGCAGGAAACCTCCCATGAGCGACATGTCCCAAGGCCCCGGATGGTGGCAGGCGTCCGACGGCAAGTGGTACCCGCCGGAGCAGGCACCGGGTGTGGCTCCGACCGCCCCGCCCACCGCGCCACCCACCACGCCGCCCGCCTTCGGTCCGCCCGGAGGCCCGCCGCCGGGCGCCGGCTACGGCCCGCCCGCCGGCGCTCCCGCCGGTCCGGGGTACGGCGCACCCGCCTACGGCGGCGCCCCCGGCGTCGGCGGTCCCGGCGCCGGTGGCGCACCGCAGCTCGCCGAGTGGCCCCTCCGGGCCGCCTCGGGCGCGGTCGACTTCGTGGCCCTCGGCGTCCTCGGCGCGATCGTCCAGCAGGTCAGCGTGGGGCTGGGTTCGCTCATCAGCTTCGCCGGCTTGGTGTTCGGCATCTACAACGCCTACCTGAACGGCTCCACCGGCCAGAGCGTGGGCAAGAAGCTGGTGGGCACCCGCGTGGTGAACGAGGCCACCGGCCAGCCCATCGGCGGCGGCCTGGGCATCGTCCGCTGGCTGGCCCACATCATCGACGGCATCATCTGCGGGATCGGGTACCTCTTCCCCCTCTGGGACGCGAAGAAGCAGACGATCGCCGACAAGATCATGAGCACGGTCGTGATCACCGGACAGCCGAAGCAGTCCTTCGGCGACGCCATCAAGCCCTGAGGCCACCGAGCCCGCACGCCCCGAGGTCGGGCCCGGCCCCTGGCCGGGACCCGGCCTCGAGCGCGTCGGGCGGCCGCACCGCCCGAGCCCGTCCGGACCCCGTCGTCCATCCCCTCCCCGCGTGCCCATCAGCGCGCGAGGGGCGGTCGCCCGGTGCCGTAGCGTGACGAGCATGCGGATCGTCGAAGGGTCGAGGGGGAACAGACGGTGAGCGACCACTCGCAGGGCCCCGGTTGGTGGCAGGCGTCGGACGACAAGTGGTACCCGCCGGACCAGGTCCCGGGCCCCGAGGCGCCCGATGACCCCACCCTCCTCGCCGGCCCTGCCCCCTGGGGGCCGCCCCCCTCGCCCGGCTACGGCCCGGTGGGCTTCGGCACCCCGGGCTACGCGCCGGTGGGTGGCTTCGCCCCGGCCGGCGCCAGCTCGTTCCGCCCGAGCGTCCAGGGCATGGCCACCGCCGCCATGGTGCTGGGCATCGTGGCTCTGGTGCTGTTCTGGTGCTGGGTCCTGGCCGTGCTCCCGGCGCTGGCGGGCCTGGTGCTCGGCCTCGTGGCACTCAGCCGGATCAACGGCGGCAGCGCCGCTCCCGATGGGCGGGGCCTGGCGCTCGCCGGGGTGATCTGCAGCGGCATCGCCCTGGCGCTCACCCTGTTCGTGTCCGTGGCCTTCGCCCTGCTGTAGCGCCGTGTCCCTCGTGCCGTCGCTCGTGCGCCACCACCGGTCCACCGTCGCCCCGTCTCGCGCCACCGACGACCCGACCCCGACCCCGACTCCGGCCCCGTCCCGGCCCGCGCCGCCGGCTCGCGGGCCGGTGGGCTCGGCCCGATCGGTCCCGACGCGGCCCGCCGGCTCCCCCACGGGCTGGGTGGCGCTGGCCCTCGGTGGCGGCGGCGTCGCGCTGCTGGCCGGCCGGGTGGTGGGCCTCCACCCGCCCGGCTGCGCGCTGGTGGATGCCACCGGCGTCGCCTGCCCGGTGTGCGGCATCACGCGGGTGGCCGCTCACCTGGTGGGCGGCCAGCCCCACGTGGCCCTGGGCCGCGACCCCCTCGGTGTGGCCCTGGTGCTCGCCCTGGCCGCGGTGGCCGTCGCCCAGGTCGGCGCCCTCCGGGGCCGGCCGGTCGCCTGGCTCGGGCGCGCCGTGGTCCCCGTGACCCTCGCCCTCGTCGGCCTGGCGCGCTGGGGGTGGCTGGTCGCCATCGGCGGACCACCGGGCTGAGGCGACCGCCACCGGTGCTGGTCGACGGGTGCTGGTCGGGAACGCGTCGACCGGTCCTGATCGGCCGGCGGCCGCCGGCCGATCAGGGCAGGATCAGCGCAGCGGGGCGGCCGTGGGCTCGACGGGACGGGGCAGGAGGGTGTGGCCCATGAGGTCCTGGTCCACCGCGGCAGCCGCCGCCCGTCCCTCGGCGATGGCCCACACGATGAGGCTCTGGCCCCGGCCCATGTCGCCGGCCACGTAGACGCCCGGCACGTTGGTGGTCCAGTTGCGGTCGCGGGCCACGTTGGTGCGGCCGTCGAGCTCGACGCCGAACTGCTCGGTGATCCACGACGACTCGGGGCCGGTGAAGCCCATGGCGAGGAACACGAAGTCGGCCTCGATCTCGAAGTCGGAGCCCGCCACCTTCTCGAAGCGACCCTCGACCATCTCGACCTCGTGGGCCTGGAGGGCCCGCACCCGGCCGTCGCCGTCGTCGAGGAAGCGCTCGGTGTTGACGGAGAACACGCGCTCGCCGCCCTCCTCGTGGGCCGAGGCGGTGCGGTACACCAGCGGCCAGGTGGGCCACGGCGTGGTGTCGGGACGGTGCTCCGGCGGCTTCGGCATGATCTCGAGCTGGCGGATCGCCGACGCACCTTGGCGGTGGGCGGTGCCCAGGCAGTCCGCGCCGGTGTCGCCGCCGCCGATGATCACCACCTGCTTGCCGGCCACGTCGATGGGCGAGACGGTGAGGTCGCCCTGCTGCACGCGGTTGGCGTAGGGCAGGTACTCCATGGCCTGGTGGATGCCGGCGAGCTCGCGCCCCGGGATGGGGAGGTCGCGCGCCGCGGTGGCGCCGCCCGCCAGCACCACCGCGTCGAACTCGGCCTTCAGCTCGTCGCCGGTGATGTCGGTGCCCACGTCGACGCCGACGCGGAACTCGGTGCCCTCGGCGCGCATCTGGTCGAGGCGACGGTCGAGGTGGCGCTTCTCCATCTTGAACTCGGGGATGCCGTAGCGCAGCAGCCCGCCGATGCGATCGGCGCGCTCGAAGACCACCACGTGGTGGCCGGCGCGCGTGAGCTGCTGGGCGGCGGCGAGCCCGGCCGGCCCCGAGCCGACCACGGCCACTCGCTTGCCGGTGCGCACCGCGGGCCGGATCGGCTTCACCCAGCCCTCGTCCCACGCCCGCTCGATGATCTCGACCTCGACCTGCTTGATCGTGACCGGGTCCTGGTTGATGCCGAGCACGCAGGCGGCCTCGCACGGGGCCGGGCACAGGCGCCCGGTGAACTCCGGGAAGTTGTTGGTGGCGTGGAGGCGCTCGATGGCCTCCTGCCAGCGGTCCCGGTAGACGAGGTCGTTCCAGTCGGGGATCAGGTTGCCCAGCGGGCAGCCGTTGTTGCAGAAGGGGATGCCGCAGTCCATGCAGCGGCTGGCCTGGGTCTCGAGGCGCTCCTTCGGGAACTCCTCGTAGACCTCCTTCCAGTCCTTGAGCCGCACCGGCACCGGCCGGCGGGGAGGGAGCTCGCGCCCGTGCTTCAGGAAGCCCTGGATGTCACCCATGTCTGTGCTCCTCAGCCCTTGGCCGCGGCCATGATGGCCTCGTCGATGTCGGCGCCGGCTTCTTCGGCCACCCGGATGGCGCCCAGGACCCGCTTGTAGTCACGCGGCATGACCTTCACGAACTGCAGCACCGAGTACTGCCAGTCCGACAGGATGCGGCTGGCCACCTCGGAACCGGTCTCGTTCTGGTGCCGGAAGATCGCGGTGACCAGCCACGAGGTGTCGAGGTCGTCGAGCGGGTCGAGGTCGACCATCTCGCGGTTCACCAGGCCGTCGAAGGCGCCCTCGGGGTTCCACACGTAGGCGATGCCGCCCGACATGCCGGCGCCGAAGTTGCGCCCGGTGGGGCCGAGGATCACGGCCCGACCGCCGGTCATGTACTCGCAGGCGTGGTCGCCCACGCCCTCCACCACCGCGGTGGCGCCGGAGTTGCGGACGCAGAACCGCTCCCCCACCTTGCCCCGGAAGAACGCCTCGCCGGCGGTGGCCCCGTAGAGGAGGACGTTGCCGGCGATGATGTTGTCCTCGGCCGCGAAGTCGGGGTGGACCTCTTCGGGCGGGCGCACCACCAGGCGGCCACCGGAGAGGCCCTTGCCGGCGTAGTCGTTGGCCTCGCCGAGGAGCCGCAGGGTCACGCCCTTGGGCACGAAGGCACCGAAGCTCTGCCCTGCGGCGCCGCGGAAGGTGATGTCGATCGTGTCGTCGGGCAGGCCCAGGCCGCCGTGGCGCTTGGTGACCTCGTGGCCCAGCATGGTGCCGACGGTGCGGTTCACGTTGCGGACCGGGTACTCGAGCGAGATGGGCGTGCTGGTGTCGATGGCCTGGCGGGCCGCCGAGATCAGCTGCTGGTCGAGCGCCCGCTCGAGCCCGTGCTCCTGGCCCCGGGTGTTGTGCAGGGCACCGCCGAACGGGCGCTCGGGCACGTGGAGGATGGGCGAGAGGTCGAGGCCGGCGGCCTTCCAGTGGTCGACCGCCTTGCGGACGTCGATGGCCTCGGCGTGGCCGACGGCCTCCTCGAGGGAGCGGAAGCCGAGCTGGGCGAGGTACTCCCGCACCTCCTCGGCCACGAACTCGAAGAAGTGCTCCACGAACTCGGGCTTGCCGGCGAAGCGCTCGCGCAGCTCCGGGTTCTGGGTGGCGATGCCCACCGGGCACGTGTCGAGGTGGCAGACGCGCATCATGATGCAGCCCGACACCACCAGCGGCGCGGTGGCGAAGCCGTACTCCTCGGCGCCGAGGAGTGCGGCCACCACCACGTCGCGGCCGGTCTTGAGCTGCCCGTCGGCCTGGACCACGATGCGGTCGCGGAGGCCGTTGAGCAGCAGCGTCTGCTGGGTCTCGGCGAGGCCGAGCTCCCACGGGCCACCCGCGTGCTTGAGCGAGGTGAGCGGACTGGCGCCCGTGCCGCCGTCGTGGCCGGAGATCAGGACCACGTCGGCGTGGGCCTTCGACACCCCGGCGGCGATGGTGCCCACCCCGACCTCGGCCACCAGCTTCACGTGGATGCGGGCGGCCGGGTTGGCGTTCTTGAGGTCGTGGATCAGCTGGGCCAGATCCTCGATGGAGTAGATGTCGTGGTGCGGCGGCGGGCTGATCAGCCCCACGCCCGGCGTGGAGTACCGGGTCTTGGCCACCCACGGGTACACCTTGTGGCCGGGCAGCTGCCCGCCCTCGCCGGGCTTGGCGCCCTGGGCCATCTTGATCTGGATGTCGTCGGCGTTGGTGAGGTACTCGCTGGTGACGCCGAAGCGGCCCGAGGCCACCTGCTTGATGGAGCTGCGCCGCTCCGGGTCGTAGAGGCGCTCGGGGTCCTCGCCGCCCTCACCGGTGTTGCTCTTGGCGCCGAGGCGGTTCATGGCGATGGCCAGGTTGGTGTGGGCCTCGGCGGAGATGGAG
Organism: Acidimicrobiales bacterium; assembly: GCA_038241315.1. Lineage (GTDB taxonomy): Bacteria > Actinomycetota > Acidimicrobiia > Acidimicrobiales > Iamiaceae > Aquihabitans. The sequence goes on along the minus strand of JBBRFU010000013.1, from coordinate 1,268 downwards.
CCGTAGCTCATGGCCCCGGTGGAGAAGCGCTTGACGATCTCCGAGACGGGCTCGACCTCGTCGATGGGGACGGGCGGGCGGTCGCCGGCGGTGAGGTCGAACAGGCCGCGCAAGGTGGCCAGCCGGGTGCTCTGCTCGTCGACGAGGCTGGTGTACTCCTTGAAGACCTCGTAGCGACCGGTGCGGGTGGCGTGCTGGAGCTTGAAGACGGTCTCCGGGTTGAAGAGGTGGTACTCCCCCTCCCGACGCCACTGGTACTCGCCGCCCACCTCGAGCTCGCGGTGGGCCCGCTCGCTCGGGCGGTCGGGGTAGGCCTTGGCGTGGCGGGCGGCCACCTCGGCGGCCACCTCCTCGAGGCCGATGCCACCGAGCTTGGAGGTGGTGCCGGTGAAGTACTCCTCGATGAGGTCCTCGCCGAGGCCGACGGCCTCGAAGACCTGGGCCCCGGTGTACGACGCCACCGTGGAGATGCCCATCTTCGACATGACCTTGAGCACGCCCTTGCCGGCGGCCTTGATGTACTTGGCCACGGCGTCGTCGAGCGCCACGTCGGCCAGGTCACCGCGGGCGATCATGTCCTCGACGGTCTCGAAGGCGAGGTAGGGGTTGATCGCCGCGGCGCCGTACCCGATGAGCAGCGCCATGTGGTGCACCTCTCGGGCGTCGCCGGCCTCGACCACCAGGCCCACGTTGGCGCGGGTCTTCTCGCGCACCAGGTGGTGGTGCACGGCGGCGGTGAGCAGCAGCGACGGGATGGGCGCCAGCTCCCGGGTGGAGTCACGGTCCGAGAGCACCACCACGTTGGCGCCCGCCGCGATGGCCTCGCTGGTCTGGCGCCGGACGTCGTCGAGGGCCGCGCGGAGCGCCTCGCCGCCGCCGGCCACCGGGTAGAGCCCCTTGACCACCACGGCCTCGAAGTCGTCGAGCGCCTCGCCGACGTGGACCAGCTTGGCCAGCTGGTCGTTGTCGAGGATCGGGAAGGGCAGCTGGATCTGCCGGCAGGACGCGGCGGTGGGCGCCAGGAGGTTCTGCTCGGGCCCGATGGTGCCGCCGAGGCTGGTGACCAGTTCCTCCCGGATGGCGTCGAGCGGCGGGTTGGTGACCTGGGCGAACAGCTGGGCGAAGTCGTCGAACAGCAGCCGGGGCCGCTCGGACAGCACGGCGATGGGCGTGTCGGTGCCCATGGAGCCGAGGGCCTCGCCACCGGTGCGGGCCATCGGGGCCATGAGGATCCGCTGGTCCTCGATCGTGTAGCCGAAGGTGAGCTG
>JBBRFU010000012.1:0-47523 GCA_038241315.1 Acidimicrobiales bacterium | reverse complement strand
TGCCGATCCTCCCGGCGGCGGTGCTGGCGATCGGGGTGTTCGCGCCGCTCGTCGGGATCCTCCTCGACGTGGCGCTGTTCCGGCGCCTCGCCGAGGCGTCCGAGACGGCGCGCCTGGTGGGGTCGATCGGCGTGCTGATCGCCCTGCCGGCTGCGGCGCTGCTGCTCATCGAGGTGCTCAACGAGGTGTTCGGCGCCGGCCTCCCCGCCATCGGGGGCGACTCCGGGGTGGCGCCCCCCGGCGTCGGCCCGTCGCCGGCGCAGACGTGGACCATCACCCGCGGGGTGGCGGTGAACTCCGACCAGGTGGCCGTGCTGGTGGCCGCCGCGCTCACCGCGGCCGGCCTCTGGTACCTGCTGCGTCGGACCCGCCTCGGGCTCGAGACGCGCGCCGGGGTGGACCGACCGGGCCTGGCCGGGCTGCGGGGCATCGACACCGCCCGGTCCTCGCGCATCGTGTGGGCGCTCACCTCGATGCTCGCCGGGCTGGCCGGGGTGCTCATCGCCCCGCTGTTCGACCTGTCGGCGATCACGTTCCACATGATCGTCTTCACCTCGTTCACCGCGGCGGTGGCGGCCCGCCTCCGCTCGGTCCCGATCGCCTTCGCCGCCGGGCTCGCCCTCGGGGTCGTCCAGAACCTCGTGCAGGGCTACGCGCCCGACGTGCTGGCCGACATCTCCGGCTTCCGGAGCTCCGTGCCCTTCGTGCTGCTCTTCGTGCTGATGTTCTTCGTGCAGGGCCGGGGCCGGGCCGCCGGGTCCGTGGCCGAGGACGCGCCGGTGGCCGACCCCCGCGACGACCTCTCGCCCTGGCGTCGCCGGTTGCCCTGGGGCGTCGCCACGGCGCTGTTCCTCGCCTACGGGCTGCTCGTGGCCGACTCCTACTGGTCCGGGGTGCTCAACCGCGGGCTGGTCCTCTCGCTGGTCTTCTTGTCGTTCGTGGTGGTCACCGGCCTCGGCGGCATGATCAACCTGGCCCAGGCGGCGTTCGTCACCACCGGCGGGTTCGTCGCCGGCTGGCTGGTGAACCACCAGTTCCCGAGCACCGTCCCGATCCTCATGACGAACGGCCGCCTGGTGTTCTGGGTGGCGGCGCTGGCGGCGGTGGTCGTGGCCGCGGCCGTGGGGGTGCTGGTGGCGCTGCCGTCGCTGCGCCTGGGCGGGCTCACCCTCGCGCTGGCCACCCTGGCGCTGGCCTTCATCGGTGACCGGCTCGTCTTCCAGCTGGAGGGCGTGCGGAACGGCTCCAGCGGCTGGTCGGTTCCCCGGCCGGCGTACGGCCCGGTGGACCTGGGCGACGACGCCCACCTGATGATCGTCCTGGTGGTGCTGGTCGGGCTGGTGGCCGGGCTGGTCGGCAACCTCCAGCGCTCGGCCACCGGGCGGTCGGTGCTCGCGCTGCGGTCGTCGTCGGTGGCGGCCACCACGGCGGGCGTCGACCCGGTCCGCACCAAGCTCACCCTCTTCGCGGTGTCCGCCGCCCTGGCCGGGCTCGGCGGCGCGTTCTACGCCATGGTCAACAGCCCGATCACCAACACCAGCGCGCCGCCGCTGCTCGGGGTGGTGTGGCTGGCCGTGGCCGTCACCTTCGGCATCCGGCGCCCGGGCGGAGCGGTGGTGGCGGGCCTGGTGTACTCGATCTTCCCGGTGGTCCTCGGCGGCCTCGGCGGGAACTGGGACGGCGCCCCGTGGAGCTCGCTGCCCGACACCGCCCGCGAGCTGTTGGGCGAGCCCGAGCTGGCGTCGCTGCTCTTCGGCCTGGGCGCGGTGGGCCTGGCCCGCCAGCCCGACGGCGTGCTCGCCGACATCGGCATCCGTCAGCGGGAGCGACGGCAGGCCCGCGCCGCCCGCGTCGCGGCGGGCGGTGCGCCTCCCCGCCAGCCGGAGCCCGCCGGCCTCGCCGACGCGACCCCTGCCTCCGACGCGACCCCTGCCACCGCCGCTCCCGCCACCGACGCCCGTCCCGCCACGAGCGCGGCGCGGCCAGGGGGGTCGGCGCCCGCGCTCGAGCTGGTCGGGATCCGCGCCGGGTACGGCGAGGTGGAGGTGCTGCACGGCATCGACCTGGTGGTGCCGGTCGGGGGCGTGGTGGCGGTGCTCGGTGCCAACGGCGCCGGGAAGTCGACGCTCTGCGGGGTGGCCGCCGGCTCGGTGACGCCCACCGAGGGGCGGGTCCTGCTGGCCGGCGACGACGTCACCGCCCAGCCGCCGCACCTGCGGGCCCGGGCGGGCCTGCTCCTCGCCCCCGAGGCGCGGGGCGTCTTCCCCGGCCTGTCCGTCGACGACAACCTCGCCATCCGGTTGCGCACACCCGCCGCCCGTCGGGCCGCCCACGAGCGGTTCCCGATCCTGGCCGAGCGCCACGGCCAGCTGGCGGGCCTGCTCTCCGGCGGTGAGCAGCAACAGCTGGCCCTGGCGGTGGCCCTGGCCGATCCGCCCGCGGTCTTCCTCGCCGACGAGCCGTCGCTGGGCCTGGCCCCGATGGCGGCCGAGACCGTCTTCGAAGCCCTGGCGGAGCTCCGTGACCTGGGGACGGCGCTGGTGCTGGTGGAGGAGCAGGCGGGCAGCGCCCTCGCGCTCGCCGACACGGTGGTCCTGATGGAGCTCGGTCGGGTCGGGTGGGTCGGCCCGGCCGCCGACGTCGACCTGGTGCGCCTCACCGCCTCGTACCTCGGGGCACCGTTCCCGGCCTGAGCCCCGCAGACCTGCTCCGCGCCCGGTGGTCTCGGCTACCACATCACGGCGGCCCATGTCTACCAAAATTTGGTACCCTTCCCGGGTGGACGTGTCGCCGTTCCCCTATCAGGGGCCCCTCGAGCCCGAGCAGGTCCGCGGTCGCCTCGACCTGGTGGCCGACCTCACCGAGCGCGTCTCGGAGCACCGGGTGACCGCCCTGCTGGGGCCCCGTCGCTACGGCAAGACCAGCGTCTTGCGCCGCGTGGCGGCCGACGTGATCCACGCCGGCACGGCGGTGGTCTGGGTCGACCTCTACGAGGTGGCATCCATGGCCGACCTGGCCGCCCGCCTCGACGACGCCCTCGCCCGCGTCACCGGCACCTTCGCGGCGCGGGTGGCGGCGGTGGCCGCCGGGGCATCGCTCAACCTCGGCCTCGTCCGCCTCGAGCTCCGCTCGCCCAGCCGCGATCGGGCCGACCCCCTCCTCACCACCCACGTGCTGCTCGACGTGCTCACCCGCACCGTGGTCGACACCCCCACGCTGCTCGTGATCGACGAGTTCTCCAGCATCTCGCGGGTCGACGGCGCGGCCGGCATCCTCCGCACCCACCTCCAGCACCACTACCAGGAGCTGGGGATCGTGTTCGCCGGGTCGGAGCCGTCGATGATGCGGACGCTCTTCACCGACCAGGCCGAGCCGTTCTACGCCCAGGCCGACCTGGTGGAGATCGGGCCGCTGGACCGGTCCGAGGTGGTGGAGTTGGTGGCACGGGGCTTCGCCGACACCGGCCGCGACGCAGGGCCGCTGCCGTCGCGCATCGCCGCCTTCGTCGACGGGCACCCCCAGCGGGCCATGCAGGTGGCCGACGCCGCCTGGCGCCTAATTGGCCCCGACGGCCGGGCCGACCTCGACACGTGGGATGCGGCACTCGCCTCGGTGCGGGCCGCCACCGCCGACGGCAACGAGCGCCTCTACTCCGGGCTGCAGGAGGGCGAGCGCGGCGTCCTGCGGGTGCTGGCGTCGGGCGGCTCCGTGTTCGGCGTGGCCGCCGAGATCCTCGGCCTCTCCAACGGCCAGGCCCAGAACGCCCGCCGCCGCCTGCTCGACCGCGGCCACCTCCGCAAGGACGACGACCGCTACACGCTCGTCGACCCCGTCTTCGCCGACTGGATCCGCCTCCGCTTCCCCCTCTGACCCGGCCGGCCCGGGTCGGGGGCCGGACGCCGGCTCCGGTGGCTCGGTCCTCTCGGGGGGCGATGGCGGAAGGGGTGCGCGGTGTCCGACGTGACCGCCGCGGTCCGCGCGCCGCCGGAACCCGATGGGTCCCGGCATCGTCGGAGTGGACGACCGGCAGCGGCCGACGGCCTGCGGCATGATCCATCGGGGCGGCCCGTCGGCGAGTACCGCCCGCCCGAGAGGGGTTCCCCATGACCGAGCACGACCCGCAGTCCGAGCCGCCGGCCGACCAGCCGGACCTCACCGGAGCGGCACTGCCGGCGTCGGATCCGACGACCCCGGTCGCCGGATCCACCGAACCGGAGCCGGGCGCAGCGGCGGACCCCGACGCTGATCCTCGCGGCCCCGATGGTGGCGCCGGCCGCGGTGGTCCCCCGTCGGGCCCGCCGGCCACGCCGGACCTGTCGCTGGACCGGGCCGAGGGCGGCGGCAGCGGGCCCCGTTCCCGGACCGCACTGCTGGCCGCGCTCGGGGTGCTGGTGGTGGCCCTGGCGGCCGGGGCCTGGTTCGTGGCGGCTGGCGGGGACAGTGGCGGCGACGGCGGGCCGGGGTCGTCGTCCGGGGGAGGGTCGGGTCCGAGCGCGTGGGGCATCCGGTGGGAGGTGGTGTCCATCACCGTCGGCGGCGAGGAGCGGCCGATCGTGGCCGCACGGGACGGAGCCCTGGTGGTGGCCATGGACACCGAGGGTCGGGTCTCGTTCAACGGGTGCAACGGGGGGTCGGGCGTGGGCCAGCTGGTGGACGGTCGCCTGGTGGTGGCCGACGGCTTCGTGTCCACGGACATGGCGTGCACCGACGCGGACGGCGAGGCGCTGATGGACCAGGACGCTTGGATGGCCGAGTTCCTGTCGTCGAGCCCGGAGATCGAGATCGGCGCCGGCGGCGGCGGAGAGGCCGAGACGCTGCGGCTCAGCACCGACGACGCCACCCTGGAGCTGGTGGCGCGTGGGGAGACGCCCGATTCCTCCCCCGCACCTGGCGACCCCGACGAGCCCGTGAGCAACGATCCCGACGCACCGAGCCTTCCCGATCCCGGCCACGGCTCCTCCATCCCCACCATCCCGGGCGGCGGAGCCGACGGGCCCGACGGCGGATCGGTGGGCGGCGGCACGCCGGGATCGCCCGGTGCCGCCGGTGTCTGGGGCGAGAGCTGGACGATCACCGGGATCACCGCGCCGTCCGGGGTCGCCGCGGTGGTTCGGCCGGCCCGGGACGGGTCGGCACCGGTGCTCGACCTGACCGCCGAGGGCCGGGTGTCCTTCACCGGCTGCAACGGGGGGACCTCCTCGGCCCGTCTCGACGGCGACCGGTTGTTGGTGGACGCCATGGTGTCCACGCGGATGGCCTGCGGCGGCCCCGACGGCGAGGCACTGATGGCCCAGGACGTCACCGTCACCGGCATCCTCGAAGCCGGCCCCACCGTCACCATCGACGGCGACACCCTGCAGCTGTCCTCCGACGTCGGAACCCTCGGGGCTACCCGCGAGGGCTGAGGGAATCCCGCCGGAGCCCGGCTCGCCCGAGCCCTCGCGGGCCGGGAGGCCTCGACGATGCCCGACGTCTCTTGTCGGTCAGGCCGCCGTCCCGGTGAGCAGGATGGCGTCACCGAGGCGGGCCCGCCGCTCGGGTCGCTCGTCCTCCGGGTGGCGGCCGGCGGCGAGGTCGGCGCGGAGGCGGGCCAGGCCGTCGGCCAGCTCCTCGGGGTGGTCCGTCGCCGCCCGCTCGAAGTAGCTGGTCTGGCGGTGCACCTCGGCGTCGAGCAGCAGGTGGGGGCGGCGGCAGAGGGCGGCCATGGATCCGTCCACGACGTCCTCGTAGCGGAGGGGCTGCACCACCGCCCCGGGCACGGCGGCGCGCAGCTCGTCGAGGGTCTGGTGGGCATCCCGGAAGGACGCGGTGGTCGCCGGGAAGTACCCGGTCACCCAGTGGACCTCCAGGTGCTCCCGCGCGAAGGCCATGAGGGCGAGCCGCCCGCCGGGCACCAGCACCCGCCGGGCCTCGGCGAGCGCCTGCTCCCACCGGGGGACGTGGTGGAGCATCGACACCAGCATCACCGCGTCCAGCGACCGGTCGCCCACGGGGAGGGCGTCGGCATCGCCGCGGAGCACCGGCAGGCCCTTGCCCGCGGCCACCGCCAACATGTCGGGGCTGCGGTCCACCACCAGCGGCTCGAGTCCCTGCTCGTGCAGGGCGGCGGCGTAGTTGCCGGTGCCGCCGCCCACGTCGAGCACCCGCGGTCCCGGGGCCGACGCCAGCGCCCGGTGGAGCGGTGCCAGCACCGACGGGCTCGCCGCCCGGGTCCGGTCGTAGGTGCGCGCCTGCTGGGCGTAGTCGTATCGGGTCGCCATCGGCCCATCGTCCTCCGTCGGCCGCAGCAGGGGAAGGCCCGGCGGTGGCGGGGTGGGGCCTCCTCGGCTCAGGTGGTGGCGAGGAGGTCGGGGCGGTGGGCCCGGACGGCGTCGGCGAGGGGCCCGGCGGGCCAGCCCGGCTCGAACTCGTCGATGGGGATGATGCGGTCCCAGCCCCGCTGGGTCACCTGCTGGCGGACCTGGGGGGTGTGGGTCCAGCGGATGCCGGACCGGCGGAGCACCAGGGCCTGGGTGGGCCCGGAGGGCAGCGTGGCCTCGGCGACCTTGTCGATGTCGGCCCACGTGGTGCGGAGCACGAAGGTGCCGGCCTCGTACTGGATGCCGGCGTCGTCGACCCGCAGCACCGAGGTGCGCTGCTGGCGGACGCCGAACAGCAGGAGGCTCGTCTGGCCCACCACGTAGAGGATGGCGATCCACCAGTTGATGATGATGACCAGCACGGCGGCCACCGGCAGGGCGGCCAGGAGGAACAGGAGGCCGAGGCGCTGGAGGCGGACCCGTTGCGATCGGGTGGACGGGGTCAGCACCAGGGACACGGCTCCTGGCTACCGCGTGGGGCCGTGCCGGGGCCACCCGGGCCCGGCCGGCGCCCGGCGACCATCTCGGTTCGGCGGGCCGCGAGCCCCACGATCGGACCTCACGCCACCTCGGGGGCTCGGCGAACCTAGGGTCGGCGGGTCCGACGACAGGGGAGCGCCATGGGGTCCGGGAGCGAGACGGGGCGGTCGCCGTTGGCACCGTTCCTCGACGGCACGACGAAGCGGAGCCGGTTCGGGGTGCGCCCGCGCCCGCTGGTGGAGCTGCCGGTGGTGGAGCACCTCCTCGCCGGCGCGGCCGAGGCCGACATCACGCCGCCACCCGGCATGCCGAAGGCGGGGTACTCCGCGAACGCGCACGACGGCGACGGCTTCCGCTCGAGGCTGCGGGCCCGGGTGACCCACCTGCGCGCCGGGCGGGCGTCGCTGGCCCTGGTGCAGCTCGACCTGCTGGGCGGGTCGTCCGTGCTGCAGCACCTGGTGGCCCAGGCGGTGGCCGACCGCACCGACATCCCGCTCGCCGGCGTCTGGATCGGGGCCACCCACACCCACGCCGGACCCGGGCAGTTCCTCGGCACCGACTTCTACAACCACCACGCCTCCAACCGGGCCGGCTTCGACCCGGCCTGGACCCAGTTCCTGGTGGACCGCATCGCCGGCGCGGTCATCGAGGCCCACGACACCCGGGGCCCGGCCCGGCTGGCGGTCGGCAGCACCGAGGTGTGGGGCCTCACCCGGAACCGCTCGCACGACCCCTACGTGCAGAACGACACCGTCACCGACAAGCGGCGGGACCCGCAGCGGAAGTGGGTGGCGGTCAACCCCCTGCTGCACCTCGTGCGGGTCGACCGGGTCACCGACGATGGCGGCACCGCGCCGCTCGCCGCCGTCGCGGTCTTCTCGATCCACGGCACCGGGGTCTCCCAGCACGCCCACGAGTACAACGCCGACGTCTGGGCCTACCTGGTGGGCGAGCTGCGCCACCGCATCGAGGCGCGCCACGGCGCCCGCCCCGTGGTGGGCGCCATGGAGGGCACCCACGCCGACGTGGCCCCGGCGCTGCGCCCCGGGTTGGCCGGCCACCGCGAGGCCCGCCGCATCGGTCAGGGGATCGGTGCCGAGGCGGCCGAGCTCTACGACCGCCTGGGTGCCGACCTCACCGACCGCGTCGCCCTCGACGTGGGCCTGCGCGAGGTGGACCTCGAGGTGGATCGGGAGGTGGAGGGCATCGTGCTGCCGGATCGCCCGGCCGTGGGCGCGGCGCTGGTGGCCGGCGCCACCGAGAACCTCACCCCCGTCATCGGTCGCCTCCCGCCCTTCCGGGCCGGGTACCCGAGGCGGCGGCGGACCTCGCGGCCCCAGGGAGAGAAGCGGGTGCTCGGCGGTCGGTTCCAGCCGATCGTGCTCCCGAAGCGGGGCTTCCCGCGGGTCCTGAGCGTGCAGGCGCTCCGGATCGCCGACACCGTCCTGGTGGGGCTGCCGTTCGAGATCACCGTCGAGTCGGGCCGGCGCATCGAGCGCGCCGTGGCCGACGCGGTGGCCGACCGCGGCGTCGAGCGGGTGGTGGTGTCGTCCGTGGTCAACGAGTACTGGGGCTACGTGGCCACGGCCGAGGAGTACCGCCGCCAGTACTACGAAGGGGGCCACACCCTCTACGGCCCCAGGACCCAGCGGTTCCTGACCGCCCACGCCCGGCGCCTCGCCGAGGTGACGGTGGGCGCCGGCGCCTTCGCCGACGTGGCCGACGAGCGGAGCTGGAACCTGGCCTCCCGCCGCTACCTGCCCCACCCGCCGGTGGCCGACGGGACCGCTCGGCGCTTCGCCGGGAAGGCGTCCTTCACCGATCCCAGCGCGTCGGTCGACGGCTACTGGGAGCAGACCTGGGTCGACGTCGAGCCGGCCGCCCTCCGTTGGCACGAGCCGCTGGTGCGCGTGGAGGCGTCGCACGACGACGGGGCCACGTGGGCGCGGGCCGAGGACCACGGCCGGCCGATCGACGACCAGGGCTGGGCGATGGAAGTCACCCACCTGGGCCCGGACGACGCCGGCGGCCACCGGTACCGCACCCGCTGGTACGACCCGACCCACCGCTTCGGCACCCGACACCGCTTCCTGCTCGAGGCCAACGCCGACCGTCCGGAGCTCGCGGGGGACCCCTTCGATTGACGGCACCGCCGGTCACGGCGCCGGGCGACCGGCCGATCGGGCGTGGCACCATGCCGGCATGACCGAGACCTTCGCCCAGCGCTACCGCCGACGCGCGGCCACCCTCACCGACACCGTGGCGGCGGTCCCCGAGGATCGCTGGAGCGCCCCCACCCCGTGCGAGGACTGGGACGCACGGGCCCTGCTGGACCACGTGGTGGCCACCCAGAGCCTGTTCGCGGGGTTCGTGGGGCGTGAGCTCCAGCCCGGCCCCTCGGTGGCCGACGACCCCCTCGGGGCCTGGGTCACGGCCCGCGACCAGACCCAGGCCGCCCTCGACGACCCCGCCCTCGCCGAGGTGGCGTTCGACGGCTTCCTCGGTCGGTCCACCTTCGAGGAGGGCGTCGACCGGTTCCTGTCCTTCGACCTGGTGGTCCACCGGTGGGACCTGGCTCGGGCGGCCGGCCTCGACGACGAGATCCCCGCCGAGGACCTGGCCGCCCTCCAGGTCGCGCTCGACCGGATGAGCGAGCAGATGGGGGAGGCCATGCGGTCGCCGGGCGCCTTCGGGCCCGAGCTGTCCCCGCCGCCCGACGCCGACCACCAGGTCCGCGTCCTGGCGTTCATCGGTCGGCGGGCCTGGTAGCCGAGCCCGCGCTCCACCGCCCGGTCGGGTGGGGGGTGGCGCCGCGTGGTAGCCCGTAGCGGTGCCTCTCGGAGCCCTGATCGCGTCGATCCCCAGCCCCTCGTTCAACCAGATCGGGCCCTTCCGGCTCTACGGCCTCTGCATCGCCCTCGGCGTGATCGCCGCGGTGACGATCTCCTCGCGGCGGTGGGAGGCCCGCGGTGGCAACCCCGATGACATCGGCACCATCGCCATCTGGGCGGTGCCCGCCGGCGTGATCGGCGCCCGGCTCTACCACGTCGCCACGGATTGGAAGCGCTACCGGGGCGACTGGGCCGGTGCCCTCGACATCACCCAGGGCGGCCTGGGCATCCCCGGCGGCATCTTCCTCGGCGTGGTGGTGGGGCTCCTCGTGGTGCGGGCCAAAGGGCTGCCGAAGCTGGAGCTGCTCGACGTGGTGGCCCCGGCCCTCCCCGTCGCCCAGGCCATCGGGCGCCTCGGCAACTACTTCAACCAGGAGGTCTACGGCCGCCCCACCTCGCTCCCGTGGGGCCTGGAGATCGACCCCGAGGTGAGCGCCGACGCCGCGGCCTATCCACCGGGCACCACCTTCCACCCCACGTTCCTCTACGAGGGCCTCTGGAACGTGGCCCTGGCCATCGGGCTGGTGTGGCTGGACCGCCGACGGACGCTCCGGCCGGGCGAGCTGTTCGCCGTGTACGTGATCGGCTACGGCGTGGGCCGGCTCTGGGTGGAGGCGCTCCGTGCCGACGAGGCCTCGCTCGTGCTGGGCGTGCGCATCAACATCTGGATGAGCCTGCTGCTGATCGCCGGCGGGCTGGCCGTGCTGATCCGCAACCGGCTGCGCTCCGGGCCGGCCGGCGCGACCACCAGCGCCGACGGCGTGGTGTCCGATGCCGGTTCGGCGCCCGGTGCCGGTGTGGCCGACGGGGGGACCTCCGCCGATCGGCGCGAGGCCGGCGAGGGGGCACCCGTGGCCGACCGCCCCTCCGGGGCCGACGAGCGCGTCGAGGTCGAGGGCGTGGCGCCCTCGAGCGACGAGGGTGGGTCCGACGGCCCGTCCGGTGGTGTCGACGGCGGCGGAGGGTCCGACAGCGGTGGGTCCGACAGCGGTGGGTCCGCGGACGGTGGCGGGAGCAGCGACTGAGTCGCGCTCCCTGCGCTCGTGACGCCCCGTCGCCGAGCGGGTCGGGGGCCTCGAGCCGGGCCGCTCAGGCCGGGTGGCTGACGGCGCCCGGGTCGACCACGGGCGGCTGGACGACCACGAGCACCAGGTCGAGCGCCCGGCGGTGGGCGTTGACGTAGCTGTGGGTGCTGTGGGCGTCGAAGAGCACGGCACCGCCGGCCGCCACCTGGTGGACGTCGTCGCCGACGTGCAGCGTGAGCGTGCCGGCCAGGACGGCCATGAGCTCGCGGGTGCCCTCGACGTGCCCGTCGGAGTCGTGGCGGTCGCCGGGCGCCAGGCGCCAGCGCCAGAGCTCGACGTGCTCGCCCTGGTCGGTGCCCACCAGCAGGTCGCCGCCGGAGCCCGCCGACCCGGTCCAGAGGCGCACGACCTCGGCGGGGTCGACCACCCGCACGGAGGCCCCGTCGGACAGCTCCACCAGCTGGGCCAGCGTCACCCCGAAGGCGTCGGCCACCCGGCAGAGGGTGGCGATGCTGGGGTTGGTCCGGGACTGCTCGATCTGGACCAGCATCCCCTTGCTGACGCCGGAGCGGGTGGCCAGCTGGTCCAGCGTCCACTGGCGATCGGCCCGCAGCCCTCGCGTGTTGCGGGCGATGGCGGCGGCCACCTGATCGGCATCGGGCACGTCCGCACGCTACCCACCGCCCCGGGGAGCCCGGAGCGCCCGGGTCGACCCCGTGACCCTTGTAACACTGCAGTGGTCTAGGTGGATCACTGTGTTGCTATGGCGCTAGACTGACCCGTCTGGTGCAACAGAGTGACCATCGACCCCGGACCTCGGGGCCGAGCTCGACCGGCTGAAGGAAGGACGTGGAGATGGCGATCATGTTGGCACTCGGCGCCGCGGCCTTCTACGGCGCCGGCGACTTCGTGGGTGGCCTGGCGGCGCGCCGGAACGCCGTGCTGACGGTGGCCCTCGGCGCCCAGCTGAGCGGGCTGCTGCTGCTGCTCGTGGCCCTGCCGTTCCTCGGCCCGGCCATCGTCACCACCGCCGACGTCGCCAACGGCGCCGTGGCCGGCGTGTTCGGCGGCCTCGGCCTGGTGGTGGTCTACCGCTCGCTGGCCAAGGGGCCGATGAGCGTGGTGGCGCCCACCACGGCGCTCAGCGCCTCGACCGTCCCCGTGCTGGTGGGCCTCGCCCTGGGCGAACGCCCCGGGCTCGCCGTGATCGCCGGGATCGGCGTCGCCTTCGCCGCCGTGGCGCTCATCACCCGTGAGGAGCGCGGCGACCACCCCGTGGCGCGCCGCGCCGCCGTGCGGGCCCTGCTCCCGGCGCTCGCCGGTGGCGCCATCTTCGGGCTGTTCTTCGTCTTCCTGCACCGCACGGGGAGCGATGCCGGGGTCTGGCCGCTCCTGGCGGCTCGGCTGACCTCGGTGCCGGTCCTCGCCTTCTTGGTGCTGGCTCGCCGGACGCCGGTGCGCCCCGATGCCGCCCTGCTCGGCGCGGTGCTCGTGAGCGGGGTGCTCGACATGGCGGCGAACATCTTGTTCCTGCTCGCCTCCCGTCACGGGATGCTCGCCGTGGTGGCCGCGCTCACCGGGCTCTACCCGGCGGCCACCGTGGTCCTGGCCCAGACCCGCTTGGGCGAGCGGATGGCGCCCGTGCAGCTCACCGGCCTCGGTGTGGCGGCCCTCGCCGCCGTGCTCGTGGCGTCCTGACCCCCTCGGCGGCCCTCGGCCCCCTGGCCTAGCGCCCGGCTGGCCTGAGCGCCCGGCTCGTGGCGCGCGCTCGCTGGCGTGCCGAACGGGCGACCCCGCGGGCCCGACGCGACGATGCCGGCCGCGAGGGCCGGCATCGAAGGGGCGGTCCGCTCGAAGGCGGCCGGTGCTACTTGTCCTTGTGGAGGACACCCTTGATCTTGTCGGCGACGTCGCCGACGGCTTCCTTGACCTTGCCGGTGCCCTGGTCGACCTTGCCCTCGCGCTTGAGGTCGTCGTTCCCGGTCAGGTCGCCTGCGGCTTCCTTCATCCGGCCCTTGGCGTCATCGGTGTTCGGCATGCGATTGCTCCTGTGCTCGATTGCGTGCTGATCACCTCCCTACCCGCAGCCGTCGTGGGGAGACGCAGGGTGTGTCACCCGATCGGTGGCCGCGGTCGAGGGCCGGTAGCGGGGCCCACAGCCCACCCGGGAGGCGTCGGTAGGCTGCGGGGCCGTGACCGACGTGCCCGACGCCTCCCCGCCCACCGGGCGCCCCGACCCGCCGACGCCCACCTTCGACGGTCGTGAGCTCGAGGTCGACCTGTCGGCCTTCCTGCCGGAGGGCACCTCGCTCGCCGAGGTCCCGCCGCAGGCGGCGACCGACGAGCCCGAGGGTGTCGCCGAGAACTCGTCCCCGCCCGCTCGGCCGGCGGTGGTCGACGTGGCCGTGCTCACCCGCATCGAGGGCGAGCTCGCAGCCGTCGACGACGCCCTGCTCGCCATCGATGCCGGCGATCCCCACCGGTCGGCGCTGCTGGTGGAGCTGCTGGGCGAGGCCGAGGCGGCGTCCGGCCGGTCGCCCGTCGGCGACGGCACCGCCCCGAGCTGACCCGGCGCCCGGCCACCCGCCGGCGCGCGGCTACGGGAGCTCGTCGGCCCCCGGGCCGAGGGGGATCGCCCGGGAGGAGCCCGCACGCTCGTGGGCCGGTCCGTCCCCGGCGGCGGGGTCGTCGTCCGGCTCGTCGGCGAAGGGGTCGGCGGTGGGGCCGGTGAGGCCCGATCGGGCGATGAGGAAGCCCTCGGCCCGCTCGGCCAAGGGGTAGCGGGCCACCAGGGCGGCGAAGCGGGCGTCGTGGCGCCGCTCCACCAGGTGGGCCAGCTCGTGCACGATCACGTGGTCGAGCACCCAGCCGGGGAAGGGTGCCAGGCGGTCGGAGATCCGCACCGTGCCGGTGCTGGGCGTGCAGGAGCCCCATCGGTGCGCCTGGTTCGACACCCACCGGATCTCGGTGGGCACCGGGAGGTCGTGGGCGCGGGCCAGGCGGCGGGCCCGCCGCGCCAGGTCGACGGCACCGGCCGTCGCCGATCGCTCGAACCGGTGGCGGAACTGCTCGACCAGCCGGGCCTCCTCGGCGGCCGACGACCGGCCCGGGATGCGCACCTCCAGGCGACCGTCGACCAGGCGGGCCTGCGCGGTCTTGCGCCGCTTGGCGCTGCGTATGACGGTGATCTCCACGTCAGCCGGCTCGCGTCGACGAGGTCACGGCTCGTGCCGTGTCAGGAGACGGTGGTGGGCGTGCCGGGCCGTCCTGGACACGGCACGCGTCGCGTGACACGGCACTAGATGCGGTCGGGCTCGATGGCGAGGGTGTCCGCCGGGTCGATGAGCGCCAGCCGCTCACCGAGCTTGAAGCGGTCGTCCTCCACCACGATCCAGGTGGCGTCCAGGTTGGCCAGCCGACCGCGTCCGCCGCCGCCGAGGTGGCGCTCGACGGCGTAGATCACGCCGCCGTGGGTGACCACGACCACGTCACCGTCCGGGACCATCCGCCCGATGGCGGTCAGGGCCACCTCCACCCGCTCCCAGAGGGAGGCGTCGGCCTCCCAGTCGTCGGGCCAGCGGGGCAGGCCGTCGTCGCCGGGTCGGTGGCCGGCGGGGTCGTCGGGGAGGAGGCCGGGGAAGCGCTCGTGGATCTCGGGGCGGGTGAGGCCCGAGAGCGAGCCGGCGTCGCGCTCGCGCAGGCGGGGCTCGGTGGCCAGGTGGTCCAGGCCGAGCGCCCGGGCGAGGATGGCGCCGGTGTCGGCGGCCCGCTCCAGGTCGGAGGTCACGATGGCATCGACGGTGCCGATGGCGGCCGCGGCGTCGGCGGCCTGGCGACGGCCACGGTCGCTCAGCGGCGGATCGGCCTGGCCCTGCCAGCGGCCGTCGGCGTTCCAGATGGACTCGCCGTGTCGGACGAGGAGGATGCGGGTCATGGGCGCCTCACCGTACCGGCCGTCCCCGCCGGCACCGCCCGCCCGGGCCTCGATGGGGGCGGACCGCCCGGCCCCGGTAGCATCTCGCTCCGCCATGGCCGTTCTCCGGCTCTTCGCCGCTGCCCGCACCGCGGCCGGTACCGCCCGGGACCTCGTGCCGGGCGGCACGGTCGCCGACGTGCTCGATGCCGCCGTCGCCCGTTACGGCGACGAGTTCGCCGCGGTCCTGCCCACCTGCGCCGTCTGGGTCAACGGCGATCCCGCCGGCCCCACCACCACGGTGGCCGACGACGACGAGGTCGGCGTCCTGCCCCCCGTGTCGGGAGGCGGCACCGCATGACCGAGCCGAAACCCGGCCCGCGCCGTCCTCCTCGCCCTCCCCGTCCCCCCTCGGGTGCCCCGGCGCCCACCCCGCCCCGAGCCCGTCGGGCACCGGCGGCGGGTGGCGCCGACGCGGCCGGCGCCCGACGCTCGTCGCCGACCCCGGCGTCCCGCGCCGCTCGGCCGCCTGGCGCGCCGGCCCGTCGACCACCGATCCCCGATGCCCCCGGCCCGCGTCCCGACCGCCCGGCCCGCGCCCGGCCGCCGGCGGCGCGCCCGGTCGCCCGATCCCGGGCCGTCTTCCGCGAGTCGCCCAGCGGCACCGTGGAGGCCGTGGAGGTCGCGCCGTCGCCCGCCCGCGAGGCGCCCGGCGCCGCTGCCCCCGAGGGTGGTGCCGACGACGTCCTCCCGGCCCCGCCGTCCCCGCGCACCGCCTTCCGCAAGCGCTACGGCGTCGTCTACGACACCCAGGGCCCCCGCCTGCGGCTGGCCCTGCTGTGGGTGGTCGCGGTGATCGCCGCCATGGCCATCGAGCCCCTCCGCCCCTACGGCCTGGCCACCCTCTACGCCGTGGTGGCGGGCGCCGCCGCCCTCCAGGTGGTCGACGCCTGGCACGCGGTGCGCACCGGGGGAGACCGCTGGGTGGCCGCCCTCGGCGCGTCCACCCTGCCGGTGCTGGCCACGCAGGGGGTCCGGCCCGTGGGCGTCGCCCTGCTGGTGCTGGTGGTCGTGGCGGTGGTGGTCTCGGCGCAGCGGGGCGGGCGGGAGATGCCGGTGCTGGCGGCCGCGGGGCACACCGTGCTGGCCGCCGGGCTCTGCGGCGGGTCGGCGGCTTCCCTGGTGCTGCTCGCCGACTACGAGATCGGCGCGGTGCTGATCCTGCTCGTCTACCTCATGGTCTACGACGCCAGCGACTACGTGGTGGGCTCCGGGGCCACCAACGGCGTGGAGGGCCCGCTCGCCGGGGCGCTGTTCATCGCTGCGGTCACCCTGCTGTTCGCCGTCACCGAGGTGCCGCCCTTCCGTGGCCCCGACATCTGGAGCTTCGCCATGCTGGCGGCGGTGACGTGCCCCGCCGGCCAGCTCCTGGCCTCGGCGATGCTGCCCCGTGCCGATGCCCCGGCGTCGGCGTTGCGCCGGCTCGATTCGCTCCTCGTCACCGCACCGGCGTGGGCGGGCCTGATCGGTCTGTACCTGCAACAGGTGGCCGACTGAGCCTCGTCCGCCGGCGGCGCCTCGTGCGCCTACAGTCGGTCGGGCGGGCCGCGGCGACCGCAGTCCGTCCTGGAGGAACGATGCAAGAAGACCTCGAGCGCATCCTGGCCGACGACTACCTCGACGGCCTGGCCGACGCGCCCGTCGCCGACCTGCGCCGGTGGCGGGGCGAGTGCCAGGTGGTCGAGAACGAGCTGTCGTACGTCCGCCGCCTGGTCCAGGGTCGACACGACATCGTCACCGGGGAGATCGAGCGGCGCCGCTCCGGCGGCGACCCCGACGATGTCCACGGGCTGGTGGAGCGGCTCCCCGAGATCCTCGCCGACCGCATCCGGGCGCCGGGCCCGGGCCGCCTGGTCGCCACCCTCGAGCCGCCGGAGCTGAGCGGCCCGCTCCTCGATCGCCTCGACGCCATCGCCGAAGCGGTCCCGCTCGATGCCCCGTCCGGGCTGCCCGACCCGGTGCTGGCGGATGCCGCCGGCCAGCTGTCCGACCTGGAGGGCGAGGTGTCGATCCTGCGCCAAGCCCTGTTCGAGCGCATCGACATCATCGAGGCCGAGCTCACCCGCCGGTACGCCGACGGCTCGGCCAACGTCGACGACCTGCTCGCCCACCCCACCGAGTAGGCGCCGCGCTCGCGAGAGGCACCATCGCGCTCGCGCCAGTTGTGGTCCGGCGGCCACCGTGCCGTACCTTTTGGCCATGGCCGAGCTCGAGACACGCTGGCGGGATCTGGGGGAGTTCATCCGCGAGCAACGGCGGATCGGGCACCTGTCGCTGCGCAAGCTGTCGGAGATGGCGGGGATCTCGAACCCCTACCTGAGCCAGATCGAGCGGGGGCTCCGCAAGCCGTCGGCCGAGATCCTCCAGCAGATCGCCCGGGCCCTGGAGATCAGCTCCGAGACGCTCTACGTGCGGGCCGGCATCCTCGAGGCCCACCTGGGCGACACCGACCTCGTCACCGAGATCCGCCGCGATCCCTGGCTCAACGAGGAGCAGAAGAAGACCCTCGTGCAGATCTACGAGTCGTTCCGGGCCGAGCGGCGGGCGGCGGGGTTCGGGCCCGACGAGGCGGTGGCCGGGGGGCCGGCCCCGAGCGCGGGCGACGAGGGCGACGCGGGCCACGAGGGCGAGGCCGGGACCCCGTCGGCGGCTGCGGGCGGGGGATCCCGTGGCGAAGATCCCCTCGATCAGGAATCCGAGGCGCTCGCCGGGCGTTCGTAGGTCCGTGGCCGAGCTCGCTGTCCTCTCCCTGCACTCGTCACCGCTCGTCCAGCCCGGCACCGGGGACAGCGGCGGCATGAACGTCTACGTGCGCGAGCTGTCCGCGGCCCTCGCCCAGGCGGGGGTCTCCACCACCGTCTACGTGCGCCGGTGGGCCGACGACCTGCCCGAGGAGGTCGTGGTGGAGCCCGGGTTCCGCGTCGTGCACCTCGACGCCGGCCCCGTCGGGCTGCCCAAGGAGCAGCTGCCCGACATCGTCGGTCGCTTCAGCGACGCCCTGGTCCGCCGGCTCACCGCCGAACCGGTCGACGTCCTCCACGCCAACTACTGGCTGTCGGGCGTGGTGGGCCACCGGGTCAAGCATCAGCTCGACCTGCCCCTCGTGTCCACCTTCCACACGCTGGCGCGGGTGAAGGCCGAGACGGGCGACGCCGAGCCCGAGCGGCGCATCCGGGCCGAGACCGAGGTGGTCGGCTGCTCCGACGTGATCCTGGCCAACTCGGCCGAGGAGGTGTCGCAGCTCCGGCGCCTCTACGGCGCCGAGCCCTCCCGCATCGAGGTGGTGTCGCCCGGGGTGGAGCACGCCTTCTTCTCGCCGGGTGACCAGGGCGGCGCCCGACGGGCGTTGGGCCTGGCCGAGGCCGCGCCCACCCTGCTCTTCGTGGGGCGGATCCAACCGCTGAAGGGCCTGGAGGTCGCCATCGGCGCGCTCGCGGCGCTGGGTCGGGCCGATGCCCGCCTGGTCGTGGTGGGCGGGCCGAGCGGGGTCGACGGCGACGCCGAGCTGCGCCGCGTGCAGCAGCTGGCCGCGTCGCTCGGCGTCACCCACCAGATCCGCTGGGTCCCGCCCCAGCCGCACCACCTCCTGTCCACCTGGTACCGGGCGGCCGACGTGGTCCTGGTGCCGAGCCGGTCCGAGTCGTTCGGCCTGGTGGCCCTCGAAGCGGCCGCCTGTGCCACCCCCGTGGTGGCCGCCGCCGTCGGTGGCCTGCGCACGCTGGTGGACCACGGCCGCACCGGGTTGCTGGTCGACGGCCGGGACCCGGCGGCCTTCGCGGCCGCGGTCGCCCAGGTGCTCGACGGGCCGGGCCACCGCGTGGCCCTCGGGCGGGCCGCCGCCGAGCGGGCCCGCACCTACACGTGGTCCACCGCCGCGGCCCGGCTGCGGCGGATCTACGGCGACCTGGCCACCCGGTCCCTGGTCGACTGCGCCGCCTGACGGCGCGCCGGACGCCCGCTCCGGGGGCCGGCCCCGGCGACGTGGGCGCGCCGATAGCGTCCCCGGCATGGCCACCGACCCCGCTTCGCCGGAAGAGCTCGACCTCCTCGAGGCGCGCATCGACGACTGGCTGGCCCGGGAACGTCGGGACAACCCGCTGGTCCTGGCGGTGGATCGCGCCGAGCCGGGCCTGCGCCGCTGGTACGTCCGCCTGCAGGGCGAGGAGAAGGAGTTCACCACCGTCTGGCTGACGGTGCGCGAGCGGACCCTGCAGTACGAGACCTACGTGCTCCCGGCGCCCGAGGAGAACCACGCCCGCTTCTACGAGCACCTCCTGCGCCGGAACCTCGGGTTCAACGGGGCCGCGTTCGCCATCGGCGACGAGGACGCCATCTACCTGCGGGGGCAGCTCCCGGTGGACGCGGTGACCGACGACGAGCTGGACCGCATCGTCGGTTCCCTCTACGCCTACGTCGAGCGCTGCTTCCGGCCCGCCCTGCACATCGCCTTCGAGTCCCGCTTCGCCGGTTGACCCCTGGCGCCGGCGACGGCGGCCCGACCTCGCTCGGCTGCGCCGGTCTCGGTGACCGATGGCGTGTTTCGGCATCTCCCCTTGCCTTCCGAGCCCACGGGGCCTACGGTGCGCTCGTCGGCAGGACGGCGCCTCGGGAAGGTGCGCCGCCGCCGGCACTCGTCGGGCTGCGACCGCCTCGGCCGGTCGCAGCCCGACCGCCACCCCGGTGCCCGCCGCACGAGCGGACGTGGCGGCACGGTGCCGTAGGTTGCCCGCATGCACGAGCTCGTGGTGGTCGGCGGCGGGAAGATGGGCGAGGCCCTGGTGGGCGGCCTCCTGGCGGCCGGGTGGGCCGAGCCCGAGGCCGTCTGCGTGGTCGAGCCCGACCCGGCTCGCCGGCAGGTGCTCGCCGAGCGGTTCCCGGGGGTCACCCTGGTCGACGAGCCGGTGGCCGGCGCCGGCGCGCTGGTGGCGGTGAAGCCGCAGCACGTGGCCGAGGTCTGCCGCGCCCTGGGGGCGCTCGACGTGGGACGCATCCTCTCGATCGCCGCGGGGGTCCGCCTGGCCACGATGGAGGCCGTGGTCCCCGCCACCACGGCGGTGGTGCGAGCCATGCCGAACACGCCGTCCCTGGTGGGTCGGGGCGCGGCCGCCATCGCCGGCGGGTCCGCCGCCGACGACGCCGACCTCGCGTGGGCCGAGGGGATCCTCGCCTCGGTGGGCACGGTGGTGCGCGTGGAGGAGCCCCAGCTCGACGCGGTCACGGGGCTGTCGGGCTCGGGCCCGGCCTACGTGTTCCTCGTGGCCGAGGCCCTCGTCGACGCCGGCGTGCTGGTCGGCCTGCCCCGGGCCACCGCCACCGACCTCACCGTGCAGACGCTGCGGGGCGCCGCGGACCTGCTCGCCTCGGGCCAGTCCGCGGCGGAGCTCCGCGCCGCGGTCACCTCGCCCGGTGGCACCACCGCGGCCGGGCTGCAGGCGCTCGAGGTGGCCGCGGTGCGGGCGGCCTTCGCCGCGGCCGTGACGGCCGCCACCGAGCGCAGCCGCGAGCTGGGCTGAGGTCACCATCCACCACTCGGCGGCATCCATCGGCTAGGCGCCGTTGGCAGTGCGGGTGGTCGGCCGGTAGGTTCGGGCCCGTTCTCGATGAAGGGGTACGTGGCGTGGCGCAGGACGCAGTGAAGGGGCGGTTCCTGACCGTGGCCGAGGTGGCCGCCGAGCTGCGCGTCTCCACCATGACCGTGTACCGCCTGATCAAGGCCGAGGAGCTCCCCGCCACGCGGGTCGGCAAGTCGCTGCGCATCCGCACCGACGACGTGGAGCGCTTCCTCGAGGGTCGCTACACCGAGGCTGGCTGACCCTCGCACCCCGGGTGCCGCCTGTGGCACCGGGCGGGACAGGTCGTAGGGTCGGAGCACCGCACCCGCCGGTGCGCGCCGCCTCGAGAACCCCGCCGTGACCAGCTACGACACCGTCTCCTTCCTGTCCGACTACGGCACCACCGACGAGTTCGTCGGCGTGGTCCACTCGGTGATCCACCAGCTGGCCCCCGCGGCCACCGTGATCGACGTGAGCCACCACGTGCCGGCCCACGACATCCGCGCCGGGGGCCTCACCCTCGCCCGGGCCGCCCAGTACCTCGCCCCCGGCGTCGTGCTCGCGGTGGTCGACCCGGGCGTCGGCACCGAGCGGCGGGCCGTGGCCATCGAGGTGGGCGACGGCGAGGCGGTGTTCATCGGGCCCGACAACGGCCTCCTGGCCCCGGCGGTGTCGATGGTCGGGGGCGCCACCCGCGCCGTCGAGCTCACCGCCGCGGCCTACCAGCTCGCGGCGCCCGGCCCCACCTTCGCCGGGCGCGACGTCTTCGGCCCGGCCGCGGCCCACCTGTGCGCAGGGGTCCCCCTCGACGACCTCGGCCCCGAGATCGACCCGGCGGGGCTGACCCCGGCGACGATGCCGATCACCCGGCAGGAGGGCGACCTCCTCTACGCCGAGGTGCTGTGGACGGACCACTACGGCAACCTCCAGCTCAACGTCGACCCGGAGGAGATCGCCGACCACGGCGACCGCGTGGAGCTCCGCTTCGGCACGCGGGTGCGCACGGGCGTGCGCCACCGCTCCTACGCCGACATCCCCACCGGTGAGATCGGCTTGGTCGTGGACTCCTACGGCCTGGTCACCATCGCCATGGACCGGACCTCCGCCGCCGACGACCTCGCCCTCGGGACGGGCGACGAGGTCGTGGTGGTGGCCATCCCCGACGACGGCCGACCGGTCGGCGTCGTCGCCCCCGTCACCCTCCGGGAGAAGCCATGAGACAGGGCACCACCATCGTGCTGGCCGCGCTGCTGGCCGTCATCCTGCTGGCCGCCACCATCCAACTGGTGCTGCTCACCTGACCGTTACGCTCCGTGGCATCGATGCTGGGGGGCGGCCCGACGGTCCGATCAGGCACGTGGGTGGATCCTGTGGTCCACTGGTGCCCTCCGCCCGTCGTCGGCCCCTGCTCTCCACCGATCCCCGAGGTCTTCCGTGAACCTTGCTTCGATCCTCGATCCGCACCCGGCGGAGGCCACAGCCCTGATCAGCCGGGGCCATCGGACCGACTACGGCACGCTGCGTGAGCAGACCGCGGGCCTGCGCGGCGGCCTGGTGGGCCTGGGGATCGAGCCCGGTGACCGGGTGGCGCTGGTGTGCGCCAACAACTGGTACTTCGTGGTGACCTACCTCGCCGTGCTCGGGGTGGGCGGCGTCGCCGTCCCGCTCAACCCGCTGAGCCCGCCGCGCGAGCTCGAGCGCGAGCTCGCGGCGGTCGGCGCCCGCGCCCTCGTGGTGGGCCCGTCCGGCCGGGCCACGGCGACGGCCATCGACCGGGCCCGGGTGCCGGTGCTCGAGCACGTCATCCACTGCGACGCCCAGTCGGGAGGCGAGTCGCTCGCCCTGGAGGACCTGATGGGCCACGCGCCGGCGCCGCTGGTGGAGCGGGCCACCGACGACCTCGCGGTGCTCATGTTCACCAGCGGCACGGCCGGGTCGCCGAAGGCCGCCATGCTCTCCCACGGCAACCTGCTGGCGAACATCGACCAGGTGATCGGCCTCCGCGGCCACGACGGCGACGCGAACGACGTGGGCCTGGCCGTCCTGCCCATGTTCCACATCTTCGGGTTGAACGTGGTGCTCGGCACCGCCCTGCGGGCCGGGGCATCGGTGCTGCTCGTGGAGCGGTTCGATCCCATGTCGGCGATCGAGGCCGTCGCCAAGCACGGGGTGACGGTGCTCGCCGGCGCGCCCACCATGTGGGCGTCGTGGGCCGCCATGACCGACCTCGAGCCCGACGCCTTCTCGTCGGTGGTCGTCGCCACGTCGGGCGCCGCCCGGCTCGACCCGACGGTGGCCGAGGCGATCAAGAGCCGCTTCGGCCTGGAGGTGAGCGAGGGCTACGGCCTCACCGAGGCGTCGCCCGTGGTCACCGCCTCGGCCGGCATGGCGTGGCGCCCCGGCTCCATCGGGGCGCCGCTCGACGGCATCGAGGTCCGCCTGGTCGACCTCGACGGCGGCGATGCCCTGATCGGCGATCCGGGCGAGATCTGGGTGCGCGGCCCCAACGTGTTCCAGGGGTACTGGAACGATGCCGAGGCCACGGCCCACTGCATCGACGCCGAGGGCTGGCTCCACACCGGCGACATCGCCGTGGTGGACGAAGACGGGTACCTCTACCTGGTCGACCGAGCCAAGGACCTGGTCATCGTGTCGGGCTTCAACGTGTTCCCGGCGGAGGTCGAGGAGGTCCTCCTCTCGATGCCGGGCGTGCGCGAGTGCGCCGTGGTCGGCGTGCCGCACCCCCACACCGGCGAGGCGGTCAAGGCCTTCGTGGTGGTCGACCCCGGGTTCTCCCTGGAGGAGGACGCCATCATCGAGTACTGCGCAGGCCAACTGGCCCGCTACAAGTGCCCCCAGAAGGTGAACTTCGTGGACTCGCTCCCGGTCAACGTGAGCGGGAAGGTCCTCCGCCGGGCGCTCCGGTGAGCCCGTCGGCGGGCCGTCGTCCGGGGTGGGCGAGCGTGGCTCCCCGGCGGTGCCCCGACGTTTGTGAACTCGTGCACGAGTGGCGCTAGCGTTCGCCGACGCATGTCCGATCGTTCCCGCCGCATCCCCGAGGCCACCGTCGCCCGGCTGCCGGTGTACCTGCGGAGCCTGGCCGAGCTCCTCGAGGACAAGACCGCCACGGTCTCCTCGGAGCGGCTGGCGGAGATGGCCGGCGTCAACGCCGCCAAGGTGCGCAAGGACCTCTCCTACCTGGGCTCCTACGGCACCCGGGGCGTCGGGTACGACGTGGAGTACCTGGCCTTCCAGATGAGCCGGGAGCTCGGCCTCACCCACGACTGGCCCGTGGTCATCGTCGGCGCCGGCAACCTGGGCCAGGCCCTCGCCAACTACGGCGGCTTCCGCGACCGCGGCTTCCCCGTGGCCGCGCTCGTCGATGCCAGCCGGGAGAAGGTGGGCGGCGAGATCCACGGCGTGCCGGTGCACCACATCGACGACCTGCCCCGGCTGGCCGCCGAGCTGGGCATCGCCATCGCGGTGATCGCCACGCCGGCCAGCGCCGCCCAGGCCGTGGCCGACGTGCTGGCCGAGGCCGGCATCCGCTCCATCTTGAACTTCGCCCCCACCGTCATCTCCGTGCCCGAGGGGACCTCGCTGCGGAAGGTCGACCTCGCCCTCGAGCTGCAGATCCTGAGCTTCTACCAGGCGCACCGTGACCCCAGCGGCGCCTGAACCACCCCCCGGGGGCCCCGTCGCGGGGCGGTCACCGGGGTCCGCCCCGCCCAGGTCGTCGGTAGGATGGGGCCATGCAGGAGCAGAGTGAGCCCGTCGCGTCCACCCCCGTCGACGCCCACGCCGTGGTCGACGAGGTGGCGCTCGAGCCCCGGACCGACCACATCATCGGGATGTCGTTCGACAAGACGAGTCGGGCCGAGGAGGTCCTGCTCAACCTGGCCCACCTGGCCAAGGAGGGCGAGCTGCTCCTCACCGACGCGGTGGTGGTCTACAAGGACGACCGCGAGCGCGTCCACGTCCGCCAGACCATCGACACCACGCCCACGCAGGGTGCCTTGAGCGGGTCGCTGTGGGGCGTGCTGGTCGGCACCCTCTTCGGCGGCCCGGTGGGCGCGATCATCGGGGCCGGCGCGGGCGCCGCCAGCGGCGGCCTCCTCGGCAAGCTGGTCGACGTCGGCCTCGACGACGACTGGGTGAAGCAGGTCGGGGACTGGATCGATCCCGGGAGCTCGGCGCTGCTGGTGCTCGTGGCCGACGACGTCCGCCCCGTGGTGGTCCGAGAGCTGAGCCGCTTCGAGGGCACGGTGCTCTACTGCACCTTCCCCGACGCCGTCCGCCACGAGCTCGAGCGGGCCCTCGGCTCGTCGCCCACCGACCGGGCCGACTCGGGTGATCCGACGTCCACCGTCATCGTCGACGAACCGGCCCTCTGACCGGCCCGCGCCGGTCTCCCGCGTGGTCCCCGGCGCCTCGATGCACCCCCGCTACCCCGTCCTCCTCGACCTGCACGGCCGACCGTGCCTGGTGGTGGGCGGCGGCCCCGCCGCGACCCGGAAGGTTCGCGGCCTCCTCGAGGTTGGGGCGGAGGTGACCGTCATCGCGCCGAGCGCCACCCAGGAGCTGGCCGACGGGGCGGCGTCGGGCGGGCTCCGATGGCACCGGCGGGCCGTCGCCGACGAGGATCTGGCGCCGGGTGCGGGCTGGCGCTTCGTGGTGGCGGTGACGGACCGACCCGACGTGAACGCCCGGGTGGTGGCCCTCGCCGGGGCGGCGGGGGTCTGGGCCAACGACGCCGGAGCGCCCGACGGCGGCCCGGCGGCGCTGCCGGCCGTGCACCGCGACGGTCCCGTCACGCTGACGGCCTCCACCGGGGGCGTGCACCCGGCCGCCGCGGCCTGGCTCCGCGACCTGGCGGCGGGCGCCATCGGGCCCGAGCACCTCACCGCCCTCGAGCTGGCCGCCGAGGTGCGGGCCGCCTCGCCCGCCGGTCGGCGACCGGATTGGCGGAGGGCCGTCGATTCGGGAATGCTTGCCCTCATCCGCGAAGGCCGTGTGGCCGAAGCCAAGGAGCGCCTCCAGGCGTGTCTGTCGTCGTCATCGGACTGAACCACCGCACCATGCCGCTCGATCTCTTCGAGCGCATGACCGTCGATGGCGGCCGCCTGCCCAAGGCCCTGCACGACCTGGCCGCGCGCGAGCACCTCGGCGAGGTGGTGGTGCTCTCCACGTGCAACCGCACCGAGGTCTACGCCCTGGCCGAGAAGTTCCACGGCGCCTATGGCGACGTCCGCAACTTCCTGGCCGAGCTGGCCTTCGTCACGCCCGACGAGTTCGCCGACCACCTCTACGTCCACTACGACACCGAGGCCATCCGCCACCTGTTCTCGGTGGCCGCCGGGCTCGACTCCGCGGTGCTCGGCGAGGCCGAGATCCTCGGGCAGGTCCGCACCGCCTGGGAGCGCGCCGGCGACGAGGGCACCACCGGACCCGTCCTCAACCTGCTGTTCCGCCACGCCCTCGAGACCGGCAAGCGGGCCCGCACCGACACCGACATCGCCCGGGGCACCGCCTCGGTCTCCCACGCCGCGGTGGAGATGGCCGCCGAGCGCCTCGGCGACCTTGCCGGCCGGCGGGTCCTGGTCATGGGCGCCGGCGAGATGGCCGAGGGCATGGCCACCGCCCTGCAGCGCGCCGGCGTGCACGACGTCTTCGTGGCCAACCGCACCTGGCGGAAGGCCCGGGCCCTGGCCGACCGCATCGGCGGCCAGGCCGTGCGCCTCTCCGACCTGCCGTTGGCGCTGCTCGAGATCGACCTGCTCCTCACCTCCACCGGGGCCACCGTGCCGGTGGTCGAGCACGACGACTTCGCCCCGGTCATGGCCGAGCGGGGCTCCCGCGAGCTCCTGATCGTCGACATCGCCGTGCCGCGCGACGTCGACCCGGCCGTGCGGGACCTCCCGGGCGTCACCCTCCTCGACATCAACGACCTGCGCACGTTCGCCCAGGCAGGCATCGAGCGACGCTCGGGCGAGCTGGCCGCGGTCGAGGCCATCATCGACCAGGAGCTGGGCCGGTTCCGCACCGCGGCGTCGGCCCGGTCGGCCGCCCCGGTGGTGGGCGCCCTGCACCGCTGGGCCGACGGCATCCGCGACGCCGAGCTGTCCCGGTTCGACGCCCGCCTCGACGGCCTCGACGAGCGCCAGCGCGAGGCGGTGGAGGCCCTGGCCAAGGGCCTGGTCAACAAGCTGCTCCACCGACCCACGATGTCGCTCAAGGAGCACGCCGGCTCGCCCACCGGCGACCGCCTCGCCGAGGCCACGCGGCAGCTCTACGACCTGGATGACTGACCCGCAGGTGCTGCGGGCCGCCACCCGGCGCAGCCCGCTCGCCATGTGGCAGGCCGCCCACGTCCGCGACCTCCTCCTCGCCGCCCACCCCGGCCTGGCGGTGGAGCTCGTCGGCCTGGAGACCGAGGGCGACCAGCGCCTCGACGTGCCGATCTCGGCCATCGGCGGCAAGGGCGTGTTCGCCAAGGAGGTCCAGCAGGCGGTCCTGGCCGGCCGAGCCGACTTCGCCGTCCACTCCGCCAAGGACCTCCCGGCGGTGACGGTCGAGGGGCTCACCCTCGCGGCGGTCCCGGCGCGGGGCGACGCCCGCGACGCCCTGGTGGGCGCCACGCTCGAGACCCTCCCGCACGGCGCCACGGTGGCCACCGGCTCGCAGCGCCGTCGGGCCCAGCTGGCCCGGCTGCGGCCCGACCTGGCCTTCACCGAGCTGCGCGGCAACATGGCCTCACGGTTGGCGAAGGTGCCCGAGGGCGGGGCCATCGTGGTGGCCGTGGCGGCGTTCGAACGGCTCGGGCTCACCGAGCACCTGGCCGAGGTCCTCGACGTCGAGCAGATGGTCCCGCAGGTGGGGCAGGGCGCGCTGGCCATCGAGTGCCGGGAGGACGACGCGGCCACGCTCGCCCTGCTGGCCGCCATCGAGCACGCCCCCACCCGCCACCGGGTCGACGCCGAGCGGGCGTTCCTCGCCGAGCTGGGCGGAGACTGCGACCTCCCGGCCGGCGCCCACGCCCGGTTCGAGGGCGTGCAGGACGCCGGCGTGCTGGTGCTCGACGCCTTCCTGGCCAGCGCGGGAGACGGGTCGGGTCGCTTCGAGCGCCACCGGGCCGCCGGCGACGACGGCGAGGCCCTGGGCGCGTCCGCGGCCCGTCACCTCCGCCTCGCCCTCGGCCCCGACGCCTGACCCTCGGCGCGCGGCCAGCCCGGCTACCGTCCGGCTCGTGCGGAACGGGATGGTGGCGCTGGTGGTCACCGTCGTCGTCGTGGGCGCCCTCCTGACCGTGGTGCCCTACGAGCGCGACGTGAGCTACACCTGCCGCCGCCAACCGATCTCGGTGCTGCGCGACCCCGAGCCGGAGACGGGCGGCCGGTACTTCTTCGACGAGGGAGCGGCGTGCAACCGCGACGCCCGGGGCCGGGGCCGGCTGGCCCTCGGGCTCGGCGTCGCCGGCGCGCTCGCCACGCTCGCCCTCGCCGCCGCACCGCGCCTCGGGATGCGTCCGGGCCGACCGATCGCGCCGCGGCCCGCTGCGGCCCGTCCGACCGACACCACGCCTCGACCCTGAGGACCGCCCTCCGTCCGAGGGGCCCCCGCCCGGGTCGTACCATCGGCGGCGTGACGGTGTACCTCGTGGGTGCTGGGCCCGGTGATCCCGGACTGCTGACCCGACGGGGCGCCGAGCTGCTCGCCAGCGCCGACGTGGTGGTCCACGACCGCCTGTCGGCCGCCGAGCTGCTGGACCTGGCCCCCGCCTCGGCGGAGCGCATCGACGTGGGCAAGGCGCCCCGGCACCACCGCATGACCCAGAACCAGATCAACGCCCTGCTGGTGGAGCGGGGCCTGGCCGGTCAGCGGGTGGTGCGGCTCAAGGGAGGCGACCCCTTCGTGTTCGCCCGGGGGAGCGAGGAGGCCCAGTCGCTCATCGACGCGGGGGTCGCCTACGAGGTGGTGCCCGGCATCACGTCGGCCCTGGCCGTGCCCGCCTACGCCGGCATCCCCGTCACCCAGCGCTTCTCGTCCACCTCGTTCACGGTCGTCACCGGCCACGAGGACCCGTCGAGCGGCGAGGGCACGGTGGACTGGGAGGCCGTGGCGCGCGTCGGCGGCACGATCGTGATCCTGATGGGCGTGGGCCGGTGGCCGCAGATCGCCGAGCGGCTCCTGGCCGCCGGTCGAGCCGCCGACACCCCGGCCGCCGCGGTGCAGTGGGGCACCCGCCCCGAGCAGCGCACCACCCGGGCCACCCTGGCCACGCTGGCCGACCACCCGCTGGCGTCGCCGTCGGTGATCGTGGTCGGGTCCGTCGCCGGCGAGGACCTGTCCTGGTACGAGGGCCGACCGCTGTTCGGTCGCCGGGTGGTCGTCACCCGGGCCCGCGCTCAGGCGTCAGCGCTCGCCGGACGGCTGCGGGAGCTGGGGGCCGACGTGATCGAGACCCCCACCATCGCCATCGCGGGACCGGCCGATGGTGGGGCCGCCCTCGGGGCCGCCCTGGCCCGGGTGGCGTCCTACGACTGGCTGGTGCTGACCTCGCCGAACGGCGTGGCCCGCACCTTCGACCTCGTCCCCGACGCCCGGGCGCTCGCCGGCGTGTCGGTGGCCGCGGTGGGCACCGGCACCGCCGAGGCGCTGGCCGAGCGGCGGATCGTGGCCGACCTGGTCCCGCCCCGCTTCGTGGCCGAGGGGCTCCTCGACGTCTTCCCCGCGCCCCCCGCCGCCGGGGGCCGGGTCCTGCTGGCCGTGGCCGCCGGCGCCCGGCCCGTCCTGCCCGACCGGCTCCGGGCGGCCGGGTGGGAGGTGGACGTGGTGACGGCCTACCGGACGGTGCCGGTGGTCCCCGATGCCCACGCCCTGGCCCGGGTGGCGGAGGCCGACGCGGTCACGTTCACGTCGTCGTCCACGGTCACCAACTTCTGCGACGCCATCGGGGACGCCCGGGTGCCGCCGGTGGTCGCGTCGATCGGGCCCGTCACCTCGGCGACGGCGCTCGAGCGGGGGCTCACCGTCTCGGCCGAGGCCGACCCCCACACCATCGACGGCCTCGTCGCCGCCGTCGTCGCCGCGCTCGCCCGCCCCACCTGACCCACGTTCCCGCTCGCGTCGACCGGCGACGGCTCGGCCGCCCACCGCCTCGACGCTCGGGCGCCCCTTCCTCCGGCTGTGGGCGCGATGGGTGGCGCTGTCTGCCGTGGAGAACGCAGCTGCGTCGTTCTTCCGGCTGTGGGCGCGGTGGGTGGCTCCTTCTGCCGTGAAGAACGGTGAGGTCCGACGGGCGGGCAGGCGGCTGGGCCATGTGCCGTTGAGGACGCAGGGTCCCGGTTCTTCCGGCTGTGGGGGCGGTGGGTTGCGCTGTCTGCCGTGGAGAACGGGGCGTGTCGGTTCTTCCGGCTGTGGGGGCGGTGGGTGGCGCCGTTCGCCGTGAAGAACGGTTGGGCCCCAGCGGCTGGCCGACGGGTGGGCGGGCAGGCGCGTCTGACGGGCGGGCGCGTCTGGCGGCAGTGGTCACGACAGCGGGCGCGTCTGACGGCAGTGGTCACGACAGCGGGCGCGTCTGACGGGCAGCGGTCACGACAGGGGTCGGCGGGAGTGGCGGGGAGTGGCGGGGGATGGGCGTGTCAGACTCGGCCGGTGCCCGTCGTCGACCTGTCCGCCCTGCCTTCCCGCGTCCGGGTGGCGCCCGAGGTGGCCGAGGCCCTGGGGGCCGGCCGAGCGGTCGTGGCCCTGGAGTCCACCATCATCAGCCACGGCCTCCCCCGGCCCCGGAACCTGGCGGTGGCCACCGAGATCGAGGCCGCGGTGCGCGCCGAGGGGGCCGTGCCGGCCACGATCGCCGTGGTCGACGGCATCGTGTGCATCGGGCTCGAGGAGGCGGCGCTCCGGACCATCGCCACCTCGGACGAGGTGGTGAAGGTGAGCGTGCGCGACGTCGCCACGGTGGCCGCCCGGGGCGGCCACGGGGCCACGACGGTGGCCTCCACCGCCACGCTGGCCGCGCTCGTGGGCATCGACGTGTTCGCCACCGGTGGCCTCGGCGGCGTGCACCGGGGCGCCGAGCGCACGTTCGACGAGTCGGCCGACCTCACCACCCTCGGCACCACGCCGATCACCGTGGTGTCGGCGGGGGTGAAGTCGATCCTCGACGTGGCCGCCACCCTCGAGCGCCTCGAGACGCTGAACGTGGCGGTGGTGGGCTTCGGCACCGACCGCTTCCCCGGCTTCTACCTCGCCGACTCGGGCTTCGCGGCCGGCTGGCGGGTCGACACGCCGGAGGAGGTGGCCGCGATCATGGCGGCTCGCGCCGACCTCGGTGCCGCCGCGGCCCTCGTCGTGGCCAACCCGCTGCCCGTCGATCGCCAGGTCGACCCCGACCTGCACGACCGGGTCCTGCTCGAGGGCCTGGCCGCGGCCGAGGCCGCCGGCGTGCGGGGCAAGGACGTCACCCCGTTCCTGCTCGCCCACTTCCACGAGGCGTCGGGTGGCGAGAGCCTCCGGGCCAACGTGGAGATCATCCTGGCCAACGCCGCCCTGGCCGCCCGCATCGCCGTGGCGGCCGCGGCGTGAGCGGGTCGGACGCCCCCCACGACGCCGCGGCGCCCGCCCGCGCGGCGAGCGACGTGATGGTGATCGGCGACCTGATCATCGACGTCGTCACCACCCATCGCGAGCCCATCGCCCCCCGTTCGGACACCGCGGCGCGCATCCGGCTCGACGGCGGCGGATCGGCCGCCAACACCGCGGCCTGGATCGCCACCATGGGCGAGTCCCCCCGCCTGCTGGCGGCGGTGGGTGACGACGACCTCGGGGTGCGGGCCCGGGCCGAACTGGAGGACGGCGGCGTGCGGTTCGTGGGGCCGGTGCTCGCCGACGAGGTCACCGGCACGTGCGTGGTGCTCGTGGGCCCCGATGGCGACCGGACCATGCTGCCCGACCGCGGCGCCAACGACCGCTTGCCGGTCGGTGCGATCGTCGAGTCCCTCGACCCCTTGCCCGGCTGGGTGCACCTGTCGGGTTACACCCTCCTCGGCGAGGGCTCGCGCAACGCCGGCAAGGCGGCCATCTCCGCCGCGCTCGCCGCCGGGTGCACGGTGTCGGTCGACGCCGCCAGCGCGGCGCCGCTGCGGGCCGTCGGCGGCGCGACCTTCCTGGGGTGGATCGAGGGCGCCGACATCGTGTTCGCCAACGACGACGAGGTGGAGGCCCTGGGCGGGGTGCAGGCGGTGCTGGCCCGGGTCGGGTCGGTCGCGGTGAAGCACGGCGCGGCCGGCGCCACCTGGACCGACGGGATCGACTCGGTGGTGGGCGAGGCCCTGCCCGTCGAGCAGGTCGACCCCACCGGTGCCGGCGACGCCTTCGCCGCCGGCTGGATCGCGGCCCGCCGAGCCGGCGCCGAGCTGGAGGCGGCCCTGCACGCCGCCGTCGCCGCCGGGGCCACCGCCGTCACCCGCGCCGGGGCCCGCCCCGTCCGCGCCGCCCGCACCTCCTGACCGCCCGCACCTCCTGACCGCGGGAGCCGTCCCGACCGGGAGTCGAACAGACCGGGAGCCGAACCGACCGCGGGCGGGGGCGGCACGCGTGGCACCCTGGCGGTCGGCCGACCAGGAGGAACCCGTGCGCGAGCTCCCCGATGCCGTCGTGTTCGACTTCGACGGCTTGATCTTCGACAGCGAGACGCCCATCTTCGAGGCGGCCCGGACGGCGCTGGGCACCCTGGGCCACGACCTCACGGTGGCCGCGTGGGCGACGGTGATCGGCCACGGCCACGACGACTCGTTCCACCGGATGGAGGCGGCGGTGGGTGCCGCCCTCGACCCGGTGGCCTACCAGGCGGCCTACGACGCGGTGGACCGGTCGTGGCGCGACACCCAGCCGGCCCTGCCCGGCGTGGAGGCGCTGCTCGACGCCCTCCGTGGTGCCGGCGTGCCCTGCGCCGTGGCGTCGAGCTCGCCCTCGGCGTGGATCGAGACCCACCTCGGGCGGTTGGGCCTCCGGGACCGCTTCGCCGCCATCGCCTGCGCCGATCGGGTGGCCGGGCGGACCAAGCCGGCCCCCGACACGTACCTGCTGGCCTGCGCCGACCTGGCGGTCGAGCCGTCGCGCGCCGTGGCCCTGGAGGACTCCTCGCCCGGCATCGCTGCTGCAGTGGCCGCCGGGCTCCGCGTGGTCGCGGTGCCGAGCCACATCACCGTGCACACCGACCTCAGCGCCGCCCACCGCAGCGTGCCCACCCTCGAGCACCTGACCCTCGACGAGCTGGCGGAGGTGGTCACCGCTCGCCGGTGGTAGACACCCTCCGGATCTCCGCCATCGCTGCTCGACCGCCGAGGTGCTGTTCGGTGAACGCCCAGCCAGACATCGTCCTGGTCATGACGGACCAGCACCGCTACGACCAGGTGGGCTACGCCGCCGACGGCGCGGTGCGCACCCCCCACCTCGACGCCCTCGCCGCGAGCGGGGTGACCTTCACCAACGCCTACAGCGCGTCCACCACCTGCGTCCCTGCCCGGACGTCGCTGATGACCGGCCTCCTCGACCACCGGGCCGACTACGCGCGCAGTCGGGCCCTCGCGCCCGGCTCGTTCACCGTGGCCCACGCCCTGCGCGCCCTGGGCTACCAGACCGCCCTCATCGGGAAGATGCACTTCGACCCGATCCGGTCCGAGCACGGCTTCGACCACCTGCGGACGTGCGAGCACCTCGACGCCTACACCGAGGACCCGCGGGAGACCGGCGAGCTCGACCACTACCACGACTGGCTCCGACACCGAGGCCTCGACGACTGGCGCCACGACACGCCCACCGCGCTCGGTGCCACCTACGCCCTCGACCCGAGCACCCACCCCACCAGCTGGGTGCGCGACGAGACGATCGCCTTCCTGGCCCAGCGCGACCGGTCCCGGCCCCTGTTCCTCGTGGTGTCGTTCCCGCACCCCCACCCGCCGATCAACCCGCCCGAGCCCTACGCCTCGATGTACGACCCGGCCGCGTGCGTCATCGACCCGGACGGGGCGACGGCCAACCAGTACCTCCCCCCGCGGTTCCGGGCCGCCACCGCGCAGGCCGATCACCCCGCCCGCCGGGTCGACCCCGACCGCCTCGACGGCCACCGCCTGGTCCTGGCCCGCACCTACGGCCTGATCACCCAGGTCGACGATGCCGTGGGCACGCTGGTCGAGCACCTCGACCTGCGCGACGCGCTGCTCTTCTTCACCGCCGACCACGGTGACTACGCCGGGCACCGGGGCCTGGTGCGCAAGGTGCCGTGGATCCCCTTCGACGACCTCGCCAAGGTGCCGTGCTTCGCCGCGGGTGGACGGGTCGCCGGCGGCCGGGTGGAGCCGGCGCCCGTGCAGAGCTTCGACATCGCCACCACCGCGCTGTCGCTGGCGGGGGCCGACGTCGACCTCACCCAGCTGGACGGCGCCGACCTCTCGGCGCACCTCGCCGACCCCGCCCTGCCGTTCGACCCCGACCGCCTGGTGTTCAGCGCCATCTCCATGCGGTGGCCGATGGTCCGTCGTGGGCCCCACAAGTACATCCGCGAGGCGGGCTGGGGCGAGGAGGTGCTCTTCGACGTGGAGCGAGACCCCGAGGAGCGCTGGAACGTCCTGGGCCTCGACCCCGATCGCGAGATCACCGGTCCGCTCGCCGACGCCATCGACCGGCAGCTGGCGGCCACCCCACCGCGCCTGGCGAGCTTCCTCCCCTCCTGAGGGAGGCCAGCCCGCGGCGACCGCCGATCGCCGATCGCCGATCGTCGACCGCCGACCGCCGAGGGTCAGCGGTGGTCCGCGCGGGCACCGGCCCGGCGGTTCAGCCAGGCCGCCGCCTCGGTGCGGGTGGACACCCCCAGCTTGGCGAGGATGTTCGACACGTGGACGCCCACGGTCCGCCGCGAGATGAAGAGCCGCTCGGCGAGGTCGGCGTTCGACAGGCCCTCGGCGAGCAGGTCGAGCACCTCGCGCTCGCGAGGCGTGAGGTCGGTCGGCCCGGCCGCGGGGTCCGGGGAGGCTCGTCCGGCGAGGCGGCGCTCCAGCGCGGCCAGCGCGTCCCGACGCCACCCCGGCCACCGGGCGAGCAGGCGGCGCGCCGCGTCGGCGTGGGGCCGGGCCTCGTCGACCCGCCCCAGCCCGATGAGCGCCCGGGCCACCGCGACGTGGTCGGTGGCCCGGTGGGGCGCGGCCACCGGGTAGCGGGCCGCGGGGACGGCGATCGCGGCCTCGAGCAGGGCGATCCCCTCGTCGAGGCACCCCTCCGCCAGGGCCAGGTGCCCGCGGTAGCGCTGCCGCGCGTCCTCGATCGCCGGGGAGGGGAAGCCCCACACCCGGGCGAGGCCGTCGATGAGGCGGCGGGCATCGGCCGGCGGGA
Organism: Acidimicrobiales bacterium; assembly: GCA_038241315.1. Taxonomy (GTDB): domain Bacteria; phylum Actinomycetota; class Acidimicrobiia; order Acidimicrobiales; family Iamiaceae; genus Aquihabitans. Next base: position 12,852 of record JBBRFU010000012.1, on the reverse strand, counting down.
GGCCGGGCTCGCCCACGAGGGGGAGCACGTCGTCGAACGACGCGGCGTCCAAGCCCTCGACGTCGGCCTTGGCGAGCAGCTCGGCGAGGGGCCCGGCGGCCCGACCGGGCGCCCGGGCGGCGACGGCGGCGGCCAGGCGGATGGCGGTGAGGACCTCGGCCTTCTCCCGGGAGACCTCGGGCAGGACGTCGAGCAGCTCCTGGGCCTGCTCGGGCTCGCCCCGCTCCAGGGCGAGGGTGACCTCCCGGAGGTGGAGCCACCCGGCCTGGGTGCTGCCCGCCTCCCGGTCGAGCTGGCGGAAGCGGGCCACCCAGGCCTCGGCCGCCGGCAGGTCGCCCTCGTGGGCGGCGATCTCGTACTCGCCCAGGACCTGGGCCTGGATCCCCTCGGGCACCCAGCCGGCCCGGTCGGCGGCCTCCTTCATCCGCTCCAGCAGCTCGCGCTGGCGGGCCGCCGACAGCACCCCCGCGCCCGACGACGCGGCGTTCCCCCAGGCGCGGGCGGCCACGAAGTCCTCGCCCGCCGCGCTCGCCTCGGCCGCCACCTGGCACAGCAGGTCGATGCTGGCCTCGAGGTCCTGGCGGTGGTTGAGCAGGGCGGTGGCCTCCTCCACCAGCGCGGCCCGGCGCACGCTGGGCAGGCCGTGGCGCTCGGCCGCCTCCACGGCGCGCGCCGCCCAGACCCGGGCGGCGTCGACCTGGCCGGTGAGCATGGCCTGCTGGGCGAGCGCGGCGAGCAGGGCGGCGTGCTCGGGGCCGTCGTCCAACACGTCGAGGTCGGCCACCATGGCCTCGATGACCGCGTCGAGGGACGCCTCGTCGGCCTGCTCCCAGTAGAGGCGCATCAGCAGCCGGCGGGCCGCCGAGCGCCGCTCGAGGTCGCCGGCCCGCTCGGCCAGGGCGGCCCACCGCTCGCCATGGGCGACGGCGTCGTCGTTCAGCCCGGTGAGCCAGGCGGCGCGGGCCGCGGCCGCGCGCAGGTCGAGGTCGTCGTCGGCCTCGGTGAGGCCCAGCTCGGCGAGCTCGAGGGCCTGGTAGGTGGACCCGATCGAGAGGTACCGGGCGCTCCCGATGCGGGCCAGCTCCACCAGGTCGTCGGGGCGGCCGGCGCCCAAGGCGTGGCGGGCCATGGTGGCGTGGTTGGTGCTCCCGGCCCGGACCAGCGCGTCGAGGGCGGCCTGGTGGATCCGGCGGTGCTCACGGCCGAGCAGGCGCTGCTCGATCGCCTCCCGGGCCAGGTCGTGGCGGAACCCGAACACGTCGGGCTCGGCCTCCACGAGGAGGCCGCACGCGATCAGGTCCCGCAGGACGGCGATGAGGTCGGTCTCGTCGAGGCCGGTCACCGCGGCGAGCACGTCGAAGCTCACCCGCCGGCCGAGGACCGCAGCCGTCTCGATGGCGGCGCGGGCGCCGGGGGCCAGCTCGTCCACCTGGTCGTGCACGGCCTGGGCCAGGTTCCACGGCAGCGGCGCCCGTTCGAGGTCCTCGAGGGCGACGCCGCCGGAGGCCACGAGCAGCTCCTCCAGGAAGAAGGGGTTGCCGCCGCTGCGGGCGTGGAGCGCCTCGGCCACCCGGTGGCTGGGGCGGCTGCCGTAGACCGCGGCGAGGAAGTCGCCCACGTCGGCCACCGCGAACCGGTCGACGCGGAGGTGCACGGCCGTCGAGCGCCGCTCGAGCCGACCGAGGACCTCGGTGAGCGGGTGGCGTCGGGTGAGGTCGCCGGGCCGGTAGGTGCCGAGCAGGACGCGCCCCCGGCGGTCGGGCGCGGCGAGCTGCTCGAACAGGGCGATGCTCTCGGAGTCGGCCCAGTGGAGGTCCTCGAACACCACCACCGAGCGCCGGTCGCCCACCACGTCGTCGAGGAGGGCGCGGGCCACCACGAAGCGCTCGGCCAGCGGCTCGCACCCCTCGCACGAGAGGTCGCTCCCCGCACCGGCGGCGCGGAGGGTGGACGCCCGCGGGTCGTCGGGCGCGAGGTGGTCGGCCAGCGCGTCCAGGAGGAGCTCGAAGGGCCGCGAGAGGCCGCCCGGCTCGGCCTGGCCCGCCAGCACCACCACGCCCGGGTCGATGGCCGCCCGCACCTCGCGGACGAGCCGCGACTTGCCGATCCCGGCCTCGCCGCCGACCAGCCCCACGCCGGTGCCGTCCACCGCCAGCAGGGCGCGCAGCTGGTCGAGGTGAGCGGCGCGGCCCACCATCACCGGGCTCAGGCCGCTCCCGCTGGCGCGCATGGCCCGAGCGTACGGCCGGCACCGGCGGGAGGTCGCGCCGTCCTCCCGCCGGTGGGCCGGCGCTGCGCTCGTCACCGCCTGCTCAGTACAGGCGCGTGGGCCGGCTGGCGTGGTCCGGCAGGCGACGGGTGAGGTCGTGGCGGGTGGCCACGACCATCTCCTGGCCGCGGGTGCCGCGACGTCGGCCGGCGCGCCGCGTGGTGCCGAGCCGGCTGGTGGTGATCCGTTGGTACAACCTCCCGCTCATCGCAGGTCCTCCTTGCTCCGCCACCGGTCGTCCGGTGGCTCCTGCCCATCGTGCGCCCCGCCGGGGGTGGTCCGCATCGGTCACGATGCGTATTCGGGGACGGGGCGGGTACCTAGGCCGGGCGTCACACGCCGGGCGGGCCCGGGCCCGACGGACGCGACCGGACGCCCCCGTAGGCTGACGGCGTGTTCCCGCAGCGCCGCCTCCGTCGGCTCCGTCGCACGCCGGCCCTGCGCCGGATGGTGGCCGAGACCGTCCTCACCCCCGACGACCTGATCGCGCCGCTGTTCGTCCGCGAGGGCATCCGCGAGCCCAACCCGATCGGCTCGATCCCCGGCGTGGTGCAGCACACCCTCGACTCCCTGCGGGCCGAGGTGAAGGAGCTGGTGGGCCTGGGCGTGCCCGGGGTCATCCTCTTCGGCGTGCCCGAGCACAAGGACGCCGAGGGCTCTGGGGCCAGCGACCCCGACGGCATCGTGCAGCTGGCGCTCCGGGACCTGCGCGACACCTTCGCCGACGACATCGTGCTCATCGCCGACCTCTGCCTCGACGAGTACACCGACCACGGGCACTGCGGCCTCCTCACCCCCGAGGGCCTGGTGGACAACGACACCACCCTCGACCGCTACGCCGAGGTGGCCGTGGCCCAGGCCGACGCGGGCGTCGACCTGGTGGCGCCGTCAGGGATGATGGACGGTCAGGTGGCGGCCATCCGGGACGCGCTCGACGAGCAGGACTGGGTCGACGTCTCGATCATGGCCTACGCGGCCAAGTACGCCTCCGGGCTCTACGGCCCGTTCCGCGAGGCGGCCGACGTGGCCATCGCCGACGGCGGCGATCGGAAGGCCTACCAGCAGGACTTCCGCAACGCCCGCGAGGCGCTGGAGGAGGTGCGGGCCGACGTGGCCGAGGGCGCCGACGTGCTCATGGTGAAGCCGGCCATGGCCTACCTCGACATCCTCGCCAAGGTCCGGGCCGAGCACGACCTGCCGCTGGCGGCGTACCATGTGTCGGGGGAGTACGCCATGATCAAGGCGGCGGCGGCCAACGGGTGGATCGACGGCGACCTGGTGGCGATCGAGCACCTCACCGCGATCAAGCGGGCCGGCGCCGACGTGATCCTCACCTACCTGGCTCGCGAGGTGGCCGAGGTCCTCTGACCCCGCTCGACGGGCGGGGGCCGCTCGACCGGTCCCGCTCGCGAGGGCGGCGACGGGTGCCGGACGGGGGGCGCGAGCGGGCGACGGCGTACGCTCGGGCCACCGGACCGGCCGACGCACCACCACGACACCGAGGCACCACGTGAGCACCAACGCCGAGCTGTTCGATCGGGCCCAGCGGGTCATCCCCGGCGGGGTCAACTCCCCGGTGCGGGCCTTCCGCTCGGTGGGCGGCACGCCCTACTTCGTCGCCCGGGCCCAGGGCCCCCGCGTGTGGGACGTGGAGGGCACCGAGTACCTCGACCTGGTGCAGAGCTACGGCGCCATCATCGCCGGCCACGCCCACCCGAAGATCATCGAGGCGGTGCGGGCCGCCGCCGGCGACGGCACGTCGTACGGCGCCCCCACCGAGCGCGAGGTGCTGCTCGCCGAGGAGATCGCCCGCCGGGTGCCGTCGTGCCAGAAGGTGCGGATGGTGGCGAGCGGCACCGAGGCCACCATGACGGCCCTCCGGCTGGCGCGGGGCGCCACCGGGCGCACCAAGGTCGTGAAGTTCTCCGGCAACTACCACGGCCACGGCGACGCCCTGCTGGCCGAGTCCGGCTCGGCCGTGGCGCACCTCGATCCCGCCTCGTCCCCGGGCGGGGTGCCCGGCTCCGCCGGCGTGCCGCCCACCGCGGTGTCCGAGACCATCGTGGCGCCCTACAACCAGGTGCCCACGCTCGACGACACCGTGGCGTGCGTGATCGTGGAGCCGGTCGCCGCCAACATGGGCCTGGTGGCCCCGGCCGAGGGGTTCCTCGCCGGGCTGCGGGCCGAGTGCGACCGCGTCGGCGCCCTGCTGATCTTCGACGAGGTGATCACCGGGTTCCGGCTGGCCCGGGGTGGCGCCCAGGCGCTCTTCGGCGTGACGCCCGACCTCAGCTGCTTCGGCAAGGTCATCGGCGGCGGCCTCAACGTGGGCGCCTTCGGCGGCCGGGCCGACCTCATGGACCACCTGGCCCCGCTGGGGCCGGTGTACCAGGCGGGCACGCTCTCGGGGAACCCGCTGGCCACCGCAGCCGGTCTGGCCGCGCTGGACCTGCTCGACGAGGCGGCCTACGCCCAGCTGTCGGCCACCGCCGAGCGCCTGGCCACCGGCCTGGAGGGCGCGCTGCGCGACGGCGGGCTCACGGTGCGGGCCCCCCGGGTGGCCTCGTTGGTCGGCCTCCACTTCGGCGACGAGGTCCCCACCGACTACGTCGGGGCCCGGCGCACCGACGAGGCCGCCTACGCCACGTTCTTCCACGCCCTGCTGTCGCGGGGCGTGGCCCTGGCGCCCGGCGCCTACGAGGTCTGCTTCCCGGGCCTGGCCCACACCGATGAGGTCGTCGACCAGATCGTGGAGCGGGCGGCCGACGCGGCCCGTGCCGCGGCGGGCCAGGTCGTCGTCCGGTGATCCCGTCGTCCGCCCCCGCCGCCCGGTGCCGCTGATGCCGACATCGGACGCCGCGCTGGGTGGCATCGACCCCCGGGACATCCTCTCCGCCCTCCCGGAGGTGGTGGTGCTCGCCGACGCCGGCGGGATCATCCGGTGGGTGGCCCCCGGGGTGCGGCGCGTGCTCGGCTGGGCGCCCGAGGCCCTGGTCGGCCGGCCCATGTTCGACCTGTTCGCCAAGTCGGGTGATCACCCCCTCCACCTCGGCGCCCTCGCGCGCGTGTCCGCCACCCCCGGCGTCCACGGGCCGCTGGAGGTCACCGTGGTGGGGGCCGACGGCCGGTTCATCGAGATCGAGCTGATGGTCACCAACGCCCTGGAGGACCCCGACATCGGCCTGCTCGTGGCCTCCGGCCGCGACATCACCGGCCGCGACGGCGCCATCGACGACCTCCGCCAGCGCGAGGCCTGGGCGTCGAGCCTGCTGCGCGGCGGCACCGACCTGGTGATGGTGTGCGACCGGCTGGGCCACCTCGCCTACGTCAGCCCGTCGGTCACCCACATCCTGGGCCTCGACGCCGGCGAGCTCACCGGCCGCACCGTGACCGACCTGGTCCACCCCGAGGACCTCCTCGGGACGCCGGGCGCGGCCTTGCCGGTCGACCGGGTCCTGGGCACCGGGATCGGCCGCCGGCCGCTCATCCGCTTCGCCACCGCCGACGGCGGCTGGCGGCGGCTCCGGGTGGAGCGCTCGGTGACCGACCAGGCGAGCGAGCGCTCGATCATGTTGACCGGCCGCGACCTCACCGACGAGCAGGAGGCGGCCGACCTCCTCACCGAGCAGACGCTCCTCCTGGAGCGCATCGCCCGCGGCGCGCCGGTGGCCGACACGTTGCGGGCCATCGAGCAGCTCGCCTCCCGGCGCATCGCCGACGGCCACTTCGCCATCGGCTTCTTCGACCCCTCGGGGGAGTACCTCTGCGAGGCGCCCGAGGTCGACCCCGACCTGCTCGCCATCTTGGACCACAGCGGGATCATCCGGCCGCCGGCCGGGCTCCCCGCCAAGGACCCCGGGCCCGCCTTCCGCCAGGACATGGGGTGGAACTCGGTCCTGCGCGCCGCCTCGGCCTCGGCGTACCGCACCGCCTGGGTGGCCGACCTGGTCGATGTCGACGGCCGCGTCCTGGGGCGGGTCACCTTCCTGCGGACCACCATCGAGCCGCTCGCCGCCGACGAGCTCGACCTGCTCGCGCTGGTGGCCGACCTGGCCACCATCGCCGTGGAGCGCCACGACCTGCAGTCGCGGCTGGCCCACGGGGCGATGCACGACGAGCTCACCGGCCTGCCCAACCGCCGGCTCCTGCTGCACCGGCTCCGCGACACGTTCTCGGCCCCCACCTCACGGGGCGGGCTGCTGTTCGTCGACCTCGACCGCTTCAAGCTGATCAACGACAGCCTCGGCCACGAGGCCGGCGACCAGCTCCTGCGCGAGGTCACCACGCGCTTCAGCCGCACGCTCCGGCCCGCCGACCTCATCGCCCGGGCCGGGGGCGACGAGTTCGTGATCCTGTGCCCCGACCTCGACGACGCGGAGTCCGTGGCCGTGGTGGCGGCCCGCCTCACCGCCACCCTCGCCGAGCCCATCGACCTGCCCGGCGGGCGGGTGGTCGTCTCGGCCAGCGTCGGCGTGGTCCACGTGGTGGGCGCCGTGGAGCCCACCGACCTCCTGCGCGACGCCGACCTCGCCATGTACGAGGCCAAGCAGCTCGGCCGCAACCGCACCGCCCTCTTCCACGACGGGCTCCGTGAGCGGGCGGTGGCGCGCCTCGAGGTCGAGAACGCCCTCCGCGACGCCGTCCGCCAGGACGAGATGCACCTCCACTACCAACCGGTCGTCCGCCTGCGGGACCGCCGCATGGTCGGCGTGGAGGCCCTGCTGCGCTGGGAGCGCCCCGGCCTCGGCACCATCCAGCCCGACGCCTTCGTGCCGGTCGCCACCGACACCGGCCTGATCCTCCCGCTCGGGCGGTGGGTGATCGAGCAGGCCATCGAGGCCGCGGCGCGCTGGCCCGACCTCGAGGTGGCGGCCAACCTGTCGGCCCGCCAGCTCGCCGATGCCGACCTGGTCGACTTCGTGGCCGGCGTGCTGGCCGACAGCGGGGTGCGCCCGGACCAGCTCTGCCTGGAGGTCACCGAGGCGGACCTCATCACCGACACCGAGGTGGTGGTGGAGCAGCTGGCCCGGTTCAAGACCCTCGGCGTCCGTCTCGCCATCGACGACTTCGGCACCGGCTTCGCCACGCTCGACTACCTGCGCCGCTTCGCGGCCGCCGACATCTTGAAGATCGACGGGTCGTTCGTGGCCGGGGTCACCGACCCCTCGTCGCACGACCTCGCCATCGTGTCGGCCGCCATGGTGCTGGCCGACAACCTCGGGTTCGACACGGTGGCGGAGGGGATCGAGACCGAGGGCCAGCGCGAGGTGCTGGAGCGGCTCGGGTGCGAGATGGCCCAGGGCTTCCTGTTCAGCCCGCCGGTCGAGGCCTCGCAGATCGACGAGATGCTCCGGCTCCGCCGGGAGGCAGAGGACCCGGTCCCCACCTGACGGCGCCGGCTCAGGGGTGGGGCACCCAGCTGGTGAGGTAGTCGGCGGCGGCCACCTGGTGGGCGGCCGGGCCCAGGAGCAGGGGCCGGAAGGTGTCGATCATCACCGCGGTCTCGTCGGTGGCCCGCTGGTCCACCGACCGCTCCCAGCTGCCGGGCTGGGGCCCGTGCACGAAGCCGGCGGGGTGGATGGTCACCGACCCGCGGCCGATGCCGCTGCCGGTCCGGCTGGTGAAGTCGCCGTCGACGTAGAAGAGCACCTCGTCGGAGTCGACGTTGGCGTGGTGGTACGGCACCTTCACCGCGTCGGGGTGGAAGTCGAGCGGACGGGGCACGAACGAGCACACCACGAAGCCCGGGCCCTCGAAGGTCTGGTGCACCGGCGGGGGTTGGTGGAGGCTCCCCACGATCGGCTCGAAGTCGGCGATGGCGAGGGCCCACGGGTACAGGCAGCCGTCCCAGCCCACCACGTCGAAGGGGTGGTGGGCGTAGCGGTGGCGGGTGAGCCCGGCGCGGGTCCGCACCAGCACCTCGGCCGGCCCGGCTTCGTCCACCAGGAGCGGTTCGAGGGGAGCCCGCTGGTCCCGCTCGCCGTAGGGCGCGTGCTCGAGGAACTGGCCCTCGGCGTTGCGGTGGCGCGGCGGCGGCCCCACGTGGCCTGCCGCCTCCACCACCAGCGCCCGCCCGTCGCCGTCGGCCGCCCCGCGGGGGGTCGGGCCCGCCGGGCTCACCACGTAGTCGCCCGCCGAGAGCGGCAGGCGGCCGAACACGCTCTCGAGCGTGAGCGACCCCTCCTGGACGAACACCAGCTCGTCGCCCGTGGCGTTGCGGTAGAGGCGGCCCGGGCCGGTCCGGGGCGTGGCGGTGGCGATCGACAGGGTCAGGTCGTCGTTGCCCGCCAGGACCTGGCGGCCGGTCACCAGGTCCACCCCCTCCACCAGCAACAGGCCGGTGCGGAGGTGGCGCGGCGCCAGCGGGAGGTTCGGCTCGAGCGGTGGCCGCCCCTCCTCCACGACCGCGACGTCGAGGAGGGCCGACGGCGAGTGGCGGTGGTAGAGCAGCGACGAGCCGCCCGAGAACCCCTCGGTGCCCATCAGCTCCTCGAGGAGGCGCTCGCCGTCCTCGCCGCGGTGGACGGTGTGGCGCTTGGCGGGGACGGCGCCCACCCGTCGGTAGTAGGTCATCGTCGTGCCCCCGGGGCGCGAGGGGAGCGCGGCGGTGCGGCCACGATCGTGCCCACCGCCTGGCCGAGGTCGATCGGCGGCGCCCCCCGGAGGCCGGGCGCCCGGGCGCCGAGCGTCACGGTGTCGCCGTCGAGCAGCCAGCTCCGCCGCGTCCCGTCGGCGAGGGTGACGGGGTGCGCGCCCCGCTGGGTCAGCTCGATGAGGCTGCCGAGCTCGCCCTCGGTGGGCCCCGAGACCGTGCCGGACGCGAACAGGTCACCGGGCCGGGTGGTGGCGCCGTTGCTGGTGAGGTGGGCGAGCTGCTGGGCGAAGGTCCAGTAGAGGTCGGCGAAGCAGGTGCGGGTGACGATGGTGCCGTTGATCGCCACCTCCAGCTCGAGGTCGAGGCCCCACGGACGCTCGGCGCGCAGCGATGGGTCGGGCGCCGGTTCCTGCCGGGGCGGTGGCACCAGGTGGTCGGCGAGGGCGGCCAGCGGCACGACCCACGGGGACACGGTGGTCAGGAACGACTTGCCCAGGAACGGCCCGAGGGGCTGGTACTCGAACGCCTGGAGATCCCTGGCGGACCAGTCGTTCACCAGCACCACGCCGAACACGTGGTCGTCGGCCTCGTCGGGGTCGATGGGGTGGCCGGGCTCGTTGCCGGGGCCGACCACGAACCCCACCTCGAGCTCGAGGTCGAGCTGGCCCGACGGGCGACGGACGACCTCGTCGCCCTCGGCCACCAACCCGGTCGGGCGCACCACCGGGGTCCCCGACACGGCCACCGTCCCGGCCCGCCCGTGGTAGCCGACCGGGAGCCGCCGCCAGTTGGGCAGGAGGGGCTCGGCGTCGGGCCGGAAGAGCCGGCCGAGGTTCGTGGCGTGGTGGATCGACGAGTAGAAGTCGACGTAGTCCCCCACGGTGAAGGGGAGGAGCAGGCCGACGTCGGCCACCGGCGTGAGCGGGCGCTCGTGGCGCGGCTCGGCGAGGTGGTCCACCAGCTGCTCGCGGACCCGACGCCACGTGTCGGGGCCCGCGGCGAGGAGCGGGTCCAGGGTGGGGCCGTCCACCAGCGACCGCAGCGACGGCTCCACGGCGTCGGCGACGGTGAGGACGGCATCGCCGACCCGGGTCACCACCTGCGTCCGACCGTCGGCGTCGACCGCCACGCCGTAGGGCAGGTTCCCGGGGCCGAAGCCGGAGCCGGGGGGCAGCGGCGCCCAGCAGGCCGTCACCGTGGCACCACGAGCTCGTCGAGCTGGTCGGCGTGCTCCTCGTAGTGGCCCACGTGGAAGTGCTGGAGCTGGTCGGCCACGGTCAGGACGCCGAGCGTCTCGTGGCGGCCGGCGCGGCGCCAGTCGTCGGGCGTGAGCTCCAGCAGGCGGGCGTGGAGGCCGTCGATCGCCCGGCAGACGGCCTCGTGGTGCGCCAGCGGCTCCCGGGCCCGTCCGGCCTCGATGGCGCCCACCCGGACCGGGTCGGCCTTGGTCCGGCCGAAGGGCACGGGCTCGGGGCCGGGGTGGGCCAGGACGTCGTCGAGCTGGCCCAGCCAGTAGCCGCCGAGCTCCGCCAGGTGAGCCCAGACCTGGCCCGCGTCCCAGCGCTCCTCGCCGCCCGGGTCGGGGCGGGTGAGCCCGTCGAAGCGGTGGAGCGTGGCGTGGGCGTGGAGTCGGCAGGCCACGTGATCCAGACGGTCGATCCAGGCGGCGACCTCGGCCGCGCCGGGCCCCACGGGCAGGGCCCAGGCGGCGGGCGCGCCCACGTCGGGGCGGTCGGCCACCGCGGCGAGCGCGGTGAGGAAGCGGTCGTTCTCGGACGCGGTCCCCACCGTCACCCGGACGCCGCGCCCGGGGAACGGCCGGGTCACCACGCCCTCGCGCTCGAGCGCGGCGGCCAGCGGGGCCGCGGCCTGCCCGGCCGGCAGCCACACGAAGTTGGCCTGGGCGTCGGGCACCCCCCAGCCGGCGTCGCGGAGGGCCGCGGCCACCAGGCCGCGCTCGGCCACCACGCCGGCCACCCGGTCGGCCACCTCCTGCGAGGCGGCGAGCGACGCCAGGGCGCCCACCTGGCCGAGGCCGTTGACGGCGAAGGGCACCAGGACCTTGTCGACGGCGGCGACCACCGCCGGGTCGCCGACCAGGTAGCCGACGCGGAGGGCCGCCAGGCCGTGGGCCTTGGAGAACGTGCGCAGCACCACCACGTCGGGGCGGTGGCCGAGGAGCTCGAGCCCGTCGGGCACGTCGGCGCCGGTCACGAACTCGCGGTACGCCTCGTCGACCACCAGGAGGCACCCGGGTGGGAGGGCGTCGGCCAGCCGCACCAGGGCGTCGCGGCGCAGGGCGGTGCCGGTGGGGTTGTTGGGGTTGGCCACCAGCACGAGGCGGGTGCGCGGCGTCAGCGCGCCCACCAGGGCGTCGACGTCGAGGGTCTGGCGGCGGAGGGGCACGGCCACCGGGGTGGCCCCGGTGGTGCCGGTGAACACCGGGTACGCCTCGAACGAGGGCCATCCGTAGAGCACCTCGGTGCCCGGCCCCGTGTAGGCCAGCGCCAGCTGCTGGAGGAGGCCGACCGAGCCGCACCCGACCGCCACCCGCTCCGGCTCGACGCCCAGGCACTCGGCCAGGGCCCGGCGCAGCGCGGTGGCGCCGTGGTCCGGGTACCGGGTGGTCCCGCCCACGGCCGCCTCGATGGCCCGGGCCACCGAGGGCAGCGGGGGCAGGGCCAACTCGTTCGACGCCAGCTTCACCGCCGAGCCCAGCCCGTGGTCCGCCATGGCCGCGCCGGCGGATCGGCCCGGGCGGTAGGCGGGGAGGTCGGCCACCGCTCGACGGGGGGCCGGCGCGGTGCGCATCAGAGGTTGCCCCGGCGGGCCTGGTCTCGTTCGATGGCCTCGAACAGGGCCTTGAAGTTGCCCTCCCCGAACCCGCGTGCGCCGCGTCGCTGGATGATCTCGAAGAAGACCGTCGGGCGGTCCATCACCGTCTCGGTGAAGATCTGCAGGAGGTGGCCCACCTCGTCGCGGTCCACCAGCACGTTCAGCCGCTGGAGCTCGTCCCAAGGGAGGTCGACGCCCTCGAGGCGTCGGCGGGCGTCCTCGTAGTAGCTGTCGGGCACCCGCATGAAGCGGACGCCGCGGTCGCGCAGCGCCGACACCGTCGCCACGATGTCGTCGGTGGCCATGGCGATGTGTTGGACGCCGGGCCCGTCGTAGGCCTCGACGTACTCCTGGATCTGGCTCTTGCGGCGGCCGTCGGCCGGCTCGTTGAGCGGCAGCACGATGCGGCTGCCGTCCCAGACCACGGTGGACATCAGCGCCGAGAACTCGGTGGCGATCTGGTCGTCGTCGAAGTGGGCCAGCTGCCGGAATCCCAGGACGTCCTCGTAGAAGGCGACCCATCGTCCGAGGTCGCCCTGGGCCACGTTGCCCACCACGTGGTCGATGCCGGTGATGCCCACGGGTGGGCCCACCGGGTCGGGGAGGAGGTCGTCGACCTCGTAGCCGGGGGCCAGCGAGGGCCCGTGGTAGGCGCGCCGGTCCACGAACGTGTGCTGGGTCTCCCCGTAGGTGCCCACCGTGGCCAGCGACAGCGTCCCGTGCCCGTCGGACTCGGTCCACGGCTCGCGCACGGCGCGAGCGCCCCGCGCCACCGCGTCGCCGAAGGCGGCGGGGGCGTCGTCCACCAGCCAGGCCAGGTCGTGGACGCCGTCGCCGTGGGCGGCCACGTGGGCGGTGATGGGCGAGCTGGCGGCCAGGGCACCGGTGATCACCAGCCGCAGGCCGCCCTGCTCGAGCACGTAGCTCACCCGGTCGCGCACGCCGGTCTCCGGCCCGGCGTACCCGGTGTGGCGGAACCCGAACGACGACACCAAGAAGCCGGCGGTGGTCCGGGCGTTGCCCACCCAGAACTCGATCGAGTCCCAGCCGCCGAGCCGGCCGGCCGCGTCGGCGGGGGCCGGGGTCGGGGCGGTGGTGGGCGAGGGGGAGGGTGAGGGGGAGGGGGCGGGTGCGGTGGTGCGGGTGGTCACGT
>JBBRFU010000011.1:0-47585 GCA_038241315.1 Acidimicrobiales bacterium | reverse complement strand
CACCGTGCCGCTGAGCCAGCGCAGGCCGAGGTCGGTGAGGTTGATGCGGGATCGGGCGGCGCACGACGAGCAGGTGACCACCACGGTCCCGGTCTGACGGGGGCCCGAGGAGTAGAGGGCGTCCTTGCCCTCGCGGGGGGTACCCGATCGGATGGTGTCGCGGGCGGCACTCACGGGCGTCTCGAAGAGGGCCCGGCGGCCCTGGGGGTCGAGCGACCGGCGGCGCTCGGATCCGGCGCGCTCGGACCCGGCGCGGTCGGCACCGGCGCGGCCGGTGCTGGCGCCGCTGGAACCGGAGCGGCCGGTAGCGGGGCGGTCCGCGGGCGGCTCGGCCGACGGGGGGCGGTCGGCGGGGGTCACGAGGCCTTCCGGGTCGGCTTGCGCAGCAGCACGGCCGCCAGCTCGCGGTAGGCCTGGGCGCTGGCCGACCGGGGGGCGTGGGTGAGCACCGAGCGGCCGGTGCCCGGCGCCTCGGCCACCTTCACCGACTTGGGCACGTAGGGCTCGAGCACCTCGATGCCGTAGTCCTGGCGCACCTGCTCCACCACCTGGTGGGCGAGCTTGGTGCGACCGTCGAAGAGGGTGGCGATGGCGCCCCGGACCTGGAGGCCCTCGTTGGTGTAGTCGCGCACGTCGTCGATGGTGTCGAGCAGTTGGCCCACCCCGCGCTGGCTCAGCGACTCGCACTGGAGCGGGATGAGGACCTCGTCGGCGGCGGTGAGGCCGTTGATGGTGAGGATCCCGAGCGACGGCGGGCAGTCGATCAGCACGCGGTCGTAGTCGTCGACGAGCTTGGCCAGGGCCTTGCGCAGCACGTACTCGCGCCCGGTCTTGGTGAGCAGGTGGAGCTCGGCGCCGGCCAGGTCGATGGTGGACGGCAGGAGGTGGAGCGTGCCGGTGCGACCGGACTCGCCGGCGGCCGACAGCGCGGGGGGTGGGTCGAGGGCGAGGAGGGCGTCGGCCGCCTTGGCCCGCTTGAGCAGGACGTCGTGCACCGAGATCTCGAGGGCGTCGGGGTCGATCCCGCAGGCCCAGGTGAGCGAGGCCTGGGGGTCGAGGTCGACCATCAGGACCTTCTTGCCCCGCTCGGCCATGGCCACGCCGAGCGCGTGCACGGAGGTGGTCTTGGCCACCCCACCCTTCTGGTTGGCCACCGCCACGGTCGTCATCGGACCGCAGTGTGCCACCTCCCGACGTCGGTCCGCACCCCTCGACCGGTCACCTGCCGTCGCCGGACCGGGCTGAGCGCCGGGGTCTCAGCCGCCGGAGCCCCCCTCGTCCACGTGCCCGCCCAGGTCGTGGGTGCTCATGTCGTGGGAGGTCGCGGCGCCCATCGCGCCCCGGGTGACGTGGCAGGGGTCGGCAGGATCGTGGATCGCCGAGCCCCCCTGGATGCACGGCATCATGCCGGCGTACACGTCGGGCGTGAACACCATGTCCTCGAGGATCCAGACGTGGAGCATGTAGTACTTCGACAGGTTGACGTTGACGCCACCGGAGGCCTGGCAGCTGGCGTCGCTGATGTTGAACCCGATCTGGCGGGCGTCGCTCAGGCGATGGCAGATCCACGGGTGGTGGTGCCACCAGTCGTTGTTGCCGACGAAGCCCTCGGGCGGACGGCCGGTGTCGGTGCGGACGTAGTAGTCGAAGCCCACCAGCTTGGCGCCGGGACCGTTCCCGTCGTACTGCAGGACGTCGGGTCGGGTCGGCTCGAACCGCCCGTCGAGGCCGGCGGCGTCGAGGATGGGGTCGAAGCGGTCGAAGCTCGGGTCGGCGAGCATGGCGGGCGTCACGCCGCCACGGATGTGGTGGGTGCCCATCCCGGAGATGTAGGGCGTGATGGCCTTCCAGCCGTCGGCCTCGGCGTCGCCCGCCGTGGGCCACTGCTCCACCCAGTCGCGAGCCTCGTCGAACACCGCGGAGAGCTGGAGGCACTGGTCCCAGCTGAGCGGGCCCTTGTGGGTGCCGGCGTACCAATCGACGGTGCCAGCGGCCGGCCCCTCGGTGACCGGGATCTCCTCGGTGGGGTTGCACCACCACGGCACCGGTGCGCCTCGGTCGAACGCCGATTGGGCCATGTCCACGTAGCGACACGACGTGAGCACCAGCGTGGAGACGGCGAGCACGGCGAGCAAGCGGGTACGACGCATCTTCAGATCCCCCCTGAAAGTGACATCCGGCACCCTATTGCGTGCGCCTGGGCCCCGCTCGGCCGATGAGGTGGGCCCGGGTTCCGGAGCCCGGAGGGCACCGGGTACGGTCGGCCCCGCCGCCTCTCCGGGAGATCCCATGGCCCACGCCGCACTCGTCGAGCACCTGCTGGCCCACGCGGTCCGGCGGGGCGACTTCGTCTTGAAGTCGGGTCGGCCGAGCACCTGGTTCATCGACGCCAAGCAGACCACCTGCTCGCCCGAGGGGATGCTCCTCGTGGCCGAGGCCGCCCTGGCCGAGCTCCCCGACGACATCGACGCGGTGGGCGGGCTCACCATGGGCGCCGACGCCGCCGCGTTCGCCATCGCCGCGGTGGCCGCCACCCGGGGCCGGATGCTGCGCTCCTTCAGCGTCCGGAAGGAGGAGAAGGACCACGGCGGGGGCGGCCGCATCGCCGGCGTCCTCCTCCCCGGTGATCGGGTGGCCATCACCGAGGACGCGGTCACCCGAGGGGTCTCGATGCTCGAGGCCGCCGAGGCGGTGCGGGCGGCCGGCGCGGAGCCCGTGCTGCTCCTCCCGGTGGTCGATCGGGGTGGCACCGTCACCGACCTGGCGGCGGCCCAGGGGATCCCCGTGCGGGCCCTCGTCACCGCCCCCGACCTGGGGTTCCCGTACGAAGGCGGGTGAAGAAGCTTGTCGGGGAAAGCGTCGGGCAATCGGCAATATCCGACGCTATGGTCCCCCACGCCGGCTACCCGTCGGCGGCGGACGCTCAAGAAGGATGACCCTCATGGCCGAGGACCGGACCTCTGACCCCGAGATCCTGCTCACCCCTGGAGAGGTGGCCACCCTCTTCTGCGTGACCCCCAAGACCGTCACCCGGTGGGCGGAGGCGGGCAAGTTGCAGGCCATCCGCACCCTCGGCGGGCACCGGCGCTTCCTGGCCGCCGACGTGCTCCGCGTCCGCGAGGAGATGGGCGCGCACCTCACGGCGCCGCGGTCCTGATCTCGGGTCCCTGAACCCCCGTCCCGACCGTT
This sequence comes from Acidimicrobiales bacterium, assembly GCA_038241315.1. Classification (GTDB taxonomy): domain Bacteria; phylum Actinomycetota; class Acidimicrobiia; order Acidimicrobiales; family Iamiaceae; genus Aquihabitans. Next base: position 44,396 of record JBBRFU010000011.1, on the reverse strand, counting down.
CGCGCCAGTCCGGCGCGGCCCCAACGCGGTTGGGGCCACCGCTGGGGTTGGGGCTACCGTCGGCACATGGTCTCGCCCACTGCCGCCTTCTCCGTGTCCGTCCGGGTCCGGTTCGACAACCAGCCCGGCGTGCTCGGCCGGCTGGCTGCGGCCATCGGCGCGGTGGGGGGCAACATCGTGGCGTTCGAGGGCTTCGAGGCGCGCGACGAGTACCTCGACGAGGACCTCATCGTGAACTGCGTCTCCGAGGAGCACAGCCACGAGGTGGCCGACGCCATCCGCAACCTCGAGGGCGTCGAGGTGCTGTCGGTGAGCGACCGCACCTTCGACATGCACCAGGGCGGCAAGATCGAGGTCCTGGCCCGCATGGAGGTCAAGGACCGCGACGACCTCTCCATGGCGTACACGCCGGGCGTGGCCCGGGTCTGCACCGAGATCGAGCGGCACCCCGAGCGGGTCCACGAGCTCACCATCAAGAAGAACACCGTGGCCATCGTCACCGACGGCACCGCGGTGCTCGGCCTGGGCGACATCGGCCCCGAGGCGTCCCTGCCGGTGATGGAGGGCAAGGCCCTCCTGTTCAAGAACTTCGCCGGCGTCGACGGCTTCCCGATCTGCGTCGACGTCGGGGTCGACGCCACGCTGCAGGAGCGCATCGACGCCATCGTCGAAACCGTGCAGCGGATCGCCCCCGTGTTCGGCGGGATCAACCTCGAGGACATCGCCGCCCCCGCCTGCTTCGAGGTGGAGGACCGCCTGCGGGCCTCGCTCGACATCCCGGTCTTCCACGACGACCAGCACGGCACCGCGGTGGTCACGCTGGCCGCGCTCACCAACTCGCTCAAGATCGTGGGCAAGTCGTTCGCCGACGTGCGGGTGGTGATCGCCGGGGCCGGCGCCGCCGGGGTGGCCATCGCCAAGATCCTCATGAACGCCGGCGTGGGCAACGTGGTGGCCACCGACCGCCAGGGCGCCATCCACAAGGGCCGCACCGACCTCAACGACGTGAAGCGGGTGTTCGCCGAGATCACCAACCCGGAGGGCATCAGCGGCTCGCTCTCCGACGTGCTGCCCGGTGCCGACGTGTTCATCGGCGTCAGCGCCCCCGACCTCATCGGCCCCGACGACCTCCGCAAGATGGCCTCGGACCCGATCGTGTTCGCCATGTCGAACCCGAACCCGGAGATCCGGCCCGAGCTGGCCAAGGACCTCGTGGCGGTGATGGCCACCGGCCGCAGCGACTACCCGAACCAGATCAACAACGTGCTGGCCTTCCCGGGCATCTTCCGGGGCGCGCTCGACGCCGGGGCCACCGACATCACCGAGCACATGAAGGTGGCGGCGGCCACCGCCATCGCCTCGGCGGTCTCGTCCGCCGAGCTCCGCCCCGGCTTCATCATCCCGTCGGTGTTCGACACCCGGGTGGCCGAGCTGGTGGCCACCGCGGTGGCCGAGGCCGCCGTCCTCGACGGCGTCTGCCGGCCCCGGGCCTGACCCCGGCGGGCGCCCGCCGCGCATCCCGCGCGCACCGCGGCCCCGTGGTCGTACCCTGGTCCGGTCGCCACCGGAGGAAGTCCACCATGAGCCCGCAGATCGCCACCACCACCCAGGTCGACCTGGCCGAGCTGCTCGAGTTCGTGGCCGAGCGCCACCGCGTGGTGCTGGTGACCACCCGCTCCGATGGTTCGCCCCAGCTGTCCCCGGTCACCGCGGGGGTCGACGAGGGCCGCATCGTGATCGCCACGTACCCCGAGCGGGCCAAGGTGCACAACCTCCGCCGCTTCCCCGAGGCCGCCCTCCTCGTGCTCTCCGACGACTGGAACGGGCCGTGGGTCCAGGTCGACGGCGCCGCCGAGGTGCTCGACGCGCCGGCATCGGTGGAGCCGCTCGTCGGCTACTACCGCTGCATCGCCGGCGAGCACGACGACTGGGACGCCTACCGGGCGGCCATGGTCACCCAGGGCAAGTCGCTCATCCGCATCACGCCGCTGCGCTGGGGCCCGGTGGCCACCGGCGGGTTCCCGGCCCGCCTGGCCTGACCCGCCGGCACCGGCCCCGAGCACGCCCATGGCGGCCCCCAACGTCCGGGACGAGCTGCTCGCTGCGGCCGAGCAGCTCTACGCCGAGCGCGGCATCGACGGCGTGAGCCTGCGCGAGATCAACGCCGCCGCCGGCGCCCGCAACGCCAGCGCGGTCCAGTACCACTTCGGGGGCCGGGCCGGGCTGCTCGGCGCCATCCTGGCCAAGCACCGGGTGGGGGTGGAGGCCGATCGCCACGCCCGCCTCGACCGCTACGACGCCGACGGGGTCGACGACCTCCGCACCCTGGCCGCCGCCCTGGTGGAGCCGTTGGCCGCCACCCTCGCCACGCCCGGCGGGCCCGGCTTCCTCCAGGTCCTGAGCGACCTCGCCAACCGGCCGCGGCCGGCGATCGACCCGGCGTCGCTCGACGATCCCACCGACTCCACCTACCGCTGGCGGGCGGCGGTGGAGCCGCTGCTGTCGCCCGAGGCGGTGCGCCTCCACCGCCGGTTCCTCGCCGTGCGCTTCACGCTGGCGGAGCTGGCCCGGCGCACCCGCGACCGCCGCGGCTCGAGCGACGCGCTGTTCGTGAGCGACCTGGTCGACCTCGTCACCGGGGTGCTGAGCGCCCCCGTCTCCGCCGAGACCACCACGCTCGCCCGCGGCCGCCGTCGCCCCGCCGCCCTGCGCGCGGCCCGCGCCGACTGATCGTCCCCTCCTGGTCGACGCGGCCCACCCGGTACCGTCGTCGAGGAGCGTCGGGCCGGACCCGGCGTCGGACCCGCAGGGGATGATCGTGATCACGCACGTCGAGTCGGAGAGCACCACGAGCGGACCGGAGGTGGCCGACGCCGCGGCCCGCCTGCGCGCCACCTTCGCCTCCGGGCGGACGGCCGACCTGGCCTGGCGCCGCCGGCAGCTCCAGGGTGTGATCGACCTCGTCGAGCAGCACGAGCAGCGCCTCCTCGACGCCATGGCCGCCGACCTCGGCAAGCCGGCCTTCGACGGCTGGCTCACCGACCTGCTCACCACCCGTGACGAGGCCCGCTTCGCGCTGGCCCACCTCGACCGGTGGGTGCAGCCCACCAGCCACCCGGTGCCGATGGTGGCCAGGCCGTCCAAGGCGTGGACCGAGCCGCAGCCGCTGGGCGTGGTCCTCGTGATCGCGCCGTGGAACTACCCGGTGCAGCTCGTCCTGTCGCCCCTGGTGGGCGCCCTCGCCGCCGGGAACTGCGTGCTCCTCAAGCCGTCGGAGCTGGCGCCGGCCACCTCCGCCGCCATCGCCGAGCTGGTGCCCGCCTACCTCGACCCCGACGCGGTGACGGTGCTCGAGGGTGGGGTCGACGTGACCACCGAGCTGCTCGCCCTGCCCTGGGACCACATCCTCTTCACCGGGAGCACGCGGGTGGGCAAGGTGGTGATGGCCGCGGCGGCCCAGCACCTGACCCCGGTCACGCTCGAGCTGGGCGGCAAGAGCCCCACCATCGTGGCCGCCGACGCCAACCTGGAGGTGGCGGCCAAGCGGGTGGCGTGGGCCAAGCTGCTCAACGCCGGGCAGACCTGCATCGCCCCCGACTACGTGCTCGTGGAGCGCGCCGTGTCGGCCCGCTTCACCGATCTGCTGGTGGAGGAGCTGGCCGCCCTTCGGGACCGGGCCGAGCCCTCGTCCATCGTGAACGCCGACCACGTCGGGCGGCTCGAGGGCCTGCTCGAGGGCCACGGCGGCGAGGAGCTGCTGCCCCGGAAGACCGACGCCGCCACGCGGGTCATGGCCCCGGTGGTGGTGCGCGAGCCCGATCCGGGCTCGGCGATCATGCAGGAGGAGATCTTCGGGCCCCTCCTGCCCGTGCTGGCCGTCGACTCCGTCGACGCGGCGATCGACTTCGTCCAGGCCCGTCCCCGGCCGCTCGCCCTCTACCTCTTCAGCGAGTCGCGCCAGACCGAGGAGGAGGTCCTGCGCCGGACCATCGCCGGGTCGGTCTGCGTGAACCACCTGATGTACCAGGTGGCGGTGCCGTCGCTGCCGTTCGGTGGCGTCGGCCCCAGCGGCATCGGCGGCTACCACGGCAAGGCCGGCTTCGACACCTTCAGCCACCACAAGTCGGTGCTGCGCCGCTCCACCAAGGGCGACCTCAAGGCCCTGTACCCGCCGTACCCGAAGCTGGTGCAGCGCCTGATGCGCCTGGCCGCCCGCTGGCCCTCCCGCCGCTGAGGCCGTCCCGCCGCTGAGGGGCCGGGGGCAGGCGGGCCGGGCCGCCGGAGCGGCGGCGGCGCGTGGCGGGCCGCGCTACCGGCCGGGGCGGCGGGTGAAGCCGAGGCGGAGCGAGCGGACGGCGGTGACGAACACGTTGGCCTCGAGGTCGGGCGGGTCGAGCACGGTGAGGTCGGTGAGCTCGGCCGAGAGGCGTTGGAAGAGCAGGTTCAGCTCGGAGCGGGCCAGGGAGGCGCCGAGGCAGAAGTGGGTGTCGAAGCCGAAGGCCACGTGCGGGTTGGGGTGGCGCCGGATGTCGAAGCGGTACGGGTCGTCGAACACCGCCTCGTCGCGGTTGGCCGACGGGTAGGCGAGCATGATGCGGTCGCCGGCCGCGATCGGCTGGTCGCCGATCGCCGTGTCCACCGCCGCCACCCGGAAGAAGTTGTTGAGCGGCGTGACCCAGCGGATCAGCTCCTCGACGGCGCCGGGCACCAGGGAGGGCTCGGCGGCCAGGGCCTCCCACTGGTCAGGGTGCTCGGCGAAGGTGGCGAGGCCGCGGGCGATGACGGTCCGGGTGGTCTCGGCGCCCCCGGAGATCACCAGCCCCGTCTCGTTCACGAGGGTCTGGCGGGTGATGGGGCAGCCCCCCAGCTCGGCGGCGGCCCAGACCGAGACCAGGTCGTCGGCGGGCTCGGCCCGGCGGGCGGCGAACAGGTCGAACAGCGGCGGGCTGAACTCGCCGATGGCGGCCACGAAGCCGGCCTGGGCGTCGAGGTCGGTGAGGGCGGCGTCGTAGCGCATGAGGCGCTCGGACCACGTCGAGATGTCGGGCCACCGGGCCTCGTCGAAGCCGAGGAGGTGGGCGGTGAGGCGGGCCGGCAGCGGCGCGGCCAGCTGGGACACCACCTCCAGCGAACCGTCGGACGAGAACCCGTCGACCAGCTCGTCGATCAGGGCGGTGAGGTAGCCGTCGAGGGCCCGCACCGCCTTGGGGGTGAACCGTCGGGCCACCAGGCGGCGCTGCTCGGCGTGGCGCGGGTCGTCGAGGGCGATCATGTTGTCCTCGCCGGGGGCGTAGAACGACCGGTACCCCTGCCCGCTCACGAACACGTCGCTGCGGCGCTCCACCTCCACCACCTCGGCGTGGCCGAGGGCGATCCACACCCCGCCGGCCTCGTCCCGCGCCACCGGCCCCTGGGCGCGGAGCTCGCGGAAGGTCTCGTGCATGGCGTCGAGGTCCACCCAGAAGGCCGGGTCGAGCGTGTTCGGCGCCGCGGGGGCGGTGGTCACCATGGCCGCACCGTACTGCCGCCCGCCGGGTCGATCAGGGGGCGACGCGGGCCGAGTAGACGGGCAGGTCCAGGTAGGTGAGCACGCCCGGCTCGGCCGCCACCACGTGGGGGATGGCGTTCACCACGTGCATCGCCGTGGCCAGGCAGCCGGCGTGGTTGTGGTCGCCGCGGTCCGAGCTGACCGTGAGCTCCACGTGCACGTTCGGCTCACCGCGCACCTCGATGACGTACCCGTCGCCCTGGGGCCACTGCGGCGCGTCCTCGTCGCGGAGGCGGGTGACGTGCTCCACCACGATCCGCTCCTCGCCCCCGGCCACGCCGGCGATCTCGAAGCGCATGCCGGAGATGGTGCCGGCGGCGACGGTGCCCGATGCGATCTCCACGTCCTCGTCGGCCCGGATGACCTCGTGGCGCTCGACGATCTCGTCGAGCTCGAGCCCGATGGCGGTGGCCACCAGCTCGATCACCGGTCCCCACGCCAGCGCGGTGGACCCGGGCGACAGGAGCAGCGACTCGTTGGGCTCGTGCTTCCCGAAGCCCATGATCTCGAACATCGTGAAGGGGTTGTCCCAGCTGGCGTAGTTAACGATCTCCATCATCCGGACGTGCTGGACCTCCTTGCACAGGGCCAGGGCGTGGACGGTGAGGCCGACGTTGCCGAAGCCCGGGTCGATGCCGGAGGTGTAGAAGCTGGACGACCCGGCGATGCACGCGGCCTGCAGGCGGTCGTGGATGCCGTCGCCGGCCACCTTCGGGAACAGCAGGGGCACGAACGAGGTGTTCACCACGTTCAGGCCGCTCTCGAGCATCCGGCAGAGGTCGTCGACCACGGCGTCGGGCCGGAGGTCGGAGTTGGCCGTGTAGCAGACCGCCTGGGCGTCGACGGCGAGCAGGGCGTCGGCGTCCTGGGTGGCCGTCACCCCCACGGCCGGCCCGCCGCAGAGCTCGCCGGCGTCCTGCCCGGCCTTGGCGTCGGAGTGGACCCACAGGCCGGCCAGCTCGAGCTGGGGGTGGGCGACGATGGCCGGCACGGCGTGGATGCCGACCGTCCCGGTGGCCCACTGGATCACACGGATGGACATGGCGGCCTGCTTCCCTCGACGAACCAAACGAGAACACGTTCTACTGAATCGGACGGCCCTCCGCACGGCAGACGCGTCCGCCGACCCGCCAACAGCCCCGCCCCGTCAGACGCGCGGCGTGAAACCGGGTTGCGTTGTGGCCGCTCCAGCGACCGGATCCCGGCCCACGTCGGTGGTGGGGGCGGGGCAGGGGGCAGTGAGGCCGGGCGGCGCCGCGATGAACTAGAACTCGTTCTCATGGATGTCGGGGTGTTCGTACCGCTGGGCAACGGCAACGCGACGGCGGAGATCCTCCGCGCCGTGGGCCGTGAGACCGAGGATCGGGGGTTTGAGTCGATCTGGGTGCCGGAGCACGTGGTGCTCTTCGACGAGTACCAGTCGTCCTACCCGTACTCGCCCGACGGGAAGTTCCCCGGCGGGGCCGACAGCGGGATGCTCGAGCCGCTCCAGGCGCTCACCTACCTGGCCGCGGTCACCGACCGGGTGCGGCTCGGGACCGGCATCTGCCTCATCCCCCAGCGCAACCCGGTGTACACGGCCAAGGCCGTGACCGATCTCGACAACCTGTCGGGCGGGCGGGTCGACTTCGGCGTGGGCATCGGCTGGCTGCGCGAGGAGTTCGAGGCGGTGGCCATGCCGTTCGAGCGGCGGGGCCAGCGGGCCGACGAGCACCTCCAGGTGATGAAGGCCCTGTGGTGCGACGAGGTCTCGGCGTTCCACGGCGAGCTCTACGACCTGGACCCCTGCCGCATGTACCCGAAGCCGATCCAGACGCCGCACCCGCCCATCCACGTCGGTGGCGAGAGCGACGGGGCCATGCGGCGCGTGGCCCGCCACGGGCAGGGCTGGTTCTCGTTCGACCGGCTGCCCGACGACCTGCCGGAGCCCCTCGCCCGGCTCGACGCCGCCCTCGAGGCGGAGGACCGCAGCCGGGCCGACGTCGTGGTGTCGGTGAGCCCCTACTTCCAGGCGACGACGCCGCAGATGATGGAGCAGTACGCCGCCCTCGGCGTCGACCGCCTCATCGTGCTCTGCCTGGCCTTCGACGTGGACACCCTCCGCAGCCAGCTCGACGACCTGGTCACCACGGTCCTCGAGCCCAGCCGGGCCTGAGCACCGGGAGACCGCGGCTCAGACCGTGGTGAGCGGGAACCCGATGCCCGTGAGCTCCTCGGACCGCTCCCACAGGCGGCGGGCCACCTCCGGGTCGTTCGCCTTGTCGGAGCGGTCCACGAGCGTGGGGTGCCCCCGGTTCTGCTGGAAGCCGTCGGGGCCGACGTAGCTGTTGCCCGGGAGGTCCTGGGTGACGGCGTAGAGCGTGGGGAGGGCGCCCATCTCGTCGCTCTGGGCGACCACCGCGTTGCCCACCTGCATGAGCAGGCGCATGAGCCGGTTCTCGCTGCGGCTCTGCAGGTTGGTGGCCGCGTAGCCCGGGTGGGCGGCCAGCGCCCGCACGGGCGAGCCGACCTCCTCGAGGCGTCGCTGGAGCTCCGACGTGAACAGCAGGTTGGCCAGCTTCGACTGGCCGTACGCCGCCCAGGACCGGTAGCCGCCCTGCTCCCAGTTGAGGTCGTCGAGGCGGATGGAGCCGGCGCGGTGGGCCTGGGAGGAGAGCGTGACCACCCGGTCGGTGAGGTGGGGGAGCAGCAGGTTGGTGAGGGCGAAGTGCCCGAGGTGGTTGGTGCCGATCTGCATCTCGAAGCCGTCGGCGGTGCGGCGCTCCGGGATGGCCATGATCCCGGCGTTGTTGACCAGGACGTCGAGGGCGCCCGTCCACGCCTCGGCGAAGGCCCGCACCGAGGCCAGGTCGGCGAGGTCGAGCTGGCGGACCTCGCGGTCGCCGGGGATGGTGGCCGCCGCCGCCTCGCCCTTCTCGACGTCGCGGACCGCGAGGATCACGCGGGCGCCCTCGCGCGCCAACTCCCGGGCCGTGACCAGGCCGAGCCCGCTGTTGGCGCCCGTCACCACGATGGTGCGCCCGGCCTGGGAGCCGAGGTCGGACAGGGACCAGCGCGAGGACGACATGCCCGCAGGCTACGGGCCGTGGTGGTCCGTCGCCCGACCGGTGGTCAGCACCGGCCCGGGGCCTGGCGCGCCGTGCTGCCCCGAGCGAATACGGTCCATCCGGTGCGAGTAGACCGGGCGTTCGCCTTCATCGACCTCTGCGGCTTCACGTCGTTCACCGAGCGCAACGGTGACGAGCGGGCGGTGCTGGTGCTGGCCGAGCTGCGGACCACCATCCGCGAGATCGCGGCCCGGCGCGGGGTCCGCGTGGTGAAGTGGCTGGGCGACGGCGCCATGCTCAGCTCCACCATGCCCGACGCCGTCGCCGCCCTCGTGGTGGAGGTCGACCACCGGATGGCCGAGACCATCCCGTCGCTGGCGGTCCGGGCGGGCATGGACAACGGCCCGGTGATCATGTTCGAGGGCGACGACTACATCGGTCGCTCGGTGAACGTGGCGGCCCGCCTGTGCGATGCGGCCCGGCCCCACGAGATCCTGGCCACCGAGCTGGTGGCGGCCACCCTGCCGCGCTGGCTCGACGCCGAGCCGCTGCCGCGGGTGCAGGTGCGGGGGATCGACGGCTCGCTCGCCGTCTGCAGCGTGCGGCCCCACCGCCCCGGCGACGACCACCGCACCGATCCCGTCTGCGGGCTCACCATGAGCGCGGCGCACATGGTGCTGGGCGCCGACGGGGAGCGCTACTGCTCGGAGGCCTGCGCCGGCTCGGATGGGCGACGGCCCCTCGAGCCGGGCCTGATCGAGGTGCCCGCCGGGGTCACCGACCGGTGATCTGACCGGCCAGCATCGTCTCGATCACCTCGTCCACCAGCACCTCGGCGATGGCCTCGTCGGCGCCGAAGCCCAACAGCAGCACCTCGGCGGCGCCGTGCACCGCGGCCCACATGGCGAGGTTGGCCAGGAACGGGTCGGCCACCCGCAGCTGACCGGCCGCCACCGCCTCCTCCGTGGCCGCGGCCGCCATCTCGAAGGCGCGGGTGGCCGGCGGGAAGGCGTCGAGCCCGGCGGTGGGCCGGGGCGGGTAGCGGAACATCAGGCGGAACAGGGCCGGGCTGGCCAGGGCGTGGTCGACGTAGGCGCGGCCGAGGAGCCGGATGCGGTCCAGGGGGTCGGCGGCGTCGACGGCGAGGAAGCGAGCCGCCAGCACCTCGAAGTGCTCGGTGGCCACCGCGGCGAGGAGCTCCTGCTTGTCCTCCACGTAGGCGTACAGCGCGGGCGCGGTGACGCCGAGGCGTCGGGCCACGCCCCGGAACGACAGGTCGTCGGCATCGCCCTCCTCCAGGAGCTCCCGCGCCGCCGCCACCACCGCGGCCCGGCTGAGCCCTGGGCTAGGGGCGAGGGTCATCGGCCATCCAGTTGCCGTGGAAGCCGAACGGCACCCGCTGGGGGAGGTGGACCCGGGCGACCTCCTCCAGCGCCTGGGCATCCACCACCACCAGCGCGCTCTCGTCGGTGGCCCGGTCGTGCACCAGGTTGAGCAGCCAGCCACCGTCCTCCTCGCCCGGGCGCTCGGGGTCCGGAGCGAACGCGGCCTCGCCGGCCAGGGCGTCGGGCCCGTAGTGGTACGGCGCCGAGGTCCCGGCCACGAGGTCGTGCTTCACGAACCCGTCGAAGGCCACCGATCCGGTGCCCCACGTCGGCGTGCTGGCCACGTAGCCGTAGCGGGTGGGCAGGCCGGCGCGCTGGTCGTTGACCCGGGGGAAGTCGCCAGGGCGGTCGTCGAGCTGCTCGTCGGTGACGGTGCCGGCGGCCAGGTCGATGCGCCACCGGTGGAGGTGGGGTCGGACCGGCTCGGCCAGCTCCTCGCCGCCGAAGGCCACGTTCATCCGGGGTGACCGGCACCCCTCCACCACCAGCGTGTCGCCGTCGTCGTGGGCGTTGAGGAAGTGGAACACGAAGAACGGCTCGACCTCGAACCACCGCACGCCGGCGGCCGGGTCGGCCCGGTCCAGCACGCCGATGCGGGCGCCGGCCTCGGGCTCCCACCGGATCCCCGGCCGGCCCTCGAGCATGGCCGGGAGGTCGAACACGGCCGGGAGGTCGAAGAAGGCCACCCGGCGCTCGGACACCGCGAAGTCGTGCATCATCACCGGCCGGGGGAGGTCGACGTCGATGGTCGTGGTGAGGGTGCCGGCGGCGTCGGCCACGTGGAACCGCACGTGGGGAGGGAACGGGCTGTAGCCGAAGAACAACAGCTCGCCGGTGACCGGGTCCTCCTTGGGGTGGGCGGTCATGGGGCCCTGCAGCGACCCGTGGAAGTCGAACTCGCCCACGGTCTCCAGCTCGGCGGTGAGCTCGGTGGGCGGGGCCGCCTCCAGCAGGGCGAGGATGCGGCCGGCGTGGCGGACCACGTTGGTGTTGGCCGTGTTCTTGAGGATGCCGGCCTCGGCGGCCAGCTCGGGCGAGGGCATGCGGAAGTCGGACAGGCCGCCGAACAGGGCCGTGCCGGCCCGCCGCTCGGCGGCCAGGCCGCGAGAGGCCACGAAGCGGTTCCGGTAGCTGGCGCCCCCGTCGCCGAGGGTGACGGCGTGGATCATGCCGTCGCCGTCGAAGAGGTGGTAGCGCCCGAGCGGGGGGAAGGCCGGGTTGGGGCCGTTGCGGAGGTAGGCGCCGCGCAGCGAGGCGGGGAGGCGGCCGGTGACGGGCAGCGCCGCGGCGGTGACCTCGCGGTCCACCGGGGCGTGGTGGCCGGTGAGGTAGGGCTCGGTGGAGGGGGCGACATCGGTGGCCATGGCCGGCACGGTACTCCTCGGGGAGCTCGTGGTAAACACTGTTCACCACGAGTCCCCGGAGGCCGCCGTGCCCATCCCCCGCTCCCTGTTCGACCGTCGGCCGCCGGCCGACCACGACCTCCTGCTCACCGGTGGGGCCTGGCCCGCCGACCTCGGTGGCGAGCTGGTCCTCAGCGCGCCCCGCCCGGAGACGCTCGACGGACCGCACCCGTTCTTCGGGGAGGGGATGACCTACCGCCTCTCCCTGCGCCCCGGCACGCACGGGGCGGCGCCCGACACCTTCGCCTGGCGCCAGGCGAAGGTCGACTCGCCGTCCGCCCGCCTCCGGGCCGCCCGGCCCGACGTGTTCACCCCGACCGTGATCGGCGTGCAGTCGCCGTTCGGCGTGGTGAACGCGGCCAACACCGCCCCGCTCCCCTGGGGCGACCGCCTCTTCCTCACCTGGGACGTGGGTCGCCCGGTGGAGGTCGACCCCGTCACCTTGGGCTTCCTCGGTGAGGTGGGCCACCGCGACCAGTGGCACGCGTTCGAGATCTCCCCCCAGCCGGTGCTGCCGCTCGTGATGAGCACGGCCCACCCCGTGGTCGACCCGGACCGCGACGTGCTCTGGTCGGTGAACACGCACTGGGGGCAGCTCCACGTGGTGCGGTGGGACGGCGAGGGCCCCGTGCAGACGTGGCCCGTGCGCGGTGCCACCATCCCCCAGTCGGTGCACACGATCACCCAGACCCGCGACTGGCTGGTGGTGGGCGACTGCGCCTTCAAGGTGGAGCCGCAGGTGCTCGCCGGCGGGGCCCGCACCGAGCCGACCAACGCCGACGGCCCGCTCTACCTCATCCGCAAGGAGCTCCTGGAGGCCACGCCGCCCGGCCAGGAGGTGGGCTGCGAGGTGTTCCGCATCGCGCCCGAGATCAACCACTACGCCGCCACCTACGACGACACGAACGGCGTCGAGGTGTTGTTCGAGCACGTCGAGGCGGCCGACATCGCCATGACCCAGGGCCCGGGCGACCTCGACGTCCTCGGTCGGCCGTGCGACCCGGCCCTGCGCGGCCTCTACGGGTTCCCGATGAGCCCGGACCGCACCTCGCTGGTGGTGTTCGACCCCGGCACCGGCGCGGTGACGCAGCGGGCGGAGCTCCGCGACCCCGAGCGGCTGTGGAGCCGCCAGCTCAACGCCATGGACTGGAGCACCGAGGGACGGACCCGTCCCACCCGGCACCACCTGGTCCATCAGGGCTGGCGACCCGAGGCGATCACCCAGGAGATGGCCGCCCTCTACCGCGATCGCGTGGACCGGTCGCTGTGGCCCACCGAGGAGACGGCGCCCCTGGTGGTGACGTGCTCGATGCCGGACCTGGCGGTCACCGCCTCCCACGAGCTGGCCCTGGATGACTTCCCGACCTCGCCGATCTTCGTGCCGCGCGACCCCGGCGCGGCGGGGACCTCACGCCACGCCGGCTCGGACCCGGGCGGCCACGACGGCTACGTCGTGGTGCCGGTCATGAACGACGACGGGTTCCGCGTCGAGGTGTTCGACGCGGCCGACGTGGGCCGTGGGCCGCTGGCCACCCTGTCGAAGCCGGGGCTCACCGTGCCGTTCGTGCTCCACTCGGCGTGGATGCCCCGGGTGGTGCGGGCCGACCCCGATCGCCCCCGGCTCCGCTTCGCCGACGAGCTGGGTCGCGTCGACGAGCTGCCCGACGACCTCGCCGCGGTGGCCCGCGCAGTGGCGGCCGAGCTCGACGAGGGCGTCCCCCTGCCGGCCTGACCGGCCGGGTCAGGGGACCCGAGGTGGGGGCGTCGCCAGCGCCGCCTCGCCCAGGTACCCGGCCTCCAGGAGCGAGCGGTCGGCCGCCAGGTCGGCTGCGCTGCCCGTGGCGGCCACCCGACCGCGCTGCAGCAGGCAGCCGCGGTCGGCGATCTCGAGGGCGAGCGCCACGTGCTGCTCCACCACCACCACGGCGCAGCCGGTGTCGTCGGCCACCGCCCGCAGGACGGGCAGCATCCGCTCCACGATGATCGGCGCCAGCCCCAGGCTCAGCTCGTCGACCAGCAACAGCCGGGGCCGGCCCACCAGGGCACGGGCCAGCGCGAGCATCTGCTGCTCACCGCCCGAGAGGAGCCCGGCCCGCCGCCGGGCGAGCGGGGCCAGGGCCGGGAAGCGGTCGTAGACCTCGGCGTCGGTGAGCGCCTCGCCCCGGCGGGGGCGGCCCAGCCGCAGGTGCTCGGCCACGGTGAGGTCGAAGAACAGCCCGCGGTCCTCGGGCACGTGGGCCACCCCCCGACGGGCCCGCGCCGCCACCGCGGCGGGACGGAACCGACGGCGCGCGCCGGCGGGCTCACCGTCGATGCGCACCTCGCCGGCGAGCGGCGCCACCAGGCCCGAGACGGCGAGCAGGGTGGTGGACTTGCCGGCCCCGTTGGCGCCGAGCAGGGCCACCACCTCACCGGCGTGCACCACCAGATCGATGTCGTGGACCACCGCCACCCCGCCGTAGCCCGCCGAGAGCGAGCGGATCTCGAGCACGGGGTCGCTCACGGCCGGGCCCCGCTGGGCTCGCCCGCGCCGCCGAGGTAGGCCGCCACCACGGCCGGGTCGTTGCGCACCTGGGCCGGCGGCCCGGACGCCACCAGGCGACCGAAGTCGAGCACCAGGACCCGGTCGCACGCGCCCATCACCAGGCCCATGTCGTGGTCGACCAGCAGCACGCTGGTGCCCCGAGCCGGGAGACGGCGCAGCAGGTGGCCGAGCGTCGCGGTCTCGGTCGGGTCGAGGCCGGCGGCCGGTTCGTCGAGGAGCACCAGGGCGGGGCCCGGCACCAGGGCGCGGGCCAGCGCCACCAGGTGTCGCTGGCCGTTCGGGAGCTCGATCGGGTGGCGCTCGGCCATCGACGCCAGCCCCACCAGGTCGAGGGCCTCGTCGACCGCAGCGTCGGCGCGGGGCTTGAGGCGCAGCGCGTCGGTGAGGGTGGACCGCCACGTCGGGGGCGCCGCAGCCACGAGGAGGTTCTCCCGCACGGTCAGGTCGTCGAAGAGCTCGAGCGACTGGAACGTGCGGACGAAGCCCCGTCGGGCCCGCTCGTGAGGCGGCACCCCGTCGAGCGAGCGGCCCGCGAACCGGATGCGCCCGCCGCTCGGCGTGGTGAAGCCTGTGAGGGCGTCGATGCAGGTGGTCTTGCCCGCGCCGTTCGGGCCGATCAACCCGACCACCTCCCCCGGCGCCACCGTGAAGGACAGGTCGTCGAGGGCCTGCACGCCGCCGTAGCGGACGCCCAGGCCCCGCACGTCCAGGACGGGCGCCGGGGTCGAGGTCGCGGCGCCGGTCACGCCGCGCCGTCCGGGCTCGCCGGGGTGGGGTCGACGGCCAGCGGGCGGGCCGGCCCCGGCCGTGACCCGCGGGCCCCGACGCGGCGGACGGCCCGGTCGACGCGGCCGCCGAGGCGCCGCGCCGCGCCGGTGATGCCCTCCGGGGCCACGATGGCCGTGACGACCAGCGCGAGGCCGCTGACGGCGTAGGCGTAGCGGCCGGCCTGGCCGTCGGTGGACCGGTCGAGGACGGTCGTGAGCAGGCCGGCCTGGGCGAGGGCGCCGGCCACCAGCGCGCCGGTGATGCTCGAGATGCCCGCCAGGTAGGTGAGGGCGAGGGCGACGAGGGCGCCGATGACCAGGAACGAGCTGGTGGACAGGGTGGAGTTGGCGTAGGCGAGGAACACGCCGGCTGTCCCGGCGAGGGCCGACGACAGCGCGAACGCGCCCAGCTTGGTGCGCCCCACGTCGATGCCGGCGGCGGCGGCAGCCCGCTCGTTGGCCCGCACCGCCAGCCACCGCAGGCCGGTGCGGTTGCGACGCAGGTTGGCCACCACCACGCAGGCCACGATCACGGTGGCGAGCACCATGAGGCCGAAGGCGGGGCGGAAGTTGTCGGCCCCTCGTGCGGTGATGCCGACGTCGAGGCCGAAGAGGGAGGGCCGGGGCGCGCTGCGGCCGGCCTCGCCGCCGGACAACGAGGGGTTCGCCAGCACGAGCGACTCGATGGCCACCGCCATGGCCAGCGTGGCGACCGCCAGGACCATGCCGCGCACCCGCCGGCCCGGCAGGCCCACGAGGACCCCGACGCCGGTGGCCACCGCGACGGCGAACGCGGCGGCCACGGGGAACGGCCAGCCCCTCGAGGCGACGTCGATGACGGTGAACCCGGCCACCCCCGCGAAGGCCAGCTGGGCCAGCGAGATCTGGCCGACGTAGCCGGTGAGCACCACGATCGACAGCGACAGCAGGGCCGCGATGAGCGACACGATCAGCGCCTGGCGGAGGTCGGCCTCGAACAGGAGGAACCCGGCTGTGCCCGCCCCGCCGAGCGCCACCGCCCAGGCGGCCACGTGTCGGGGGGTGGGCGACGCCGGCAGCCGTCGCTCGGCGATCGCCGAGCGCGTGGGGAGCGGGTCGCCCCGCCACACCAGGGCCAGCAGCACCAGCACCACGGGAACGGCCTGCTGCAGGCCCACCACCGGCAACCAGTCGGGGATCCAGCGGGTGTCGGGCCGCGAGGCGTAGCCCAGGATGAGCGACTGCACCATGCCGATGCCCAGCCCGGCCGCCACCGTCACGGCGAACGACGAGAGGCCACCGATCAGCGCGGCGGCGAGGGCCGGCACCACGAGCAGGCTGGTGGTGCCGGCGTCGAGCCCGGCGATGGGCTCGATGAGGATGACCGCGAAGCCCGACAGCACCGACGCCAGGGCCCAGTTCAGGGCGCCGACCCGGTCGGGGGAGATGCCGGTGAGGAGGGCGCCCTTCTCGTTGCCGGCCGCAGCCCGGGTGGCCAGCCCGAAGCGGGTGGTGTGGAACACCACCGTGAGCACCACGGTGAGGGCGACGACGGCGACGGCGAGGATCGCCCGGTTGGCGGTCACGGACGTGCCGAGCAGGTCGACATCGTGGGTGGGCAGCACGGGGAACCGGGTGACCGACGCCGCGCCGGCCTGGGTGAAGCGCAGTCGGGTGATCTCCTGCAGGTACAGGTAGAGGCCGAGCGAGGCCACCACGCGCGCCACCGTGGGCGCCCGCCGCAGGGGCCGGAAGACCAGGGTGTGGACGGCCAGGCCGAGGGCGACCGACAGCACGAGGGCGAAGGCCAGCGCGGTGGCCAGGGTGGGCGTGTCGAGGAGGTGGATCCGCTCCGGCGTGCCGATGATCGGCAGCACGAGGTTCCCCTGGTCCCGGAACTCGAAGTAGGCGAAGGCCACGTACATGCCCATGGCCGCGTGGGCGAAGTTGACCACGCCCGAGGTGCGCCACGTGAGCACCAGGCCGATGGCCAGTGAGGCCACGACGGCCCCGGCCCCGAGCCCGGCCAGCAGGTACCCGATGGTGGCGTCGATCTCAGCCGCCCCCGTAGACCGCGCCGACGTCGATCCAGTCGCCGACCTGGGTCAGCTCGCCGCCCTCCATGCGCGCCAGGATCTGCTGCGGTGAGCAGAGCGCGGGCAGGCCGTCGAGCTGGCGGTGGTCGCACGTGGAGGGGTGGCCCATGAAGCTGGGGGCCTCCCGCTGGGCCTCGAGCGCCGCGGTGATCGCGGCCGGCGTGACGTCGTCGCCGCCCACCTCGCGCAGGACCCGGTAGAGGTTCATCAGCGACCGGAAGGTGACCGTGCCGGCGCCGATGGGATCGAGGCCGTCGCCGTAGGCCTCCACCACCGCGCCGTAGAGCTCCGAGTCGGGCTCTGGATCGGCCCGGTCGATCGGGCCCTCCACGTTGAAGATGCGGCCGTCGGTCTTCTCGGGCCCCGCCTCGGCGATGATCTTCGGCACCGCGCAGGCGCCCACGAAGTACACGTCGCCGGTGACGTCGGCGGTGGCCACCGCGTCGAACGCGGGCTTGCAGGCGGTGTCGGCGGCGAGGATGAACAGGGCGTCGGGGTCGGTGGCCGCGGCGGCCTGGATGGGCGCGCTGAGGTCGGCGGCGGTGATGGGGTACGGCACCAGGACGACGTCGCCCACGCCCGCCTGCTCGAGGGTGCGCTTGCCGTAGGCGGCGCTGTCGGCGATCGAGCCGAACTCGCCGTAGACGATCGCGGCCCGCTCCGCGCCCGACCGGGCGGCGTGGTCGGCGAAGGCGATGGTGGCGCCCCAGGTGCCGCCGCTCCACTGGAAGGAGTTGGGGCTGGTGACGGACTGGGTGCTGACCGGGATGCCGCCCACGTAGGGGATGTCGTTGTCGGCCAGCGTGGCGATGCCGTTGCCGAACACGTCGATGCCGCCGAGCACCGCCGGGACGCCGGCCTCCACGAACCCCTGGGCGCACGCCGTGGAGCCCTCGGGCGAGAAGCCGCTGTTGCAGAGCTCCAGCTCGAGCGGTCTCCCGTCGACCCCGCCCAGCTCGGCGTTGACGAAGTCGATGGCCGTCTGGGTGGCCTGGCTGAGCTCGGGGAACGACGCCACCGGCGTGTTCTCCTGGTTGATCATGCCGAGGGTGATGGGCTCGCCCGTGGCCTCGGTGGCCCGGTCGGGGACGAGGTCGGCGAGCGAGGAGCGCCGGGCGCAGTCGAGCAGGTCGTCGGCGCAGGCGTCGGCGCCCGGCGAGCGGGTGGCGGCGGGTCGGGCCGGTTCCCGGTCCTCGCTGCAGCCGGCGCCCACCAGCGCCCACGCCACGAGCACGAGCGCCGTCCGCCTGCCGAACCGGTGTGCCACAGGGCCCCCTTGCGCCGGCGCCCGACGGCGCCGGACCGCTGATGAACGGTGTTCACCACTGCCGGGGGCGAAGGTACCAGAGGGCTCCGGCGGGTGCCGGGAGCGCCCGGGTCACCGTGGCTCACCCACCGGTATGAAAGGTCGGATCAGGGGCGGGCCCGCCACATCGGAGGCGCCCGCCCGGGCAGGGGGCGAGGACCCCCCACCGTAGGAGCCCCCATGAAGGCACTGACCTGGCACGGCAAGCGCGACGTCCGCATCGAGGAGGTCGCCGACCCCGAGATCGAGGTGCCCACCGACGCCATCATCCGCGTCACGTCCACCGCGATCTGCGGCTCCGACCTCCACCTCTACGAGCTCTTCGGGCCCTTCCTCGGCGAAGGCGACATCCTCGGCCACGAGCCGATGGGCATCGTGGAGGAGGTCGGCGCCGAGGTGACCCACATCGCCCCGGGCGATCGGGTGGTGGTGCCCTTCAACATCTCCTGCGGGCACTGCCACATGTGCGCCGAGGACCTCCAGTCGCAGTGCGAGACCACCCAGAACCGCGACCAGGGCACGGGCGCCTCGCTCCTCGGCTACACCAAGCTCTACGGGCAGGTGCCCGGCGGCCAGGCCGAGTACCTCCGGGTGCCGCAGGCGCACTACGGCCCCATCAAGGTGCCCGACGGCCCGCCCGACGAGCAGTTCCTCTTCCTCTCCGACGTGTTGCCAACCGCGTACCAGGCCGTCGCCTACGCCGACATCCCCGAGGGTGGCTCGGTGGCCGTGCTGGGCCTGGGGCCCATCGGCCAGATGGCCGCCCGGGTGGCCCGCCACCAGGGGGCTCGGGTGTTCGGGATCGACCTGGTGCCCGAGCGCCTCGAGATGGCGTCGCGGCACGGCATCGAGACCGTCGACCTGCGCGAGCACGACGACCTCGGGGCCCTGCTCCGCGACCGCACCGACGGCCGCGGCCCCGACTCGGTGATCGAGGCGGTGGGCATGGAGGCCCACGGCTCGGGGGCCGCCAAGGTGGCCCAGACGCTGGTGGGCCTGCTCCCCGACGCGGTGGCGTCGCCCCTCATGCGCAAGGCCGGGATCGATCGCCTGGGCGCGCTGCTCGCGGCGATCGACATCGTGCGCCGCGGGGGGACCCTGTCCATCAGCGGCGTCTACGGCGGCGCCGCCGACCCGATGCCGATGCTGCAGATGTTCGACAAGCAGCTGACCCTCCGCATGGGCCAGGCCAACGTGCGCCGGTGGGTCGACCAGCTCCTCCCGCTGGTGAACGACGCCGCCGATCCGCTCGGCGTCCTCGACCTCACCACCCACCAGCTCCCGCTCGCCGACGGCCCCGCCGCCTACGAGATGTTCCAGAAGAAGCAGGACGGCGCCATCAAGGTGGTGCTCAAGCCCTGAGGGACCTCGGTCAGCCGGCCTCGGCGCCGTCGTCGTGGCGGACCCAGCGGCCTCGGCCGGTGGCCTTCGCCCGGTAGAGGGCGCTCCCGGCGACCAGGCGACGGACGACCGCCGGATCCGCGAAGGGGCCGAGATCGTCGTACCCGTCGGCGCCGGTCGTGCGTGCGGGTGCGGTCATCGGTCTCTGAGGCGGGTCGAGCGGGGGTTCCCGGTCCCATCGGCCGCGGCGGCCGCGCCGGGAGACACCGAGGGCGTGATCCTCCTCACCCGGTCCTGCGGCCTCGTCAGGTGGGCTCCGCCACCTCGATCGCGGCCCGTGCCGCACCGCTGCGGACCACGGCCTCGGGGTTGATCGCCCCGGTGCGCTCGATGCGCTGCCACGGCAGCCGCACGCCCAGCACGGCGGTGACGACCGACTGGATGACGAGGAGGTAGGTGAGCTGGCGGTAGATGACCTGTTGGAACGGGAGCGCCCACAGCGGGCCGAGCCGCTCACGGTCGAGGCGGAAGGCGTAGGCGGCGATCACCACCTGCACGGCGTTGAACGCCGCCCACGCCCCCAGCACGGGGAGCGGCTCCAGGAACACGAGGCCGTAGAGGGCCCAGAGGTCCACCAGCGGGGCCAGGACGGGGAAGAGGATCTGGAACAGGAACAGGTACGGCAGCGCCCGCCGACCGAGAGCCGGGTGCTCCCGGTCGCGCACCGCCCCTCGGTGCTTCCACATGGCCTGCATGGTCCCGTAGGCCCAGCGGTAGCGCTGGCGCCAGAGGCCGCTCAGCGACGACGGCGCCTCGGTCCAGGCGATGGCCCGCTCCTCGTAGACCACGCGCCAGCCGGCACGGTTGATGGCCATGGTGAGGTCGGTGTCCTCGGCCAGGGTCTCGTCGCTGACGCCGCCGACCGCCACCAGGGCCTCGCGCCGGAACGCACCGATGGCTCCCGGCACGGTCGGCATGCAGTCGAGCTGCTCGTACATGCGCCGGTCGAGGTTGAAGCCCATGACGTACTCGATGTGCTGCCAGCGGCCGAGCAGACCGGTGCGGTTGATGACCTTGGTGTTCCCGCTGACGGCACCCACGGCTTCGTCGGCGAAGGGCTGGACCAGGTTGCCGACGGTGTCGGGTTGGAAGACCGTGTCGCCGTCGACGGTGACGATGAGGTCGTGGGTGGCGGCGGCGATCCCGGTGTTGAGGGCGCCGGGCTTGCCGGTGTTGACCTGCCTGATGACGCGCACGTTGGGCAGGTCGAGCGCCTCGACCGCGGCGGCGGTCCCGTCGGTGGACCCGTCGTCGATGACGATGACCTCGATCGCGGGGTGGTCGCCGCCGGCGAGCGACGCCACCGCCGAGGCCACCCCGGCCTCCTCGTTGTAGGCGGGCACGAGGATCGACACCGGCGGTGCGAAGGTGCCCGACCGTCGCCGGGGGCGGCGGCCGCGGACGTGGCGGCGGGCCAGCACCACCACCACCACGGCGCGGAGCACGGCCAGCGCGCCGATGGGCGCGAGGAGCAGCTGGAGCGCCTGGAGCGCCAGCGTGGCGACCCGCTGGAGGGTCACCACGGCCGAGGAGGTGAGCCGGCGGGCGACCGGTGCCGGGGCCTCGGCCGACCGGCTGCCGACGGAGCCGCTGCCGTCGAGGATGTCGGAGACGGTCCCGAAGGTGAAGCCCCGGCGCTTGAGGCTCGGGATCAGCTCGGCCAGCGCCTCGACCGTCTGCCCGCGATCGCCGCCTCCGTCGTGGAGCAGGACGACCGCGCCCTCGCCGGCGCCCGGCGTCGCCGCCTCCACGATCTCGTCGACCCCGGGGCGGTCCCAGTCCCGGCTGTCCCGGTCGCTCAGGACGATGATGTAGCCCTGGTCGGCGAGTGGTCGGAGCTCGGCGAGGTCCTGGCGGGTGACCGACGCGGCGGTGGAGGAGTAGGGCGGACGGAACAGCGAGGTGTGGATGCCCGCGGTGCCCGCCAGCTCCACCTGCGTCAGCGAGAGCTGGAGGTCGCGCTCCCAGCCGGGCAGCTCGTCGAGGGCCCGGTGGTTGAAGGTGTGCGACCCCAGCTCGTGGCCCTCGCGGTGGATGCGGCGCACCAGGCCGGGCTCGGCGCCGGCCCGGGCGCCCACCACGAAGAAGGTGGCCGGCACGTCGTGCTCGGCCAGGATGTCGAGGATCTGCGGCGTCCAGCGCGGGTCGGGGCCGTCGTCGAACGTCAGCACCACCGTGCCGGCCGGCGCCGCGGCGGTCCGCACCTGGCCGTCGCTGAGGTCGAGCACGGGCCCCGACCCCTCGGGCAGGGCGGCCACCCGGGCTCCCCCGGAGGCCTGGGTGCCGGTCCGGCCCACCGAGTGGGTGGCGTACCCCGAGAGGCCGAGCCCGGTGATCAGGAGGACCAGGACCAGCGCGAGGAGCCACCAGTGCGCCCGGGGCTGGCGGCGGCGCCGGGCCATCAGGGCGCCGATCGGGTGGGCCCATCGAGGCCGGGGGCGCGCCCGTCGAAGGAGCCTGCCTCCTCGTCCGCCATCCCCAAGGCGGCCTCATCGGTGGTCTCGTCGTCGGGCAGCACGACCGGCGTGGCCGCCGCGCCCCCGGCGGGGGACCCGGTCGCCGCCGCCAGCTCCTCCGATCCGTCCGAGCTCGCCACGGTGGGCCGCGGCGCGCCGGCCGGCCGCTCGGCCCCCGCCGACCGATCGGCGTCGTCGTTGGTCGACGGCTGCGGGGCCGACGGGGCCGCCGGCGCTCGATCGGTGGCCCGGGCGACGGTCAGGGCCTGGATGCCGCCGAAGGCCGAGCCCCCACCGGAGCTCCGACGACGGGCCGCAGCCGCGGTGGTGTCGCCCTGGTCGTCCCGGCTCGGCGATTCGAACGCCTCGTGGCGCGATCCGTCGCCGGACCGCGGCACGTCGGCCCCGCTCAGCCAGTCGGAGCCGACCACCGAGCCCGCCACCAGCACCACCCAGACGACCAGGATCGTGCCGGTGCCGTACCCGAGGAGCAGTCCCCAGCGGGCCCGTCGGCCGTCGTCGACGAAGATCGACCGGGCGGGGGTGTCGGCCGCTGTCCGGCGGGCGCGACCGGGCCGTGACCGTCCGTGGGGCCAACCCCTCCGATGACCGTGGAGCGTGGCTGACCACCACCCTCTCGTCGCTCCGACACCCATGCCCCGCCCCACGTCTCGCCCTCCCGCTTGCCCGCCCAGGGTACCGCGGAAACGGTCACTCTGCGAGGCCGTGCCACTTTTCCAGCACGATCCGTGGTCAACACCTCGCCCGGCGATCCGGTCGCGGCACCCCGCCGCGCGGTGCGCAGGCCCGGCACGGAACCGGTCACGGAGCGTGCACGACCGGTCTCCGGCTGCCGGCCTCGGGGCGGTGCCCGGGGGTGACGGCAGGCACGCCAGGGCGGGCGTCAGGTGCTTGACACCTCGGAGGTTCCGGTGGTCAATGGGGCCGTCGACACCTCCATCGCGTCCTGCTGGCACGTGCGCCTGCCCTGCTCCCGGCGACGAGCCGTGCGGCGACCGACCGACGCCGGGCGGGCGGCGGCCCGCGTCGGGCGTCGGGCAGGGGCGCCGCGCGCAGGTGGCCGTGGCCCTCGGCGGGGGTGGGGCACCGTCGTGATCGGCCTCGCCGTGAGCGTGGTGGCGAGCACCGTCGGCTGCTCGGACGCAGCCGGCGGCGGGGCCGCGGTCGAGCGCCCGGGTGCGGCGCCCGAGCGCACCACCACGACCCGGCCGCCGCTGCCTCCCTCGTCCGTTCCGGCACCCGCGGGCGCCCGGGTGACCCAGCCGTCGCAGCCGGTGTCCGGCCCGGGGAGCAGCGACCTGGCCCACCGCGACTGGCGGGTGAGCTCGGGCGGGTCCGGCCCCGATGCCTGGTACGTGTTCGAGCCCACCGCGCCTCGGCCGCGCTCGGCCCCGGTGGCCATCGTGCTGCACGGCTACTACGAGTACTCGGGCTACGACTCGGTGTACGAGCTCATCCGCCACACGGTCCTCGGGGGCAGCGTGGTCATCTACCCGGTGTGGCAGACGGGCGTGGCCGTGCCCTGCCCGGGGCCGTTCGACATCGAACCGTGCATGCGGTCGGCGCTCGCCGGCGTCCAGGGCGCGCTCGCCCACCTGCGCGCCGAGCCCGGACGCGTCCAGCCCGACCTGGAGCGCGTGAGCTGGTTCGGGCTCTCGTTCGGCGGCATCCTCACCGTGAACCTCGCCAACCGGTGGCGCGAGCTCGACCTGCCCGAGCCCCGAGCGATCTTCCTGGACGACCCGCACGACTCCGGGCTCGATGGGCTCGGGGAGCCGTCGCTCGACGACTCCCTCGCCGGCATCCCCTCGACCGTGCTCCTGGAGTGCCACGTCGGTGCCGAAGGGCTCCTCGTCGAGGATCCGAACGGTGGGTGCAACGCGCTGTTCCCGAAGCTCGGGCACATCCCGTCGTCGAACAAGGCCATCGTGGCCACCCGAGCCGACGATCACGGTGAGCCCGCCCTCTCCTCGGTCCACGGGGTGTGCACGTCGCGCCCCGGCGAAGCCGACGCCTACGACTGGAACGTCTGCTGGAAGGTCTGGGACGCCCTGCGTGCCGCCGCCCACGCCGGCGAGCGCCCCCGCCACGCGCTCGGGGACACCCCCGAGCACCGTGCCACCGGGACGTGGAGCGACGGCACGCCGATCGCGCCGCTCGTGGTCCAACCGGACGCCCCCATCCGTCCCTGATCTCCTCGCCGCCGCGCACCACGGAGGACCCATGCCCACGATCCCGCACCCCCACCGGGCCCCGACCGGGCGCCGCCCGCGGAGCCGGGCCGTGACCGCGCTGTCGTGCACCGTCCTCCTGCTGGCGGGTGCCTGCAGCGACGCCGACGACGAGGCCGAGGTCGGCGCTCCGAGAGCGGCGACGAGCACCACGGTGGATCAGGCGGCGCCCTGTCCCACCGAGGCCGACGCCGACGCCTTCGCCACACCGGAGGAGCTGCACGACCTCCTGGCCGAGCTGAACGGCTTCGGGCTGCGCTCGCCGGCCAGCGACCAGCACGAGGCCTCACTCGACTGGCTCGCCGGCGAGCTCGAGGAGGTCCCCGGCATGGAGGTCGAGTGGGACGAGTACTCGATCGACCGCTGGCAGCCCACCCCCGAAGCCGACGGCGACACGCCCGGGCGTGACCTGGCGGCTGCCGGCGGCCTCACCGTCCACGAGGCGGGGTCGGCCGAGGAGGTGGAGGTGATCGGCGCGGTCCCCTTCACCCTCCCGACTGCGGAGGACGGCGTCCGCGGCGAGCTCGTCCACCTCGCCGCCGACCAGGAGATCACCGCGGCCGAGGCCGCCGGCAAGATCGTCGTCCAGGAGATCGCCCACTCCTCGATCCCGTATGCGGCGTTCGACGCCATCGGCCACCACCTCACCGACGACGTGCCCCGGGAGGGCGACTACGACCGGCCCTACCTGCGTCCCCTCGACCAGATCCTGATCGACGCGGGCACGGCCGGCGCCGCTGCCGTGATCCTCGTCTGGGACGCGCCCACCGACCAGCTCCGCGGCTACTGGGACCCGCACACCGGCACCCGGTTCCGCGTGCCCGCGGTCTACGTCGGGAGCGACGTCGCCGAGCGGCTCCTGGACCTGGCCGAGGTGGGGGCCACCGCCGACGTCGTGGTCCGCGCCGAGTGGGACGAGGCGTCGACCCGCAACCTCATCGCCACCCTGCCGGGGAGGACGCGCGAGCGCATCGTGGTCAACACCAACACCGACAGCGTCAACTGGGTGCAGGAGAACGGCACCGTCGCCTCCCTCGCGCTGGCTCGTCACCTCGGCAGCCTCCCGGCCCGTTGCCGAGCGCGCGACGTCCAGTTCGCCCTCACCACCAACCACCTCGGCTTCACCGCCGACGGCACGTTCCGGTACGGGCCCCAGCTCGACGAGGACTACGACGAGGGCACCGTCGCCTTCGTCCTGGCCCCCGAGCACCTCGGGGCCCGCGAGATCCTGCCGGCCGGCCCCGACGGTCGCCTCGAGCTCACCGGCGACGACGAGATCTTCGCCTGGTCCGCGCCCGAGGAGAGCCCGGTGCTCGTGCAGGCGTCGATCGACGCCGTCGAGCGCCGCAGCCTGACCCGGACCGCCATCTTGAAGGGCGTGGGTGCGCCCACGCCCGACCAGGTGCCGAGCATCTGCTCGCAGGGGGGTCTGGGCACGAACTTCCACGGGTTGTTGATCCCGACCATCGCCGGCATCAGCGGCCCGTGGTCCCTGTGGGCGCCGTCGTTCGGTGAGGACGCCATCGACGTCGAGCGCTTCCGTGACCAGAGCCTGGCCTTCGCCGACATCGCCATCGAGCTCGATGACGTCCCCCTCGCCGACATCGCCGGCACCTACCCCGAGGCCCGCGCCGCCCGCGCCGCCGGCACCGACACCTGCGACCTCACCCCACCCCCCGCCGAGGCGCCCGCGCCCTGAGCGCAGGGAGGCCCGTCCACGCGCGTAGCCCGCCGAGGCGCCGACCACCTGACGCTGACGCCCCGGGCCGGGCGCTCGCTTCGACGGGTGCGGTCGGTCCCGGACCCGAGGTCAGGTTCGAGACAGTCGACGGTGTCGATCCGTTCACCCGAGGGGCATGAACGAGAAACCACCGCTCCCTACCTTGCCGTTCGGACCGAACCGTTCCGGGGCCGAGTGAGGAGGGATCGTGCGCAGGCTGCAACCGCTGGTGCTCATCTTGTTCCTCATCGGCGTGTGCTTCGTGGCCGCCGAGCCCGAGAGCGCCCTGGCCCACACCAAGGTGCACGCCGGCGCCCTGGCGCTCCCCGACACCGCCAAGCTCGACGACGCGCCCACCGCACCGAGCCCGGTGCAGCTGACCGTCGTGCTCGCCGTGGTGGCGCTCGTCGTCGCCGCGTCGCTCACCCACCACCACGCGCCGGTGGTGGCCCGTCGTCGCCGGGACACGGCACCGCCGCCCGACGCCGCGCCGAGGCGGGCGTCGGCCACGCGCGGCCCGCCCGTCACCATCTAGCAGCGCTCCCGGCCCCGGCGGCTCCCGCCGACCCGCCCGGGGACCGCTGTCCGGTCGCCCCGACCGGATGGATCGCCGCCACCGCCGGCGATGCCCGTCCGACCCGGGCGTACCCCTGCGCCTCGCCCCGAGCGCGCAGCTCCAGCCGGATCGCGCACGGACGCCCCCTGAGGCGGGACGTGCTCGGCCGGCACCCACCAACCCGAGGAGACAGCTCCGCCATGCACGACGTCCTGCCCGAACCACCCATCACCAGGCGATCCCGACGCCTCCGCACCAAGTTGCTGGTCGCCGGCGCCGTCGCCGGCATCGGCGTGCTCGCCACGTCCGGCATCGCCGCCGCCCAAGACGAGGTGGACCCGATCCAGGTCAACCTCGACAACGTGTGGATCCTGCTCTGCGCCGTCCTGGTGATCTTCATGCAGGCCGGCTTCGCCCTGGTGGAGGCCGGGCTCACCCGGGCCAAGAGCGTGGCCAACATCATGCTCAAGAACCTCATGGACTTCTGTGCCGGCGCCGTGGCGTTCCTCGCCCTGGGCTACGCCATCGCCTACGGCGGCTCCCTC
Organism: Acidimicrobiales bacterium; assembly: GCA_038241315.1. Classification (GTDB taxonomy): domain Bacteria; phylum Actinomycetota; class Acidimicrobiia; order Acidimicrobiales; family Iamiaceae; genus Aquihabitans. The sequence goes on along the minus strand of JBBRFU010000011.1, from coordinate 17,390 downwards.
GAGGGCACGGGCAAGTTCATCGGTGCCGACGGGTTCTTCCTCGGCGACGGGGCGTTCCAGTACGGCAACCTGACGGTGCCGGTGACCTTCATGTTCCAGGTGGCGTTCGCGGCCACCGCGGCCACGATCGTCTCGGGCGCCATGGCGGAGCGCACCAAGTTCAAGGCGTATCTCATCTACAGCTTCGTGATCAGCCTGGTGATCTACCCGGTGGTCGTGCGCTGGCAGTGGGGTGGTGGCTGGCTCTACCAGATGGGCACGCCGTTCCATGACTTCGCCGGCTCCACCATCGTGCACATGACCGGTGGCGTGACGGCCTTCTGGGGCGCTCGCGCCCTCGGCGCCCGCATCGGCAAGTACGACGCCGACGGCAAGCCCCGTGCCATCCCCGCCCACAACGTCCCGTACGCCATCCTCGGCTGCTTCATCCTCCTGGTCGGCTGGTACGGGTTCAACCCCGGGTCGGAGCTGGCGGCCGACGCCGCCATCGGCGGCATCGCCGTCACCACCACCATGGCCGGCGCCATGGGTGCGCTCACCGCGATGGGCACCGTGTGGCTCACCACCAAGAAGCCCGACGTGGCCATGACCGGCAACGGCCTCCTCGCCGGCCTCGTCGGCATCACCGCCGGCTGCGCCGCCGTCACCCCCCAGGCGGCGCTGATCATCGGTGGGCTCTCCGGCATCCTCGTCGTGTTCGCCGTCGGGTTCGTCGAGTCCGTCCTCAAGGTCGACGACCCGGTGGGCGCCGTGGCGGTGCACGGCGTCTGCGGCGCCTTCGGCACCATCTGCGTGGGCCTGTTCGCCCGGAACGACTCCGAGGGCTTCTGGAGCCAGGGCCTCTTCTACGGTGGCGGCTTCGACCAGCTGATCAGCCAGGTCATCGGGGTGGTTGCGGTCTTCGCCTGGGTCTCGATCTGCGCCGTCGCCCTGTTCGCCGCCATCAAGGCCACCGTGGGCCTTCGCGTGAGCGAGGAGGAGGAGATCGCCGGCCTCGACATCCTCGAGCACGGCACCCCCGGGTACGGCGAGGGCTTCGGCTCGTACGTCGTGGCCAGCGGCGACTCGGAGCCGGTCGCCTCGATCTGAATCCCCCGCCGGCGCCACCGCCGGCACCTCCCGACCCGGGCCCGACCGCGACGAGCGGTCGAGCCCGGGTCGGGCACCCGCACGATTCCCCAGGAGGCCACCTTGCTGGACGATCTCAGTCCCGCCCCCGACGTCGGTGGTGCGACGAACCTCGTGTCCCGGAGCAGCAGCATCGGTGGGCGCGACGGCGCTCGCGGCCTCGGCCGGACGGCGATCCCCGGACCCGACCTCGACGGCCCGTCGCTCGACGAGGACGGTCTGCTCCGTCACGGTGGCCGGTGGGTGGCCATCACCGACGCCCAGCTGCCCGTCATGCGCCTCCTGATCTCCCGGCTCGGCCGGCTCGTCCGCGACTCGGATCTGCTCGCGGCGTACCAGGAGGCCGGTGGGCTCGGGGACCGGGAGTCCATGCGCTCCCTGGTGCACCGCGTGGCGATGCGCGTCGAGCAGGTCGGCCTCGAGCTGCGAGCGGTCCGCGGTCGCGGCGTGGTCCTCGACATCCGGGCGCTGCACCCCTCCTGACGACGACGACGGCGGTCCACGGCCCACTCGCCCGGGTGGCCGGGGTCAGGGCGAGGGCCAGCCGGCCGCGGCGACGTCGACCTCCGTCGTGAGGAGACGACCGGAGGGCGGATCGGCGGTGAAGGTGTCGCCGCCCTGCCAGACGGTGGCGGCGATGTGGAGCGTGCGCCGATCCGGTCCGCCGAGGGCGCAGGAGAAGGCGCCTCGATCGAGCTCCACCACCTGGGCGACCTCGCCCCCCTCGCGCACCCGGACACAGCACTCGTTCGGCACGTCGGCGTACCAGACCGCGCCCTCGGCGTCGGTGCAGATGCCGTCGGGGGTGCCGGCGCCCAGCTCGGCCCAGACCCGGCGGCCCGACAGGCCACCGTCGGGCTCGATCGTGAACGCGGTGAGGCGGTTGGCGTGGGACTCGGCCACCACCAGCGTCGAACCGTCGGGCGTGATCGCCATCCCGTTCGGGAAGTGGACGTCGTCGGCGACCTGGCGGGCTGCGCCATCGGGCGTGACCACCAGGACCGTGCCGGGAGCAGGCTCCTCGCCGGCCATCATGTCGTACCCGATCTGGTTCAGGTAGGCGAAGCCCCGACGGTCGACGACGAGCTCGTTGCACCCCACCGGCGCCAGCTCGGCGAGGTCGGCGTGGGTGACGACCGTTCCGTCGGGCTCGACGCGCGCCAGCGAGGCCTCGGATCGGGGCACCACGACGAGCCGACCGTCCGGCAGCCAGTCGACCGACCAGGGGATCACCTCCCCCAGCCCGCCGACGGGCCGGGCCGTGCCGCTGGCGTCCACGGTCAGCAGCGTCCCGGCGCCCCAGTCGCACAGCCAGGCCCGATCGTCGTGCCACCGCACCGACTCGCCCATCACGATGCCCTCGGTCAACACGTCCACCGCAGCCACCTGCGTCACCTCCGCTGATCTCGTCCGCTCCTCCGGCCGTCCGACCGGTCGCAGGGCAGACCGTCCCCCCGACGCAAACCCATCGGTGCCCGCACCACGTCCACGGCGGGCTCGTCCTCGCGGCCGCCGGCGACGATGCGCGGTCCGGTCAGCGCGGTCTGGTCAGCGCGGTGCCAGGTGCTGGCGGAGGAAGCCGACCGAGGCGGTGATGAGGTCGGGCGGCCAATCGTTGTGGGCCCCCTCCCAGAACTGCAGCTCCTTCGTCGCTCCCGGGATGGCATCGAAGACCGCGTGCACGCCGTCGATCGGGAAGATCTCGTCATCGGCCTTGTTCAGCATGAGCACCTGACGGCCTTGGAGCGACGATGCGGCGTCGACGAGGCGCGGGCCCAGTCGAGGATCGTCGATCCCGCCGCCGCTGGGTACGCCGCCGGCGATGAACACGGCCGCCTGGACGGTCGGCATCTCGGCGACGGTCGGGAAGCCGAAGATCGCCCCCATGGAGAACCCGACGTAGGCGACCGCCGGCCCGATGTCCGCCAGGGCGGTCGCGGTCGCGTGCCAATCCTGGATCATCCGGTCGATGGTCCTGGAGTGCCAGCCGGACGGGAGGGCGCCTGCAGGGGTGCGCCGTCGCTCCCCGTGATCGACCGCGTCGATGCACGCGACCGCCAGCCCGGTCTCGTCGGCGTAGCGACGGGCGAGCCGCTCGAACCTCGGTGTGTCCTTGCTGTGTCCTCCCCCGTGACCGAGGAGGAGGACCGCGTCGGCGTGCGGTGGCCGGTAGAGCCTCGCCGGCACCCCTCCGACGTCGATCCGCAGCTCGTCCACGTGCGGAGGCTACGGCGACGACCGCAGCGGAATCTCGAGGCCCGGCAGACCCGCGGGGCTGGCAGGCTCGTCGGGTGGCTGAGGTCGACCGGGACGACGACGTCTGGGCTGACGACCCCGCACCGCAGCCGGTGCGGTTCGTGGTCGTGTCGGGCCTCCCAGCGAGCGGGAAGTCGACCCTCGGCCGGCAGCTCGGTCCTGTCCTCGGGCTGCCCGTGCTCGACAAGGACGACCTCCTGGTCCCCCTCTTCACCGAGGACGATGACGTGGACCAGAGCCGACGCACCCGTTTGAGTCGAGAGGCCGACGTGTTGTTCCAGGGCGCGGCGCAGCGCGCGCTCGGCGGCGCGGTGCTCGTGTCGTTCTGGCGCCGGCCCGAGCTGTCGACCACGTCGGGCACCCCGACGGAGTGGCTGAGGTCGCTCGGCCCGTCGCTCGAGGTGTTCTGCGAGTGCCCACCAGCGGTTGCGGCGTCGCGCTTTCTCTCGAGGCGACGGCACCCGGGTCACGGCGATGCCGAGCGGCGTGAGGCCGACCTGATCGAGCAGTTCGAGGCGCTGGTTCGCCTGGGGCCGTTGGGAATCGGGCGGACGATCACGGTCGACACCACACGACCCGTCGAGGTCGACGCCATCGCCGCCCGGCTCTTGTGCGGGTGACCGGGTCCGCAGGCAGCCTCCTCAGGTGACTCGTCACCCCGACCAGCCGGACGGTTTGATGCGGTTGCGCTTTCGTGGCGCAAGCTTCGGTGACTGACCGGCCCGGCGCTGCTGGACGGAGCCGAGCCCTGGCACCGCCTCCCGACCCTCATCGGCATCGGAGCTGTTGCACGTGGGTTGCGCGGTGGGGCGTGGCGGAGGGCGAAAACGACACCAGGTCAGCTCCCTGGTGGGGGCTGACCTGGTGGTCGACCGGTGGTCGGAACCGGCGTCGATCCGGTGACCTATCGCTTTTCAGGCGATCGCTCTGCCAACTGAGCTACCCGACCGTGGTTGTCCGGCGGTCGGACGAATCCGACCGCCGGAGCGGTCCCGACGGGATTTGAACCCGCGACCTCCGGCTTGACAGGCCGGCGTGCACTCCAAACTGCACCACGGGACCACAGAACCCGATGCCCGAGGACATCGGGGTCCCACCCCGTCTCCGGGGCGAAGGGCACGCTACCGGTCGCCATCGGACACCCGCAAACGGAGATCGCGGCGGGCCCGCCACGGGACGTGGCTCTACTCGGGCAGGTCGGGCTGCTCCTCGGCGCGGAGCCAGTCGTCGAAGAAGGCCTCCAGGTCCTCGCCCGCCACCTCCTCGGCCAGGTCCGTGAAGTCGGCGGTGGTCACGCTGGTGCCGTCGTGCTCGGCGTACCACCGCTCGAGGATCTCGAAGAAGGCGTCGTCGCCCACGGTGAGCCGGAGGGCGTGGAGGGTCCGGGCGCCGCCGTCGTACACCGCGCCGTCGAACGTGCCGGCGGCCTCGGGGTCGAGCACCGCCAGGCCGCGGCTGGGGATCACGTCGCCCCGGCCGCCCGCCGAGTCGGCCACGTCGACCCGGCCGGTGTGGTCCAGGTAGAGCCAGTCGGCGTAGGTGGCGAAGCCCTCGTTGAGCCAGAGGTCGGCCCAGGAGGCCGGGGACACGGCGTTGCCGTACCACTGGTGCGCGATCTCGTGGGCGAGCGCCCACACCTCCTCGGAGCCCACCGCGTCGATGCCGAAGAGCGGCCGGGTCTGGGTCTCCAGGGCCAGGCCCAGGGGGGTGGCCACCACGATGGCGCCGCTGTCGTCGTCGGGCATCCCCCCGAAGGTGTCCTCGAAGAAGGTGAGGATGTCGTCGAGCTCGTCGAAGCCGGCGCGCCGCGCCTCGGGCAGGGAGGTCGGGAAGGCCAACACGATGCGCACGCCGCCGGGACCGGTCCGCTCCACCAGGTCGTAGTCGCCCACCGCGGCGAGCACGAGGTAGGTGGCCATCGGCTCGTCGGTCTCCCACACCCAGCGTCGCCGGTCGCCCTGCACCTCGCGGGACACGAGCCGCCCGTTGGCCACGCCCACCTGGTCGGCGGGCGTGTCGAGGGTGATCGTCCAGGTGGCCTTGTCGGAGGGGTGCTCGTTCACCGGCACCCAGGTGGAGGTGCCGTCGGGCTCGGACATGGTGAACCAGCCACCCTCGGAGTCGGCCTGCCAGCCCACCGGGACGCCCAGGCCCGGGAACTCGGCCAGCTCGGGCTCGCCGGCGTAGGTGATGGCCACCTCCACCTCCACCCCCGGTCGGAGCGCCTCGGTCGGCGTGATCTCCAGCTCCTCGGGTGCCTCGTCGACCTCCGCCGCCTCGCCGTCGACCTCCACGGCGGACACCGTGGGCCCCTTGAGGTCGAGGGTGAACGAGGGGAGCGGCTCCTCGGTGGTGGCGGCGAGGGTCAGCGTGGCCGTGCCCGACAGCTCGGCGCGGCCGGGATCCGCGGTCACGACCACCTCGTAGTGGCGCACGTCGATGCGGGGGTCGCCGAGGCCGCCGAAGACCTCGTCGGGGACGTCGTCGGCGGCCGCATCGGGCGGGTCGCCCGGAGCCGGGGCGGCTGGCGGCGTCGCCTCGCCGGCCTCAGGGGCGGAGGTGGTGGTCTGGCCGGGCTCGGGGGACGCCTCGGGGCGCTCGCCGCCCGAGGCCGAGCAGGCCGACAGCGTGGCGGCCACGACGGCCCCGGCGAGGAGGACGGCCGCCCGAGCGGTGGCGCGGGGGCGGGGGCCCCGGGAGATCGGCGTGGTCACCGACGGGTGCCGAGGTCGCCGCCGAGGGCGAGTGACAGCTCCAGCGGCGGCACCACCTCGAGTTGCTCGAAGGTGCAGCTCGCCGGGTCCTTGTCGGGCCGCCAGCGCTGGAAGCGGGCCGTGTGGCGGAAGCGCCCGTTGTCGACCCGCTCGTAGGCCACCTCCACGACCAGCTCGGGTCGGAGGGGCGTGAACGAGAGGTCCTTCTTGGCGTTCCAGCGGGAGGTGGCCCCGGGCAGCCGGCCGGTGGTGGAGGAGGCGTGGGCCTCGGCGTCGGCCCACCCGCCCCAGGGGTGGCCGGCCAGGTCGGCGGCGACGTAGGGCGCCAGCTCGCCGCGGAGCTCGCCCCGTCGAGCGGCGGAGAACGACGAGGCCACGCCGAGGTTGTGGAGGCGGCCCTCCTCGTCGTAGAGGCCGAGCATGAGGGACCCGGGCCCGTCGCCGCTCTTGTGCTCGCGGAAGCCGCCGACCACGCAGTCGGCCGTCCGGAGGTGCTTCACCTTGAGCTGGGTGCGCTTGTTGGGCTGGTAGACGCCGTCGGCGGCCTTGGCCATCACCCCGTCGAGCCCGGCGCCCTCGAACCGGGAGAACCAGTCGGTGGCCACGCCCCGGTCGAACGTCCCCGGCGTGAGGTGCAGTGGCGGCTCGACGTCGGCCAGGGCCTCCTCGAGGAGGCGTCGGCGCTCGGCGAGCGGGGTGGTGAGGAGGTCGTCGTCGCCCAGCGCCAACAGGTCGAAGGCCACGAACGACGCCGGGGTCTCGGTGGCGAGGAGGTCGACCCGCGACGCCGCCGGGTGGATGCGCTGCTGGAGGGCATCGAAGTCGAGCCCGCCCGGGCCGGCCACGACCACCTCTCCGTCGACGACGCACCGCTCGGGGAGCGCGGCGCGCAGGGGGTCGAGCAGCTCCGGGAAGTAACGGGTGAGGGGGCGGTCGTTGCGGGACCCGAGCTCGATCTCGTCGCCGTCGCGGAACACGATGCAGCGGAAGCCGTCCCACTTCGGCTCGAACCAGTAGTCGCCCTCGGGGGCGTCGGGGAGCTCCGGGGTGGACTTGGCCAGCATCGGCAGGAGCGGGGGCATCACCGGCAGGTCCATCGCCGGAGCGTAGATCGCTGCGCCGGACCAGATCCCGGCACCAGGGGGCCGCCGACCGGCCGTCGGGGCGACCGCGAGTCTGGAGCGATCCGAACGGGGTATGCCGTTTGTCACATGGAGCTCCCGGCCCGGGCGACCGCTCGACGGGCGGCTCGCCGGAGAGAGAGGGCAGCGATGACGACGACGAGCCGCACCGATCGCCCTCGCCGTCACGCCCGGATCGCGCTGGTCGTCGCGGCCCTGTTCGCCGCCGGGCTGAGCGCCTGTGGCGGTGGCGGCGGGGGCGGCGGCAACGTGCTCCGCTGGTACGTCTACAACGAGCCCTCCGGCGCCTTCCGCGACGCGGCCTCGTTCTGCAACGAGGATGCGGGCGGGCGCTACCGGATCGAGACGGTCGACCTGCCGAACAACGCCGACGAGCAGCGCGAGCAGCTGGTGCGCCGCCTGGCCGCCAAGGACAGCGACATCGACATCATCGGCATGGACGTCATCTGGACCGCCGAGTTCGCCGAGGCCGGGTGGGTCGTGCCCATCCCCGACGAGCAGTTGGAGGCGGTGACCGAGGGGCGGCTCGAGCCCGCCATCCAATCCGCCACCTACCAGGACCAGCTCTACGCGGCGCCGTTCAACAGCAACGCCCAGATGCTCTGGTACCGGGAGGACGTGACCCCGGAGCCGCCGACCACCTGGGACGAGATGATCGAGGAGGCCGCCCGCCTGCGCGAGGCCGGCGAGCCCGACCTCATCCTCGGCCAGGGCCAGCGCTACGAGGGCCTGGTGGTGTGGTTCACCGCCCTGCTGGAGTCGGCCGGCGGCCACGTCCTCAGCGAGGACGGCACCGAGGTGTCCCTCGAGGAGGGGCCCACCGTCCGGGCGCTGGAGATCATGCGGGACCTCTCCCGCTCGCCCTCCACCCCCGACAACTTCGCCACCGCACGCGAGGACGACGGACGGCTGGAGTGGGAGCGGGGCAACGCCGCCTTCATGACCAACTACTCCTTCGTCTGGCCGTCGGCCAACGCCAACGCGCCGGCGATCGCCGAGCAGATGCGGTGGGCCCGGTACCCGGCGGTGGACGCCGACACCCCGTCGAAGGTGACCATCGGCGGGTTCAACCTCGGCATCGGCGGCTACTCCGACAACCCCGAGCTGGCGGCCGAGGCGGTGGCCTGCCTGGTCCGCGAGGAGAACCAGATCGTCAACGCCACGTCCGGCGGCCTGCTGCCGGTGAGCGAGGCGCTCTACGACGATCCCGAGCTCACCGAGGCCACGGTGGACGCCGGCGGCACCGAGGTGCAGGCGTTCCCCTACGCCGACGTGATCAAGGCGGAGCTCCAGGACGCCGTCGTGCGCCCCCAGACGCCGTACTACAACGACGTGGCGCTGGCGATCTCCCGGACGCTCCACCCCACCCGAGACATCGATCCGGAGCAGGACGTGGGACGACTGCGAGACGCCATCACCGACGCGCTCAACGGGGAGGGACTGCTGTGAGCGTCACCTCGGGCGCCGCCGCCGGCGCGGCCGCCCGCGGGGAGGTGGTGCCCGATCGAGAGCCCGCTCCCGCCCCCAAGCGGAAGCGCAGCGCGCGAGCCCAGTCGGAGCGGAAGCTCGGGTGGATGCTGTGCGCGCCCGCCGTGTTCGTGATGCTCCTCGTGACGGCGTACCCGATCCTCTACGCCTTCTGGCTCTCGCTCCAGCGCTACGACCTGCGCCGTCCCGACGACCGCGAGTTCATCGGCTTCCGCAACTACGGCGCCGTGCTGGGCAACAGCCTCTGGTGGCAGGACCTCACCAACACGCTCGTGATCACGGTGGCCTCGGTGGTGGTGGAGCTGATCCTCGGGTTCGCCCTGGCGTACGTGATGCACAAGGTGATCTTCGGGCGGTCGGTGGTGCGCTCGGCGATCCTGGTGCCCTACGGGATCATCACCGTGGTGGCCGCCTTCACCTGGCGGTTCGCCTTCGACCCCACCACCGGCTTCGTCAACTCGATGACCGGCCTCGAGCAGAGCTGGTTCACCGAGCAGTGGTCGAGCTACGTGGTGATCATCGCCACCGAGGTCTGGAAGACCACGCCGTTCATGTCGCTGCTCCTGCTGGCCGGGTTCACGCTCGTGCCCCAGGACGCGGTGGACGCGGCCCGCGTCGACGGCGCCAGCACCACCCAGCGGCTCCGCAAGATCATCATCCCGCTGATGAAGCCGGCGATCCTGGTGGCGGTGCTGTTCCGCACCCTCGACGCCTTCCGCATCTTCGACACGATCTACGTGCAGACCCGCGGCGCCCAGAACACCGAGTCGGTCTCGATCATCGCCTACCAGACGCTGATCAGCCGCTTGAACCTCGGGCTCGGCTCGGCGCTGTCGGTCCTGATCTTCGTCTGCGTGCTGATCATCGCCTTCCTCTTCGTGAAGGGCTTCGGCACCAGTCTCGCCCAGCAACGAGGGGACGCATCGTGAACGAGCACCGCAGCACGCGCGACCGCATCTTCTGGGGCGCCGGGATCGTGGTGGTGATCCTCTACGCCCTCGTGCCGGTCGCGTGGATCGTCTCCCTGTCGCTCAAGCCCGCCGACGAGATCAGCCAGGGCGGCTTCCTGCCGAGGAACCTCAACTTCGACAACTTCACCGCCGTCTTCGACGATCCCCAGTTCCCCGCCGCGCTGAAGAACTCCTTGGGCATCGCCCTGATCTCCACGTTGCTGGCGGTCACCCTCGCCACCTTCGCCGCCTACGCGATCGTGCGCCTCGACTTCCCGGGCAAGACGCTGATCATGTCGGGCGCGCTCGCCATCGCCATGTTCCCGCCGGTGGCGATCATCGGCCCGCTGTTCAACATGTGGCGCTCGCTGGGCCTGTTCGACACGTGGGCGGGGCTGATCATCCCCTACATGACGTTCACGCTGCCGATGGCGATCTGGACGCTCTCGGCCTTCTTCCGGGAGATCCCGTGGGACCTCGACAAGGCGGCGCGCGTCGACGGGGCCACCTCGTTCCAGGCGTTCCGGAAGGTCATCGCCCCGCTCGCCGCGCCGGGCATGTTCACCTCCGCGATCCTCGTGTTCATCTTCGCCTGGAACGACTTCCTGTTCGCCACGGCGCTCACCTCCACCGACCAGGCCCGCACCGTGCCGGCGGCCATCACCTTCTTCACCGGCTCGTCGCAGTTCGACTTCCCCACCGGTCAGATCGCCGCCGCTTCGGTGGTGGTCACCATCCCCATCATCGTGATGGTCCTGCTCTTCCAGCGCCGCATCGTGGCCGGGCTGACGTCCGGCGCGGTGAAGGGCTGACCGACCCCGTCCGCCCACCCCGGTCGCCGCCGACCGGGGACCGTCCCACCCCGCACACCAGGAGCCACGCACATGGCCGAGATCGTCCTCGACAAGCTCACCAAGCGGTACCCCGACGGCACCGTGGCCGTGCACGAGGCCGACTTCACCATCGGCGACGGCGAGTTCTTCATCCTCGTCGGCCCCTCGGGCTGCGGGAAGAGCACCCTGCTCAACATGATCGTGGGCCTCCAAGACATCAGCGACGGCGAGCTCAAGGTCGACGGGAAGGTCGTGAACGACCTCGACCCCAAGGACCGCAACATGGCCATGGTGTTCCAGAGCTACGCCATCTATCCGCACATGACCGTGTGGGAGAACATGGCGTTCCCCCTGCGCATCAAGAAGACGCCCCCGGACGAGGTGAAGCGTCGGGTGGCCGAGGCCTCGGCGATCCTCGAGCTCGACGAGCTGCTCCAGCGCAAGCCCGCCAACCTCTCCGGCGGGCAGCGCCAGCGGGTGGCCATGGGCCGTGCCATCGTCCGTGAGGGCACCGCGGCGTTCTTGATGGACGAGCCGCTCTCCAACCTCGACGCCAAGCTGCGGGTCCAGATGCGCACCGCCATCTCCAAGCTCCAGCAGAAGCTCGGCACCACCACGGTCTACGTCACCCACGACCAGACCGAGGCCCTCACCCTCGGCGACCGGGTGGCGGTCATGCGCAAGGGCTTCGTCCAGCAGGTGGGCTCGCCCCGGGAGCTCTACAACTCGCCCAACAACCTCTTCGTGGCCGGCTTCATCGGGTCTCCGGCCATGAACCTGCTGCCGGCCCACCTCGAGGGCGACCGACTGCACCTGCCCATGGTCGACTTCGAGGTGCCCGACACCATGCGCCAGCGCCTGCGGGGCCGCCACTCCGACCGGCTGGTGGCCGGCATCCGGCCCGAGCACTTCGAGGACGCCGCCCTCGTGTCGGAGGAGGCTCGCAGCCACGGCGTCACCTTCACGGCGAAGATCGACGTGATCGAGTGGATGGGCGCAGAGCTCTACGCCTACTTCACGGTCGACCCGGGCGAGGGCCGCGACGAGCTCCAGGAGTACGCCGAGGACCTCGGCACCGTGGAGTTCGGCAACAAGGAGGGCGCCCAGGTGGTGGCCCGCCTCGACGCCGGCAGCGAGGCCACCGAGGGCCAGGACCTCGAGCTCTGGCTCGACATGGACCGGGTGCACCTCTTCGACGCCGCGGACGGCCTCAACCTGCAGAACCCCACCGGCACGACCGGTCAGGTCCCCGCGGTGCCCGAGGGGGCCGGCGGCGGCCCGGGCGCCGAGGACGCCCGGGCCTGAGCGGGCACGACCGGCGCTCCTCGATCGACCGCCGAGCTCGACCGGCTATCGGCCCGACCGGCTGCCGGCCGGGCCGGAGCGGGCAGCCGGCGCGAGGCTCAGCCGACCACGGCCTCTTCGCCGCCCTGCTCGGTGGGCACCTCGGTGAGGCCCTCGGTGACCACGGGGACGGTGACCTCGATGCTCTCGAACGAGACCGTCCCGCCCAGGCGGGGCAGGGCGTAGGCCGGCGTGGTGGCCACGAGCTGGAGGGTCAGGGTGCGACCGGGCGCCACCCGCTGCGAGATGACCTCCAGCTCGACCTCCACGGTGTGCTCCTCGCCGTCGAGCTCCAGGGCGAACGGGGTGATCTGGTTGCCCACCACCACGCCGAGCTCGTCGTCCACCAGCTGGGCGAAGGCCCGGACCGGTCGGTCCCCGTCGCCGATCGTGCCCGTGTAGGTGAGGGAGACGGTGGGGGCACCGAGGGCGAGGCCGTCGAGCTCGCCCGGGTCGATGCCCACCTCGATGCTCTCGTCGGCCGGCCCCGGGGTGATGGGCTCGACGAGCCCGGCGAGCACGTCGCCGGTCCCGACCGGCACCTCGACCGGCCCGGCTGCGCTGCTGGCCTCCAGGGCGAGCTCACCCGAGCCGCTGGCCTCGAGGGTCTCGTCGGCCTCGGTGGGGTAGCGGTCGGCGGTCCACGTGGTGCCGTCCTGGTCGAGCGTCTCGAAGGCGGCCACCTCGGGCGCCGACGCCACGTCGGCCACGTAGCGGTCGAGCCAGGCGAAGGCGGCCGCGGACAGGCGGGACGGGTCGCCGGGATCGGTCAGGCAGACGCCGTGGCCCCCGCAGTACCAGATCATCGCGGTGGCCACGTCGTTGTCGAGGAGGATCTGGTGGTTGGTGATGGCCTCGTCGAGGGTGAACAGGGTGTCGACGGTGCCGTGGACGAACAGGGTGGGCACATCGATGTCGGCCACCAGGTCACCGGGGCCGCGATCCGCGAACCAGGCCTCGTCCTCCTCGCTGAGCGTGCCCGTGGCGGTGCCCGAGGCGGAGGCGCTGGTGATGTGCGGGTCGAGCTGGCCGCCGCTCGCCGTGGTGGTGAGCACCGAGGCCCAGCCTTGCTTCACGGTGCGGGCCTTGAACAGGGAGGTCTCCAGGGAGTGCCAGGCGATGTTGGGCACGAGGGCGTCGACCCGGCAGTCGATGGCGGCGGTGGTGAGCTGGATGCCGCCGCCGTAGGAGACGCCCACCATGCCCACCCGCGGGTCGCCGTCGGCGTCGGTGCGGGCCTCGGGCTGCTCGGCGACCCAATCGAGCAGCACCTGCACGTCGCGGCCCTCGAGGTCGGGGTCGTTCACCGAGGCGACGCCGGTGGACTCGCCGAACCCCCGGGGGTCCCACGTGAGGACGTTGTAGCCGTGCGCCAACATGGCCGGGATGTTGAGGGCGCCGAACAGGACGCTCCCCTCCTCCAGCGACGTGTCGCCCGCCAGCGACCACCCCGGGCCCATGAGGATGGTCGGCGCCCCGTCGGGGCCCGCCCCGTCGCCGGCCTCGGTGGTGGCGGTCTCGTCGTCACCGGCCTCGTCGTCACCGGTCTCGCGGCCGGCGGGCTCGGCGTCGGTGGGGAACCAGTGGGCCCGGATCTCGGTGCCGTCGAACGACGTGATCGTCCAGTCCGACGCGGACCCGGCCACGGCCTCGGCGCCGCCCAGGTCGCCGGTGGCCCCCTGGTCGCAGGTCCGCTCCTCCGGCGTCCCCACCGATCCACCGCTGGTGGTGGTCGTGGCCTTCCCGCCGCTCGGGGAAGCGTCGCCGTCGTCGTCGGACGAGCAGGCGGAGGCCGCCAGCAACGTGGTGGCCAGCGCCACCGCCGCGAGGCGGTGTCGACGGTTCGATCGGTCGCTCATGGGTGCTCCTCGTGCCCGTCCCCTGACCGGCGCCGGACGAACCTATCCGCGAGGCGGGGATTCCGACGGCCCTGCTGCAAAGCCGCCGACCGGCCGGGTCGGTGAGGCAGGCGGTCAGCGAGGACCGGGGCCGGCGGGGTGGTGGGGCGCGGGCAGACTGCGGAGATGGATGCGAACCGGTACCTGGAGCTGCTGCGGACCGAGGGTGAGCGGCTGGCCGACGTACCAGTGGAGGCGCTGGGGGCACCGGTGCCCACGCTGCCCGACTGGACGGTCGAGCGGGTCCTCCGCCACACCGGCAAGGTCCACCAGTGGGTCACCGCCACCCTCGCCGCCGGCCCTGGCGCCGAGCTGGCCACCGACCTCGCCGGCATCCCCACGGGGCCCGACGCCATCCCCGCCTACCGCGAGGCGCTCGAAGGGGTGCTGGCGGAGCTGGCCCGCCACGACGCCGCCGAGCCGGTGGTGAACTTCACCGGGCTGGGCGACGCCGGCTTCTGGTACCGCCGCCAGGCCCACGAGGTCGCGGTCCACCGCGTCGACGCCGCCGACGCCGTGCACGCGGCCGGCGGGCCGTCGCCGGCACCGCTCGCCGTCGACGGGGCCGCGGACGCCATCGACGAGTGGGCCACGTTGTTCCTCGCCACCCGCTGGCAGCAGCGCAACGGCGCCTTCCCCGACGACCTCGTCGGCCGCACCGTCCACGTGCACGGCACCGACGACCCGGCCCCGGCCGACGGCGCCGAGTGGCTGCTCACCTTCACGCCCGACGGCGTCGAGGTGCAGGCCACCCACGCCAAGGGCGACGTGGCCCTGCGGGGTCGCGCCGAGGACCTCCTCCTCACCCTCTGGCGTCGCCGCCCGCTCGCCACCCTCGACGTGGTCGGCGACGCCGCGGTGGCCGAGCGCGTCCTCGACGTCGCCCGCTTCTGAACCGACAGCCGGCGGGTGGATCGGTTCTCGTGCGAGGTGCACCGCAGGCGGGTCGTGCGGCCACGAGAAGGGACCACGCCCGGACGGCGCCGGGCGGGACGCCCGGGATCACAGGGTGGAGAGGCCGCCGTCGACGGCGAGGTGCTGGCCGGTGATGTAGCTGGCGTCGTCGCTGAGCAGGAACACCACCGGCGCCGCGACCTCCCACGCGGTGCCCTGACGGCCCAGGGCGACGGGAGCCTTTGCCCGGCTGGGGCGGCCCTCGGTGGCCAGGCGGCCGAGCGGGGTGTCGATGAGGCCGGGGGCCACCACGTTGGCCCGGATGCCGCGACGGGCGCCCTCGAAGGCGACGTGGCGGTTGAGCCCGGCGAGGGCGGCCTTGGACGCGTCGTAGGCCGGGATGCGGCTGCCCGGGCGGAGGCCGGCGACCGACGACACGAACACGATCGACGAGCCGTCGGCGAGCACGGGCAGCGCCGCCTGGCAGGCGAGGAAGTGGGCGCGGACGTTCACCGCGAAGACGGCGTCCCAGTCCGCGACCGTCGTGCCGTCGAGCCAGGTGCCGGCGCCGATGCCGACGTTGAGGACGAGGCCGTCGAGGCCCTCGAGCAGCTCGGCCGCCTCGGCGACCATGGTGGCGCACTGCGCGGGGTCGGCCACGTCGGCGGTGATGATCTGGGCGTGGCCGCCCTCGTCCCGCACGAGGGTGGCGGTCTCCTTGGCCGACGCCCGATCGATGTCGGCGCAGGCGACGGTGGCCCCCTCGCGCGCCGCGGCCACGGCGATGGCCCGACCGTTGCCGGGGGGCGCCTCGGGGTCGCCGTTGGGTCGGGTGCCCGCGCCCACCACCAGGATCTTGCGGCCCTCGAGCCGGCGGCCGCTCATGCCGGCAGCCCCGCCACGCCGGCCTCGCGCTGGATGCGCAGGGAGTTCAGGGTGAAGCCGACCAGGTGGTATTGGCCGACCACCATGCAGACCTCGATGAGCTGCTGCTCGTCGTAGACGGCGGCCAGCGCGTCCCAGGTGTCGTTGCCGATCACCGAATCGGCGTGGAGCTCGTCGGCGGCCCGGACCAGCAGGTCGTCGTGGGGGGCGCGCCCGGTGGCGGTGAAGCGGGCCAGGCCGGCCATCTCCTCGTCGGTGAGCCCGGCGTGGCGGCCGATGGGCAGGTGGTGGCCCCACTCGTAGTCGGCCCCGGTGTTGGCCGCCGTCCGCAGGATCAGCACCTCGCGGTCCCGGGCCGGGAGGGCGCCACCCGCCAGGAGCATGCCGCCGAAGGCGGACCACCGCTTCAGCAGCCGCGGGTGGTGGGCCAAGGTGGTGAAGAGGTTCATGTCGTCGCCCTCGGGATCGGGGCGCAGCGACCGCAGCAGCTCGTCGGTCCGCGGATCACGGCCGTCGGGGGGCAGGGGAGGGAGGCGCGGGGTGTCGGTCACGGCGCAACCCTGCCCCATCGGGCCGGGCTCTGCTCGGCCGTCCGGCGGGGGCCTGCGACGGGTCGGACGGGCGGGACCGGCGGGGCCCGGGGGACCCGACGTGTGACCGACCGCACGGTTTCCTCGGGGAATCGGGCCGCGCCTAGGTTGACCACCATGCCCGAGCACCCCATTCGTGAGCGTCTCGCCGACCTGCACGCCCGCAAGGAGCAGGCCCGCGCCCCGGGGTCGGAGCGTTCGATCCAGCGCCAGCACGACCGCGGCAAGATGCTCGCCCGGGAGCGCATCGAGTACCTGCTCGACGAGGGCTCGTTCCGCGAGCTCGACATGCTCGCCCGCCACCGCAACCCCGACATCGTCGAGCGGCCCTACACCGACGGCGTGATCACCGGCTGGGGCACCGTCGAGGGTCGGAAGATCTTCGTGTTCTCCCAGGACTTCACCCTCTTCGGCGGGGCGCTCGGCGAGGTGTTCGCCGAGAAGATGCACAAGCTCATGGACATGGCGCTCAAGGTCGGCGCCCCCGTGGTGGGGCTCAACGACGGTGCCGGCGCCCGCATCCAGGAGGGCCCGGTCAGCCTGGCGTCCTACGGCGGCATCTTCTACCGCAACGTGAAGTCGTCGGGCGTGGTGCCCCAGATCAGCGTGATCATGGGCCCGTGCGCCGGCGGCGCGGTCTACAGCCCGGCCATGACCGACTTCGTGTTCATGGTCGAGGACACCTCGTACATGTTCATCACCGGCCCCGACGTGGTGAAGACGGTGACGGGCGAGGACGTCACCCAGCAGGAGCTCGGCGGCGCCGGCCCCCACTCCACCAAGTCGGGCATCGCCGCCTTCACGGCCCCCGACGACAAGGCCTGCCTCGACGACGTGCGCTTCCTGCTGTCGTTCCTCCCGTCGAACAACCTGGAGACGGCACCCGAGCTCGACGGCGGCGACCCCCACGACCGGCCCACGCCCGAGCTGATCGACCTCATGCCCGACAGCGCCAACGTGCCCTACGACATGCGCGAGGTCGTCAAGGCGGTGGCCGACGACAACGAGTACTTCGAGTACTTCCCCAAGTGGGCCACCAACATCGTGTGCGGCTTCGTGCGCCTCGGCGGCCGCTCGGTGGGCGTGGTCGGCAACCAGCCGTCGTCGTACGCCGGCGTCCTCGACATCGAGGCCTCCGAGAAGGCGGCCCGCTTCGTGCGGACCTGCGACTCGTTCAACATCCCGCTGGTGACCTTCGTCGACGTGCCCGGGTTCCTCCCCGGCGTCGACCAGGAGTACAACGGCATCATCCGCCACGGCGCCAAGCT